>DATIGF010000063.1:0-9792 GCA_035454865.1 Nitrospiraceae bacterium | reverse complement strand
TGACCCAACCGCGAAAGGCGTCCTGCTGGCGTTTGAACTCGCCGGCCTCCGACTGCTCGTCTGGAAACTGTGGCTGAACCGTCATCTGAAGAGCGCCCTCGTCGTTCGATCAGGAGGCTCTCGACTGGTGAAGCGTAAAATGCAGACCATCCCATTATCGCATAGGATGGTCCGCCGGAGGATAGGTTTCTCAAAGGGGGTTCGCCGGTCGGTGGAGCGGTTGCGGCGAAGAGCAGCGTTCAGTAGAGTAATAAGACCTATTGAGGTGCCGGCACGCTTGCCCGGGCTTCCGCTGTGTCCTGCCGATTATAATGTATTAAGGAGAGAAGAACGTGGGGCGTAATAAACTGATTTCGATCGGACTGCTGATGTGGTACGTCGGGGTGTCGGCATGGATGGCGCAGTCTCCGGCTGATCCGCAGTTCTGGCTTCTGGCGAGCGTCTTGCCGGCGTTGTTTGTGGTGGTGTTGATCGCCACGTACAAGGTTCTTCCCTTGTCTCATGCCTCCTACGGCCTTATCACCGCTTTCCTCACGCTGCACACCATCGGCGTCCACTACACTTACGCTGAGGTACCGATCGGTTTGTGGATGGATCAGGTGCTGCATCTTGGGCGCAATCATTTCGACCGGGTCGTGCATTTCAGCTTCGGGTTCCTGCTGGCGTACCCCATGGAAGAGCTGTTTCGGCTGAGCGCGAACGTGCAGGGCTGGATGGTGTACTATCTCCCCGTCATGACCGTGCTGGGGCTGAGCGGGCTTTGGGAAATCATCGAATCGTGGGTGGCGAGCGCCGTCCATCCGGAATTGGGCGTCACCTATCTGGGGTCTCAGGGAGACATCTGGGATGCCCAGAAAGACATGGCTGCCGCACTGTACGGAGCCTTGCTCTGCGTGACGGTCCTGATGGTCGTGCGGGCTCTGCGAGGGGCACAGTCGGAGCTGCAGACTGAGGCTGTCGAATAGTCCTCCAGGAATGAACACCGGGATCACAGACCAGGCCGGCGCGGAATCCGGAAATCGTCGCCTGGTACTGGGGCTCCTGCTGTCGTATGGCCTTGTCTGGCTGTGGCTGGCGATCGAGCCGGTCAATCGGAGAGATTGGTTTCTCGAGAATCTGCTGTCCAGCACCGGCCTCGCTCTGTTGGTCCTGACCTATCGCCGGTTCCAGTTTTCACGCCGGTCCTACTACCTGATCGCCTTGTTCCTGCTGCTGCACGCTATCGGCGCACATTACACCTATGCCGAGGTGCCTTTCGGATTTTGGATGAAAGATGTTCTCGACTTGAGCCGGAACCCGTTCGATCGGATCGTACATTTTGCCTATGGAGCGTTGCTCGTAATTCCGCTGCGAGAGTTGCTCATGCGTCTGGCCCGCGTCGAGGGGTTCTGGTCCTATTACCTCCCGATCAGCGCGATCCTGGCACAGAGCGGCCTTTTTGAAGTAATCGAATCGGTGGTTGCAGTCATCGTCAGCCCTGAATTGGGGAATCTCTACCTCGGCATCCAGGGAGATGAATGGGATGCCCAGAAGGATATGGCTGCGGCCTTCATCGGTGCGCTGGTTGCGATGTCAATCTCCTTCGCGATGTCGCGGCAGCAGCAGGTCAAGGCGATTCCCACCCCTCGCTAAACCTCCCGGCTCATTCCTGGTCACGAGCGCGCTCTCTGTTGCATTTCACCACGGTCCTGACCCGGAACGTGGCAAAAGGCTCCTGGATCGTCTATTCTTCCCCCTAGAATCGCCAGCTTCCCGCGGCACATCTCATGCTGGTGTTATGTAAAGGAATGTAACGCGTATGGGGCCAAGAGGTTCCGGGCAAATGCGTCTGTCGACGGTTGTGCGTATCGAGACAGAGTGGTCAAGACGGAAGGGGAGGGGCATTGAAGGAGGCCTCCTGACGATCGGTCTCATCGCCGTTGTGTTGGCCGGATTGGTTGCCTGCGAAAGAACCTCTGATCAGGCACTTGAGGTCAACAAACCGGTTGAGGCCGACAGGCCGGGAGTGCTCCGCCTCACCCCCGAAGAACTGGCGCGGACGGCGTTGGAGTTCGCGCCGGTCGCCCGTGGGCAGTTGCGCGTGACTCGGGAGTTTCCCGCTACCGTCCAATCCAACGAAAATGAGCTTGCCGAGGTGACCACGCTCATTCGTGGCCGGGTGGTGAAGGTTCATGTAGACGTCGGCCAGGACGTGAAGAAAGATACCTTGCTGGCAATGCTCCACAGTACAGACCTCGGCGTGGCGGAAGGGGCCTACCTGAAGGCTGCGGCAAAACTGCACGAAGCGGAACTGGTCTACCAAAGGGCGAGGGATTTGTACCAGGACAAGGCCGTGAGTCTGGCCGAGTTGCAGCGGCGCGAGGCCGAAATGAAGACGGCCCGGGCCGAGGCCCGCGAAACGCGGAATCGTCTCGAACTGCTTGGCGTGCCACGGCAGGAAGTCGAGCGACTGGATCGCGAACACACGATTAAAGCCGACGTGCCGTTACGCGCGCCGTTCGACGGGCGGGTTATCATGCGCAATATCACCAGGGGCGAGGTGGTCGAGACGAACCAGAAGTTCTTCACCGTCGCGGATCTTTCGGATGTGTGGGTGGTCGGCAACGTGCCGGAGAAGGACGTGCAGTATATCCGTAAGGACCAGAAGGTCGACGTCATTGTGTCCGCCTATCCCCACGCGATCTTTCCGGGAACGATCACCTACATCAGCGATGTGTTGGATCCGGCGACTCGTACGATGCGCTTGCGGGTCACGGTGCCCAATCCCGATCGACTGCTGAAACCGGAAATGTTCGCCGCCGTCCGCGTCTACGCGGCACCGACTCCGGATGCGCTGACCGTGCCGCTCGCCGCCGTCCAAAACGGAGCCACCGGCAAGATGGTATTCGTTCAGCGGGGGGCGAACGAATTTGAAGTGCGGATGGTCAAGTTGGGAAATGAGCAGGGCGAGGTGGTGACGGTGATGGACGGAGTGACCGAGGGTGAGCAGGTGGTGACGAAAGGTTCATTCGTACTCAAGTCTGAGATGGAACGGCACAAGATTGAGCCAGCACCATGATTGCTTCGCTTTTGGAATTCTCCCTGCGGCAGCGAATCCTGGTCCTGGGTCTGGCCTGTCTGTTGTCCATCGCCGGTCTGTTCGCCTTTCAGTCGATCCCGATCGATGCCTACCCCGATGTGACGAATATCCAGGTGCAGGTGCTGACCGACGCGCCGGGTCTCTCGCCGGTCGAAGTCGAACGATTCATCACCTATCCGCTCGAGCTCCAGATGACTGGGCTGCCCGGCTTAGCGCAAATTCGATCTCTTTCAAAATTCGCCCTCTCCCAGATCACGGTCGTGTTCAATGACGATGTCGATATTTACTTCGCCCGCCAGTTGGTGCTGGAACGGATGATGGCGGCGAAAGTGCGTTTGCCGGAGGGGCTCGATCCGGTGATGGCCCCCGTGAGTACCGGGCTGGGCGAAGTCTATCAATATTACGTGGAGGCACCCGATGCCGCGGCGACCGATCCTCACATAATCGAAACAACGCTGACGGACCAGCGGACGCTCCAGGACTGGGTCCTGCGTCCGCTGCTCAAGAGCGTGCCGGGCGTGATCGATGTGAACGGCATGGGGGGGTTCGTCAAGCAGTATCAAGTCCTGGTCGATCCGGCCAAGCTCCGCAAGTTCGATCTGACGCTCCACGATATCTACGACGCGGTGGCGAAGAACAACGCCAACGCGGGCGGCAATGTGCTGGAGCGCCATGCAGAACGGGCGATCGTTCGCGGCTTGGGCCTGATCAAGAGCGTCAACGATATCGAGTCCATCATTGTGAAAGAATCTCGGGGCACGCCGGTGTTCGTTCGTGACGTCGCCGAGGTCCGTATCGCTCACGCCGTCCGGCATGGCGCGGTGGTGCTTAACGGCGAGCGGGAGGTCGTGACGGGTACGGTGCTCATGATACGCGGGGGCAATGCGCGTCGGGTGGTCGAAGCGGTCAAGGCCAAGGTGGAAGACCTGCATCGGACTAACTTCCTCCCCGCAGGCACGAAACTGGTGTCCTTCTACGATCGGATCGAGTTGGTCACGGCGGCCATCAATACGGTGCGGGATGCCTTGATCCAAGGGATCGTGCTGGTGGTTTTCGTCTTCTTTTTCTTTTTGGGCCACGTCCGCAGCGCCGTTGTCGTGACGACCACCTTGATCGTTACCCCGCTCATTACCTTTCTCGTGATGGAACGGCTTGGGCTTTCGGCCAACTTGATGACGCTCGGCGGGCTGGCCATTGCCATCGGTGAGATCGCGGACGGGTCGCTGGTCGTCGTCGAAAATGTCTATCGACATCTTGCGCAGAATAATGGAGAGGTGCGAAGGAGCAAGCTCGAGGTGATCCTTCATGCCACAATAGAGGTGGGCCGTCCGATCCTCTTCGGTATTCTGATCATCAGTGTCGTCTTCCTTCCGCTGATCACGCTTCATGGTATGGAAGGGAAGATGTTTGCGCCGTTGGCCTATACCCTTGTGATCGCCTTGCTGGCGTCAGTGGTCGTCACCCTGACATTGTCGCCTGTTTTGGCTTCGCTGATGCTGCGCGGCGACCACGAGGAGGAAACGCGTCTCACACGCTGGATGAAGCAACGGTATCTGCCGGTGCTCACGTGGACGCTCCGGCATCGCGGTCTTGTCCTGGCCGGCGCGACGGCAATCGTGCTGGGCAGCCTCACGCTGGTGCCATCCGTCGGGAGAGAATTTATCCCTCTTTTGGAAGAAGGCGCCCTCACGCCCCAGGTCGTCCGGCTGCCGAGCGTCTCACTGCCGGAGTCCATCGAAATGGAGAAGCAGACCCATAAGGCGATGTTGGAGTTTCCCGAAGTGCGGATGGCTGTGAGCAAGATCGGTCGGCCGGACATCGCCTATGGGCCGGAGGAGCCGAACGAGAGCGACCCGATTGTGACCCTGAGCGATCGGAGTACCTGGAAGACGGAAAAAACACAGTCGCAGCTGACCGATGCCATCAGGAAAAAACTGGCGGAGATCCCCGGCATCTCCGTGCTCATGAGCCAGCCGATTCAAGAGCGGGTGGATGAGCTCATCTCCGGCATCAGGACCGAGTGTGCCATCAAGCTATTCGGGGCGGATCTTCACGTTCTCCACGACAAAGCGGAAGAGATTGCCGCTTTGATGCAACAGGTCAACGGCGTCAAAGACGTCAAAGTCGAGCAGATCGCCGGCCAGCCCTACCTCACCGTCGACATCGACCGCCAGAAGATCGCCCGCTTCGGTATTAATGTGGCCGACGTGCAGGAGATCATCACCACCGCCATCGGCGGGAAGCCGGCGACCCATGTCTACGAAGGCGAGCGGCGATTTGAGCTCATCCTCAGATTTCCGGAACCGCAACGCAACAGCATCGGCACCATCGGGGAGATTCGGGTGAAGTCGGCGTCCGGCGCGCTGATTCCCATGAGCGATCTCGCCACGATCGAGATGCGGGAAGGGCCTCTCCGCATCAGCCGCGAGCAAGTAAAACGCCGCATCTATATAGGGTTCAACGTGGTGGGGCGCGATATTGGCAGCGTGGTCGATGAAGGACGGCAGAAGCTGGCGGCACAAATCCGCCTGCCGGAAGGGTATACGGTCACGTGGGGCGGGGCCTTCGAGAACATGGAGCGGGCCAACGCGCGGCTGTTGATCGTCGTGCCGATCACGCTGGGGCTGGTGTTCTTTCTCCTGTTTTGGGCGTTCCATTCCTTGCGCTATGCGACATTGATTATTCTCAACCTGCCGTTTGCGTTGATCGGGGGCGTCGTGGCGCTCTGGTTGAGCGGGCAATATCTCAGTGTGCCGGCGTCGATCGGCTTCATCGAACTGTTCGGCCTTGCGGTGGGGAACGGGATCGTCCTGGTGTCCTACATCAATCAGCTGCGCCTTGAAGGGAAACAGACAGACGAGGCGATTCTGACCGGCTGCAGCCTGCGACTGCGTCCGGTGATTATGACGATGATGACGACCCTGCTCGGTCTGCTGCCGCTTGCACTGGCGCAGGGGCTCGGCGCAGAGGTTCAGCGGCCCCTCGCCACCGTCGTGATCGGCGGCCTCTTCACCTCCACCGCACTCACGCTGGTCGTGCTGCCGGCGCTGTATCGATGGTTTGCCGAAAGGGAAGCGGAAAAGGAAAATGCGCCGGAGTGGGTGTGAGGGGAGGGGGGAGGCGGCTGGTGACGAACAGATGCACGGCTCGGTCGGGCCATGATGCGCGGATTTCAGACGGCGGGTCCTGTATTGGACTGCGTGTCGAGTGCGCCTCTAACAGGATGCTGAAAAAGTCCGCCGCTCCAGACAGAGCGCGGCATCAGCCGAGGGTGAATCGCCTTAGCGCTGCGGGGGCAAGGTGATGATGTTCTTGGGGGGTGTGCGGCCTCTTGCGAGTCAGTGAGCAGGAATGTTCTTGCTCCATTCCGGCTTTAGTGTCGGCACAGATTGCCATCGGGATCGTGCGTCCGACAGGGATTGCGTGGGAGAGACTTCTTTGCTATAAGCCGTTTTATGCCGTTGTTGGTTTCTCAGGTCATCTCCTCCACCAGCGGTGGATACCCGGTTGCCCTCACGTCGTGCCATACCGGTCGTAGGTCGTTGTGTCGCCCGCGAAACCTTGAAGTGTCCACCTATCGCCACGGGTTCGATCCACCCGGTAGATGTCCCTCGGTCTGACTCACATCGGCTCTCGCTGGCCGATCCTTTGCCAACGCGACCACATTGCGTCATAACGCACCTCCATCTGTTGTGTGATGATGGTGCTGCTGCTGGTTTGTCGGCCGCCCGGCGATACAGGGCTAGGCCCTGTCTGAATCGGTGGATCACCAACCTGTGTCGCTGCAACCAAGCTGTCATCTTGAGAAGGAAGTATTGCCGTGCCCCTAATTCATACGCTCACAATCCTGATTTGTCTGGCTGCTCTGTTCAGTTACCTGAACCATCGATTGCTGAAACTGCCGATTACGATCGGGTTGATGGCGGTGGCGCTCGTCTTTTCCCTGGTGCTGCTGGGATTGGGTAAATTGGGCTTTGGTGTCGAAGCGCAGGCGCAACGCTTCATCGGTGCCATCGATTTCAATGAGGCGCTGATGCATGGCATGCTGGGATTTTTGCTCTTTGCCGGTGCGCTGCACGTCAAACTGGACGAGCTGCTAGATCTCAAATGGGTGATCGGCACGCTGGCCGTGGTCGGCACGATTCTTTCCAGCCTCATCACCGGCGCGATCGGTTACTGGCTGTTCGATTTTGTCGGGCTTCCGCTGCCTTTTCTCTACTGCCTGCTGTTCGGCGCGCTGATCTCGCCGACTGATCCAATTGCCGTCATGGGAGTGCTCCGGCAGGCCCGCCTCCCGAAGGGGCTCGAAATGAAGATCGTTGGGGAATCGCTCTTCAATGATGGCGTCGGTGTTGTCATTTTTCTGGTGGTGCTGAATCTCGTACCGAAAGCCTCATTCAGCATGACCGATGTACTAGTGTTGTTTGTCGAAGAAGCCATCGGCGGGGCCGCCCTCGGGCTGGCGCTCGGCTATGTCGCTTATCGCATGCTCCGGTCGGTGGACAATTATCAGGTCGAGATCCTCATCACGCTCGCGCTGGTGATGGGAGGTTTCGGCCTGGCTGACCTGCTGCATACGTCCGGACCGATTGCCGTTGTCGTGGCGGGGTTGCTTATCGGCAACCACGGGCGTAAATGGGCCATGTCGGCCACGACAAGGGAACATCTCGACAATTTCTGGGAACTGCTCGACGAACTGCTAAATGCCGTTCTCTTCGTGCTCATTGGATTGGAAGTACTGGTTCTGAGCTTTCAGCGGTCTTACCTCATCGCCGGTCTGGTGGCGATTCCGCTGGTGCTGGCGGCGCGCTGGATCAGCGTGGTCGTGCAGGTCAAAGGCTTCAGTTTGGTGCGGGAGTTCAGCGAGCGGACAATTACGATTCTTACCTGGGGCGGGTTGCGCGGCGGGATCTCAGTGGCGCTCGCGCTGTCGCTGCCGGTTGGTTCGATCAGGGATGCGATCGTCACCATTACCTACGTGGTGGTGGTTTTCTCGATTCTCGTGCAGGGGCTCACGATCAATCGTCTGCTGGTGAGCGGGCTCGATAAGCCGGAGCCGGCAGGGTCATGAATGCCGGAGATGCCTGGCGGTAACCATGACCTGAATTGATGCGGCCAGCATTTTGCCTTTCTATTCTATGTGTTGCTGGCCGGGCTTATGTGTCCGATGAGTCCGACGCCTCGCGCGTGCCTCGTCGCTGCCGGATCGAGACTGGCAGGCATTGTGTGGTTTTTCTCGACGACTCCCGAGCCGATACAGGGACTACGGGCGTTCTATTTCCAAGCGCGCCCTCCGGGCCATTGGATGCCTCTGGCATGCAAGGTCGGCGAGGCCGACCGCGAGAGTATTGATCACTGGCGCCAAGGTCTGGTGGCTAGGGAATTGGCGGCAGACTCGATTTTCTGTTCGCTGGTCGGCATTGGTTCCTGGCCCGTCGGGAGCCCGCCGCCGACCTGATTTCGCTGGAGAGGAGCCTGGATGGCCGGTCTGTTGAGCATCGGAGCGGTACTGGCTTCGTTCTGGGCGTCTTATCTGCTCCTACTACTCGTGAGACCTGTTTGTGCGGGACTTATCATGTTGACGGGATGCTGAACGGTTCCGCCGTGGTCCCGCGAGCGCACGTTCGTTCGACTCTGAACAAGTGACAAGGGATTACCTGACAGAGGAGGGATGACATGAAGGAATCGTTGTTGATGCACACGCTGGAGCGACTGGTCGAGTGGGCGACGAGTTCCGGAGTTCGCGTAATGATCGTGGGAACGGCCATGATCCTGCTCTTATCCCTGGTCAAGCACGTCGTGGACCGTTTCCGCCACGTGTACGAAGGCGCTCTTCCGAGCCCTGCACAGGTCAAGCGAGCGGACACCCTGACGCATGTCGTGCGTGATGTGGCGAGAATATTTGTTCTGGTCGTTGGCTCCATGATGATCCTGTCGGAGATCGGGATCGATCTCAAACCGCTGCTGGCTGCCGCGGGCCTGGGAGGGTTGGCTGTCGGGTTTGGCGCACAAAGCCTGGTCAAGGACTTTATCTCAGGCTTCTTTATCCTGCTGGAAAATTCGGTGCGGGTCGGCGATGTGGTAGAAGTGGCCGGCGTCAGCGGCCTGGTCGAAGAGGTGAAGTTGCGTGCGATCACCTTGCGCGATCTCGCCGGCAATGTACATGTTGTTCCCAACGGCATCGTGGATCGCGTGAAGAACATGACGAAGCTCTACTCGTATTACGTCTTTGACGTCGGCGTCGCCTACCGGGAAGACGTCGACGAGGTGATGGCCGTGCTGAAGGAGATCGGGGCAAACCTTCAGACTGATTCGCTCTTCGCGCCGGATATCCTGGAACCGCTGGAAATGCTCGGCGTCGATCGCTTTGATGAGTCCGCAGTGATCATCAAGTGCCGGATCAAGACCAAGCCCATGCAACAGTGGCGGGTTGGCCGTGAGATGAACCGGCGGATCAAGAAGACTTTCGATGCCAGAGGGATTGAGATCCCCTTTCCCCACCGGACAATTTATTACGGAGAGCCGACGAAGGGATCGGCCGTGCCTGTATAACCGAAAGACCGTACCGTGCGCACCTCTGGCAGTCATGAGGCAATCCATGATCCCTGTTCAGCCGCAGGCGCCTGGTGGGAGATGTGGAATGAGGATGTTCATAAACCTGATTTGGTCCAGGCGACCGGTCAACAACACGGGTAGATCTTCCACTTGGACAC
>DATIGF010000062.1:0-9904 GCA_035454865.1 Nitrospiraceae bacterium | reverse complement strand
GGCCTGGAGAACCATAAGATTGATGATAGCGGCCTTGGGGTCTTTGGTCGGTAAGATGATCAACCCTGCGCCCAGAGTCGAGTAGGGGACCGTCACAACCGTAACCGGATTTATGTTCAATGCCAAATTGAGAAACTGGGTGTCACCTTTGCCGTGGGCAAATTCATTTGCGTCTCCGGAGGTGGTGTCAAGTTTCCCCAAGACCACGCCGGCGTAAGGTGAAAAGAACTGCATGAACGATACCTGGGGCACGTTCAGGTTTTCACCGGTCGGGGTTGGATAGAGCTGATTGCTGTTCACCGGCATAAGCGCTCCGGTCTGGCCGTTGACAGATTGATTAAAATTACCCTCGACCTCCACTGTCAGAAATCCTCCGGGCCACAATCCGAGCTTCTGGGTATCTACGTTGACGGTGAGGTTTCCGCGGCCTCCGTATTTCCAGTTCTCGTCCTTGCCGCCGCCAACGATACCCTGGTAAATTTGGGTCAGGCTCAGATCGGCGGTTACACCCTTTGCAGCCAGGTCATTGCGAACACCGCCCCAGTCACCGGTCAGGGTTGACCGGTGCCAGAAATCACCGGAGTATGGTTTTTCAGAGGACGCCTCATCTGCCATCGCAAGATAGGGAGTCATCATCCCCACAACGAAAAGCATGCATAAAAACAGAACCACCTGTCTCTTCCTTCCCATTTCTCGTCTCCTTTTGAGGGTTTTGTCTAAAGCAACATCTATAGATCCATCATTCATAATGCAAGAGGCAGCTTCTTACCAAATCAATCCGAACCAGACAGGAGATGGCTTCGATACTGAGTTGCCTTGCGATACCCGGAATACTCATCACTCGCCACTGTTCGCAATCACTGATCAAGCTGTCCTACTCATAAGTTCAACGCCAGGGTGCTGAAGGCGAAGATACCCATCGCGCTCAGCACCAACGCGACCCAGAACTCGATGCTCGGCTGGCGTCGCAGGCCTTGCTTCGAGAGTTCGTGCACGCGTCTGCTGAACTGCACGGCCGCTGCGAGAAGCGCACCCGTACCGAGGATCACGAGGAAATAGGCGATGCTGTCGATGCCGATCATGCGCATGCCCCGGAACCCCGTCACGTCGACGTCATGCAGGGTCTGACCGAGCTTGCCGATCGTAAACCCGAAACTGATCATGGCGAGGGCAGTCCGGATCCAGCCCATCAGCGTGCGCTCCGCGGCCCAGTAGGTCCGTTCGATCGCCAGGGACGTACGTTCGTGCGCGAGATGTGTGCTCGTGTCGGCCATGTCAGCCACGGGTTTCCGTTTTATGCTCGCGCCGATACCGAGCGCAGCCGCAAAACCGCTCAGGAAACGACGAACCCCAGTCTCGCCTCGAGCAGGCGCGGGGGCGGCCGAAGGGATTGATTTCACCTTGGGTGTCCACTCATGGGTCTCGTTCTTCATGGCTTTTCCCCCTTTGTATGACGTCGCATGAGGCGACTCACGGTGCCCCGTAGCAGAAGATAGGGCACGAGCGCCAGGACCGCCGCTACAATCATCGCCGCGCCCAGACGAAAATTGTGGAACACGATGTATTGAAAGACGTTATCGAGGATGATGGCGATGATGAACACCTTGCCTATCGACTTCAAGCCGCTCCGCAACATGTCGCCCCGGTGCTCGGGATCGGTGAACAGGCCCCAGAAGTAAGGTGGTCGCCCCTCCCGCGCATCCTTCCTCCCGTCCCTAAAGGCGAAGAAAATCGCCATCAGCGGCTGGATGAGGAGACGGAAGCTCATGGGCCCATGCAGCCGGGCTACCAAACCATCGGCAAAGCTTAAATAATCAAAGCTTAGGTAATCACCCATATTCATTCACTCCTTTCTGTTTTGGCCCCTGTCGCTCCCGCAAGTGCTGGTCTTGCCTTGGTGAAGTGTAGTGCTCATTCCTTCCTTGGCGCCTGGGCCAGTCTCTTCCCTTTGCTGCCACGGCCAGCATCCCTCGATCTCCACCACCAAAGACCAGCTCAGAAACGTACGGATGAGCACTAACACTCCCAGCACTGCGATGTTGTACAGGGTTGGGCTAAGTGCGACCGTTCTGATGATATCGGCAGCAACCAAGAACTCAAGCCCGAGCAGCAGAGATTTTCCAATCTTATCTTTGAATCGTTTGTAGGCATCACTAACCTGTTGCCTGTAGTAAAAGAAGTAGCGGCCTATGCCATGAAGGGTGCCACCCACAATAATCAATACGGCCAGGGCCTCGATGAACTTCGCAGCAGTCTCGATCCAGTCGCGTATGTTTTCCATGGTGTTACCCCGCTCTTCGGCCGGGAGGAGTGATAGCGCCCTCCGCGAGGCCGTGGCAGTGTTTGAACTTCTTCCTGCTCCCGCACGGGCAGGGGTCGTTGCGGCCCACTTTGGCACCGGCCGCCCCGTGCCTCGTGCCTGTTGCGGCATGCCTCTGCATGATCTCGTCGGCGTAACGGCCCTGCCGGATCAGATCGGCCATGATCCTCATCGGACGGTCGACGTGGGTGAAGAACAGCTTGTAGCCAGCGCAAAGATAGTTGAGACCCGCCTCGCCCCCGGGTGTCGTGACGAAGCGATTGCGCGGACACTCGCCGTTGCAGACGAACCGCACGTCGCATCCCCGGCAATATCGGGGAAGCGTTTCCAGCTTGTCCTGACCGAATCTTCGCTGTTTTTCCGAGGCCACCAGATTGATCATGGGTGTTTTCAGAATGTTGCCCAGATAGTAGTTCGGCTCGACGAAGTGGTCGCAGGAATAGAGATCGCCATTGTGTTCCAGAGCCGTGCCCTGACCGCATGTAGGCCCAAAGATGCAGACGGTCCCGGCCACGTTCAGCCAGCCGGCCAGTGCTCCGTCGAAGTTCAGAACGAAAGTCCGGCCCACGTCCCGTTTAACCCACTCATCGAAAATCTCGATTAAGAAACGCCCCCACTGGTCCGGCCGAACGGATCGGCCCGTGACCTTGTTACCTTCCTGGAATCCGGTCTCCCCGTTCTCGTTGATCCGCTCCACGATGGGAATGAATTGGATGTAACTCGCCTTGAGTTCATCCCGGAAGAACCTGTAAACCTTCAATGGATGGTCGGCATTCTTTTTGTTGACCGTACAGAGAATATTGAATTCCACTTTGTGTTTCTGAAGCAATTCGAGCGCCTTCACGACTTTCTCGAAGGTCCCATGGCCTCCCTTGTCCTTCCGGAAGATGTCATGAAGTTCTTGGGGGCCGTCCAGGCTCAAGCCGACAAGGAAGTTGTTTTCATGAAAGAACTGGCACCACTGATCGTTGAGAAGGATGCCGTTGGTCTGAAAGGTATTCTCAACCTGGGTACCGGGCTTCTGATACTTTTTCTGCAGCTCCACGGACCGGCGGAAGAAATCGAGCCCCATCAGGGTCGGCTCGCCTCCCTGCCAGGCCACAGTGACTTGAGGAACCTGATGGGCATCAAATAGCTGCTTAATATAAGCCTCGTGCACTTCATCCGACATCCGGAAATCGCTGCCGGGATAAAGCCTCTCCTTCTTCAAGAAGAAGCAGTAGTCACAATGAAGATTGCAGGCCGAACCCGTTGGCTTGGCCATGATGTGAAAAGCCTGGGGAGTATCAGTTGATGGCATTGGTCTTCCTCCATGTATGTGTGACAGGCTTTTCCTCCCGTGTTACTGGTCCCCTGTCACTTGCCACCAACTGACTCGGGACGATGCTCAGTCCCTGGGCGAAGATGCTGGCCGCGACGGAAAGAGGTAGCCCATTCTTGACTATGTCGAAGATCAGTTCTTTCATCTAATTCCACCGCCGGTTCGTAACTCAATTGTTTGTCTACTTATCACCTGTGCCCGGCAGTCCCTCGCCTTGGGCGGGACTGCCGGGCAACGAGAGGATTCACTGCCGCGCCATGATAGCTTTCAATGCCATCTCGTCGTCCTTGATCAGGTCTCCGCTCACATCCACGGTCGCGCTGAAGATCTTTCCGGTGAACTTGAATGGCGATTCATATTTATCCCATACCGGCGAGCCGGAGTCGGCGCCGCAGACAAAACCTCCGCCCAAACCGAGGGACAGCGGCATAGTGAGAGGGACATCCACCTGGCCGACTAGCTTGCGGTCGATGTAAAGCTGGCCGTGGCCCGGCGCACCCTTACCAACTTTGATGTCCGGCTTTCCCGTCACCTCAAACTCAAAGCGCAGTTTGTGGCGCCCGACTGGCACCGGAATATTCGATTCGGCGTGAAAAAACTGACTGCCGACGTAGTTGTAGACATAGTGGAGCTTCCCGCCCTGGACGTAGAAAGCGAAGCCACCCTGAACGTCTCCTGCAGAGAAAAGCGCTCCTTCCGCTCCGCCCTTTGGTATTTCCACATCGGCTGTGATACTGAAAGGCCGATTCAATACCGCGGGACACGCATTGATCGGTACCGCCTGCGTGTTGGGATAGTAAGTGCAGCGGTTACGAGCGACGGCGATCTGCGGACGCGGGTCGGCAAAACGAAGCGTGCCGCGCGAGTCTACAGGCAGAACGTTATACTTGCCAGCCTCGACATACCAAATGGCGATCATCTCGATCAACTTCGCCTTGTTCTCGGCAGCAAGATCATGGTTCTCGGCCCAGTCTTTTTCGATATGGTAGAGCTCCCATCCTTTAGCATCTAACTCGGTCAGCTTATCCTTATCAATCGGCGCGCCGAAGAATGCGCCTGCTTCCTTAAAAGATGTTCCCGGCCACGGGCACACCGCGCGCCAGCCGTCGTGATAGATAGAGCGATGCCCCATCATCTCAAAGTACTGCGTAATATGATTCGAGGGGGCTTTGGCGTTATTAAAGGCGTGCGCAAAGCTATGGCCTTCGATCGGTGACTGAGTGACCCCCTTGATGGATGTTGGCGCCTCGATACCCAGAGCCTCCAGGACCGTCGGAGCCATATCAATGGCGTGGGCATACTGCATGCGCACTTTGCCTTTTGCCTTGATGCCCTTGGGCCAGTGAACAATGAACGGGTCGCTGATGCCGCCGCGGTAGGTTTCGCGTTTCCAGCGACGGAATGGTGTATTCCCCGCGAATGTCCAGCCCCAGGCATAGTGATTAAAGGTCGACGGTCCGCCTAATTGGTCGATCATAGCCAGGTTTTGCTTCAGATCATCCTGCACATTGTTGAAAAACTTATTCTCATTGACAGACCCGGTCGGACCGCCTTCGGAACTGGCGCCATTGTCAGATATAAACATAATGATCGTATTATCCCACTCACCGATCGACTTTAAAAAGTCGAACAAGCGGCCGTAGTGGTAATCCGTATGCGACAGAAATCCCGCGAACACTTCCATCATGCGCGCGTAGAGTTTCTTCTCATCCGCGGAGAGCGCATTCCAGTCCTGCACGTCAGGATCATGGCGTGAAAGTTCGGCATCTTGCGGGATAACACCCATATCCTTCTGTCTTTTAAACGTCTTCTCGCGATACGCGTCCCAGCCCTCGTCGAACTGACCTTTGTATTGATCAGCCCACTCCTTGGGAACATGATGCGGCGCATGGCCGGCACCAGGGCAGAAATACATGAAGAATGGTTTGTTCGGAGCCACCTGCTTGGAGTCAGCGATAAAACTTATTGCCTTGTTTGTTAGATCCTCTGTCAGATGGTATCCTTCTTTTGGTGTTTTTTCCGGTTCAACTGAATGGTTGTCATATACCAACTCCGGATAATACTGATGCGTATCGCCACCCAAAAATCCGTAATAACGCTCAAATCCGCGCCCCAATGGCCAGCGCTCATACGGTCCGGCTGCGGAGATCTGATCTGCGGGTGTCAAGTGCCACTTGCCTATCGCAAAGGTGTTGTAACCATGCTGGAGCAGGATTTCAGAAAGCATCCCGTTTTCGAACGGGATGTTCCCATTCCCACCGGGGTAACCGGTGGAGGCTTCGGTGATGCATGACATGGCATTTGAATGATGGTTGCGGCCGGTCAGGATGCACGAGCGCGTCGGTGAACAGAGTGCTGTGGTATGCATGTTACTGAAGAGCAATCCGTTTTTGGCGAGAGAATCGATATTCGGCGTCTTGATCGGGCTGCCGTAGCACCCCATCTGGCCGAAGCCGGTATCATCCTGCACGATGAACAAGACATTGGGCGCACCTTCTTTAGCCCTCAGCGGTTGAGGCCACGCGGGACTGGAGACATCGAAGGTCCGTCCGATGACTCCGGTGAATGCTGTTCCTGGTTTGTATTCTTTTAGCGCCATAACTTTTCCTCCTTTAGGTTGGTTAATAGTTATCAGTAATCAGTAATCGCTTATCGGTTTTCACTGATCACTTGATGAAAGAGATTGGAAATTATATTTGTCATGTCGTATGTTATCTTGTCCTACCTCCATTCTCATACGCCTTCACGGCCTCGCGCAGGTTGAAGAACATGCGCTCATGCCCCAGGGCCCGGCCCAACGGGGAGCGCTCGACCACCTTGAGCGCTTCGGGATTCAGCGCCGATAGCCACAGGGCGATCCCGTCCGCCCGGAGTTTCTCTTCGGCCACGGTCAAGCCCCGCAGGGCCGTGTATTCGAAGTCGGGGATGGCGCTGCACTCCAGGATCACGACCCGCGGCCCTCTTTCGCGAACCAGCGCCCACATGCGCTCCCCCACTTGCGGCCCACTCGCAAAGGTCATGCGGCCTTCGGTCCTGATGATCAGGAGACCGGGGATGGTCTCGTCCTCCGGGTGCTCGCCTGTCAGGGGGCGGTACACTTCGGTGCCAGGTTTCCTTCCTACGGCGTACACAAGAGGGTGGTTGGCCTTGTAGATGAGAGTAAGGACCGAGATGACAATAGCGACCAGGATGCCCTGCAGGGTCCCCAGCAGCACGACGCCGACGCAGGCCGCCAGCGCCCACCAGAACTCGGTGCGCCGGATTAGCAAGATGGATCGGAAATCGGCGGGGCGGAGCAGCGGAAGCGTGGTGACAACCACAATGGCCGCCAGCACAGCCAGCGGCAGCAGGCTGATCAGCGGCGACAGGAAGAGCAGAGTTGCCACCACAACCGCCACGGTCATCAGCTCCGCAAGCTGGGTTCGGGCGCCTGCGCCGAAGTTCACCGCTGTTTGAGACGTGCCCCCGCCTGCGGGGAAGCCGTGAAAGAAACCCCCGGCGAGGTTGGCGGCACCCAACGCAATCAGTTCCCGGTTCGGCAGCGGACGCGGGTCTTCCTTCCTGGCGAAGGCTCGGCCCGCCGCAATGGACTCGGTAAAGGACATCAGGGCAATGCCCAGCGCCCCCGGCCACAGACTTCGGAGTAGCGAGAGATCCGGGAGCGTCGGCGCCGGGATGCCCGCGGGGATACTTCCGGTTAAGGCCACGCCAGCCCCCTTCAGCCCCACGAGTCCCGCGCCGGCGATCCCCAGGACCACGGCCACCAGCGGCGCTGGAACCCTCGGCAGAAAACGCTCTATGCCGAAGAGCAATGCCAGCATGACCGCGGCCATAATCAGCGTCGGGAGATTCGTACCGGGAATGTTCTGCAGGATGGCAAAGATGTCACGGAAGAAACCGCTCTTCGCAATGTGTATGCCCAGCAGCTTGGGTAACTGGTCAACTAGGATGACCAGGCCGATTCCGGCCTTGAATCCGGTAAGCACCGGGTCGGAGATGAAGTTGGCCAGGAACCCCAAGTGGAGTAAGCCTGCGAGCAGCAGAAAGGCCCCTGTCAGCAGGGCTAAGGTCGATGCGGCAGTCATGAGACGCACCGGGTCTCCGTCCGGTACCGCAAGCGTCAACTGGGTGGCGGTGAGGATCGCGAGGGTGGTGGTGCTGCTTACGCTCAACTGGCGCGAACTCCCGAGAATGGTATAAACAAACATGGGTACGAGGGCCACATAAAGTCCCGCCTGTACCGGCAGCCCGGCGATGACGGCGAAAGCCATGGCCTTGGGAATCACGACGGCCGCCGTAGTCAGTCCGGCCAGCGCATCGAAGCGGAGCCATTCCTTCTGGTATCCGGATAGCAACGAACTGTTCATTGGCATTCTCTTCTCATCATCTCCCCTAACTGCCGAGAATATTGATCGCCCGTGCCGCGACGACGACGATCGTCGCGAGCGAGATCGCGCTTTCGAGCATCATCAGCATCTTGGCACGCGACGTCAGCGGCATGACATCGGTGGTGCTGAACGCTGTCGCAGTCGAATAGCCGAGGAACAGGTAGTCGATGAACGTTGGTCTCCAGCCGGGTGGCACATCCTCCGCCGGAGCCCCCTCTTGCGGGAAGAGCCAATCCGGCCTCGTGCCCTCATTGTTCACCCGGGCTTCAGGGCCGCCGCGATCGATCTGCCAGTACAGCAGCGAGAACATGAGCACGTTGTTGCCCCAAATCGCAATGCTTGATGTAAGTAGCTGGAGGCCGCTGGTCTCCGCCGAACGGTTCAGCATCGCGCCGATCAGATTCCCCATGCTGGTAAGGTTTCCGACCGTTGCAACCACGAAGAAGAGCAGTGTGACTGTGTGCTCGACGCGCAGCCAACGTATTCTTGCGGCCGTCAGCCCGACGGCGGCAATCGGCGCGAGCACCGCGACACCGACGACGTAGGTAGCCCAGATCGGGAACAGCCTGAGGCGGCCGGGCAGCAGCGCCAGCAGAAGATTCACCGCGACGATTGTGAGCGCAACGGGCCAGCGCGGTTCGAAACGGGGTGCCTGGGCTAATTCTTGCATGGTCTTTGAAAATCCCCTATGTAATGTTTTAAGTTGTTTTTCTTCCGTGGGTCTTCTGGGGTGGCGGCCTTCATACAGGGTGGCCGCCACCCTTCGAAAACCCGTTGTCTGACTTCTTACTGCCGCCTCATGGCGATCTTCATGTCAGCTTCACTATCCTGAATCAACTCACCGGATAGATCGATCGTGACCCGCTTGATGGTCCCGGTGAAGCGGAACTCACCGCTATACTCCTCCGGCGCCGCAGGTTCGCCACCGTCATAACCGCACGTCAGTCCCTGCGTCCCAAACATGATCAGGATCGAGTAGGGCATGTCGACGCTGCCAACCAGCTTGCGGTTGATGTAAAGCTGGCCACGGGCCGGCACTCCATGCCCCTGGACAACATCGGGCTTGCCGGTCGGCTCGAACTCGTAGCGCAGCTCGACTTCGCCCTCCGGAATCGCCTCATTGGACTTTAGCCACCATTTGTCCCGGCCGATCCAGTTGTAAAGGAAGTAGAGTCTCTGATCCTTGACAAAGAAGGTGTAACCGCTGGTGCGCCCACCCTGGGCCAGCAGCACCCCCTCTGCTCCGCCCTTCGGGATCACGACATCGGCCGTGATGCTCCATGGCCGGTTGTACACCTTGGGCGCGGCGGTAAAGGGGATCGACGCCCCGCCGGGGTAAAGGACGACCCTATTCCTCGGCTTGGCGATGGTCGGGCGTTCCACGTTGAGGCGGCTGCGGACGTCGCCGTCGATCGGCAGCACCTGGTATTTGCCCGCTTCAGCCCACCACCGGCCGACCATTTCGATCACTTTGTCGCGGCGCTCGGCAGCCAGGTTGTGGCATTCGGAGTAGTCCTCGTCCAGGCGGTACAGCTCCCAATCGTGGGTCTCGATGTCCAGGAGCACCTGATTGGGAATGGGGGAGCCGAACTGGCGGCCCTTCTTGGCAGCCTCCGTGAAGCTCGGGCCCGGCCACGGGCAGACCGCCCGCCAGCCATCGTGGTAGATCGAACGGTGACCGAACATCTCGAAGTACTGGGTATGGTGCTTGCTGGGCGCTGTCGCCTGATTGAAGGTGTGGGCGAAGCTCACCCCGTCGATCGGCGCCTGGGTCACGCCGCGGATGCTCTCCGGCGCTTCGGTATCCAGGGCTTCCAAAACCGTCGGGACGAAGTCGATGACGTGGGCATACTGCGATCGCACCTCGCCGCGCGC
>DATIGF010000061.1:0-12634 GCA_035454865.1 Nitrospiraceae bacterium | reverse complement strand
GCCAAGTCGAAGATTCTTCTCGTCGGCGCCGGAGGCCTGGGATCACCGGCCGCCCTCTACCTGGCCGCAGCCGGCGTGGGAACAATCGGCCTCATCGACAGCGATGTCGTGGACCTCACGAACCTGCAGCGCCAGATCCTCCACCACACTCCTGATATCGGACGGCCCAAAGTCGTGTCGGGAAAGGAAAAGATCCAAGCGTTGAATCCCGACGTGAATGTGTCGATGTATGAGGAACGATTGACGGCAGGCAACGCCTTGAAGATCATCAGCGATTACGACGTCGTGATCGACGGGGTCGACAACTTTACGGCAAAATTCCTGATCAACGACGCCTGCTTTTTTGCCGACAAGCCGCTGGTGCATGGCGGGATTCTGCGCTTCGATGGCCGTGTGACGACGATCATCCCCAAGAAGTCGGCCTGCTATCGATGTGTGTTCAAGACACCGCCCCCGCCGGGATTGGTCGCATCCTGCCAGGAAGCCGGCGTCATCGGCGTGTTGGCCGGCATCATCGGCACGATCCAGGCAACGGAGGCGCTCAAACTGATCCTGGGGATCGGTCAGCCGTTGACGAATCGGCTCCTGGATTTCGATGCCCGCAGGACGCAGTTCCGTGAAATCAAGGTGAAACGCAATCCCCATTGCGCGCTGTGCGGCGACCACCCGACGATCACTGAACTATTCGACGACGGAGATCCATATGCAGGCTGTGCTGTCCGACCGTAAGACCAAACAATTCACGGTGGTGTGGCTATGAGCAAAATGAAAGCCCTGGTGTGCCGGGAGTGCGGGAAGGAATATCCGACCAAAGCCATTCACGTCTGCGAGATGTGCTTCGGTCCCCTCGAAGTGAAGTACAACTACGAGGAGATCAAGAAGACCATTTCGCGCAAGAAGATCGAGGATGGCCCGCACAGCATGTGGCGATACGTCGACTTGCTTCCGGTCGAAGGGACGAATTTCGTCGGTCCCCATGCCGGATTCACCCCGCTGGTACGCGCCAGGAATCTCGGCGCCTATCTCGGACTGGATGAGCTCTATATCAAGAACGACACGGTGAACCACCCCACCCTCTCCTTCAAGGATCGCGTGGTAGCAGTTGCACTGACCCGCGCCCGCGAGTTGGGATTCGAAACCGTAGCCTGCGCCTCGACCGGCAACCTGGCCAATTCGGTGTCGGCTCACGCGGCCGCTGCCAATCTTCATTGCTATGTGTTCATCCCCGGCGACCTCGAAGCCGCAAAGGTACTCGGCAATTTGATTTATAAGCCGCACGTAGTTGAGGTAGAAGGCAACTACGATGACGTCAACCGGCTGTGCAGCGAGATTGCCGGCGAGCATGGCTGGGCGTTTGTGAATATCAACATCCGTCCATACTACGCGGAAGGCTCCAAAACCCTCGCCTTCGAGACCGTGGAGCAGCTCGGTTGGAAATCGCCCGATCAGGTCGTCATCCCGATGGCGTCAGGCTCGCTCCTGACGAAAATCTGGAAGGGCCTCCACGAAATGAAAGCCCTGGGGCTCATCGATAGTTTCCGCACCAAGATCAACGGTGCCCAGGCCGAGGGCTGCTCGCCGATCTCCACCGCCTTCAAAGCGGGCCGCGACTTCTTCAAGCCGGTGAAGCCCAAGACGATTGCCAAATCTCTTGCGATCGGCAACCCGGCGGATGGCTACTATGCCCTCAAGGCCACCACAGAGAGCAAAGGCGCCATGGACATGGTGACCGATGAAGAAGTAGTGGAGGGGATCAAGCTTCTGGCGCAGACCGAGGGCATTTTTGCAGAAACGGCCGGCGGCGTGACGATCGGCGTCCTTAAGAAGCTGGTCAAGCAGGGAGTCATTAAGAAAAACGAAGTCACCGTGGCCTATATCACCGGTAACGGGCTGAAGACTCAGGAAGCGGTGATCGACGCTGTAGGACGACCCACGCGCATTCAGCCCAGCCTGGTAGACTTCGAGAAAACCTTCAAAATGGGTAAGAATGGTGGTGGTGACGCATGATTAAAGTTCGCATTCCGACTCCGCTCCGCCCCTTGACCAAAGGTCAGGGAGAAGTCGAGGCCAAGGCCACGAGCGTCATGGAAATGATCGAGACGTTGAATAGCGCGCATCCCGGCATCAAGGACCGTCTCTGTGACGAGTCGGGGGAACTGCGCCGGTTCGTCAACATTTACGTAAACGAAGAAGACATTCGTTTCCTCAAAGGGAAGGAGACCTCCCTCAAGGATGGCGATGAAGTCTCCATCGTGCCAGCCATTGCAGGAGGCTAACTATGCCGAGCTTACGGTTTCATATCCGATTCCCTGAAGACAAGATCAAAGAACCTGTCATTTACCAGATCGGTCGGGAATTCAAGGTCGTCACCAACGTTCGCCGGGCCGACGTACGGGAAACTACCGGATGGATGGATGTGGAATTGACCGGAGAAACCGGTGAGATCGAACGTGCCGTCGACGGACTCAGAAAGAAAGGGGTCCTCGTCGATCCGATCGAATTGAATGTAGTCGAATGAAAGGACCGGCCTTCAGCAATCAGCTCTCAGCATTCAGCTCCGATGAATTCTCGAGGTCGGAAGCTGTCGGCTGAAGGCTGACCACTGACAGCCGTCTCACGCAATGGAACTTACCGAACAACAGATACAGCGCTATAGCCGGCATATCATCCTCCAGGACGTCGGAGGAAAGGGCCAGATGAAACTGAACAAGGCGAAAGTCTTGTTGATCGGTGCAGGAGGCCTTGGTTCTCCGGCTGCGTTATACCTGGCAGCCGCGGGTATCGGCACAATCGGTCTTGTCGACGGCGATGTCGTTGACCTGTCAAACCTCCAGCGGCAGATCATGCACTCGACCGCCACCGTCGGACAGCCGAAGGTCGAATCGGGTCGAAAAACGCTTGCGGCCATCAATCCGGAGATTACGATCAAGACCTATCACCAGCTGGTCGACGCCGATAACATTCTTCCGCTGGTGTCCCAGTATGACATCGTCCTCGATGGCTCGGACAATTTCACCACCCGCTTCCTTGTCAACGACGCCTGTTTCTTTGCCAGGAAGACGCTGATCTCCGCTAGCATGTTCCGCTTTGAAGGACAGCTGACGACCATCAAACCCCATGAGGGTTACCCCTGCTACCGCTGCCTGTATCCGGAACCGCCGCCGGCCGGTCTAGTCCCCAATTGCCAGGAAGCGGGCGTGCTCGGCGTACTGGCCGGAACCATGGGTATTCTGCAAGCGTCCGAAGCCATCAAGGAGATTCTCGGCATCGGCGAGACCATCGCCAATAAGCTGTTGATCTACGATGCTCTCGACATGAAGTTCCGCAAGGTGGGACGACCGAAGGATCCTGCCTGCCCGCTCTGCGGTCCTAACCCTAAGATCAAGGACCTCAGCAGTGACTATACCGTCACCTGCACCATCTAGCAGGATGCTGAAAATGCCCGCCAGCTTCGTTCTCGCGCTGCTCGGACCCTCAACGTACCCCAGAGGGTACGATTCGGCCCTCGCTCGCAGCGGCCTTGCCTGCGGAACAGCGCGTCTCGGCGCGCCGGGGTTGGGCGGGTGAGAATCGCAGCCGTATTGACCATCCTGCACAACTCTGGAATCAAATAAAGTGGCCGACCTCGTCATTCCCCAACACATTCTCGACGACCTGGTCGCCCATGCAAGGGAATTGGCTCCCTACGAGTGCTGTGGTTTGCTGGCGGGAACCGGAAACGCCGTCACCCAACTTTATCGCATCAAGAACATCGTGGCTCTGGAGGGAGCGCAACACCTCTCCTCCTTCGATCCGGCCAAAGTTGCCCATCTGGAGCGACTGTCTCCCGCCGAACGGGCTGAAATCGCCTTTGTCATGGATATGCAGGATTTCTCAGCGGCTAAGAAGGACATGCGCAACAAAGGCCTCAGCCTCCAGGTCGTCTACCATTCGCACCCGCACGATCCGGCCCGTCCATCCGTCACCGACATCAAAATCGCCTCAGACTACGAAGAAATCTGGCCCAAGATCAATCTGCCGACTCCTGCGTATCTGCTCGTCTCGCTCATGAACAAGGCACCTGACATCAAGACCTATTGGATCAAATCCGGCCAGGTCACCAAAGCCGACGTGCTTGTGCGTTGACCGTCATTTTTGCAGTTCCCTTCTTTTTGGCGGAATGCAATAATGGGCGCACTACTCACCCTGGCCGAGGAGTGTTACTCATGCGTATTCCACGCTTATCCGGATTCATACTCATCAGTGCAGTCCTCGTTTCCACCTTCCTCACCATACCCGCTTCCGCCGAGGACAAGAGCTACTACAGCCCCGTCATCCATGTCGACAAGGATAATAATAAGATACTCATTTCCACCCTCGGTTCCGTGTTTTATATTGAGGCGCCGGAAGCCGCCAAACCGCACATCGAAAAGTTGCCCATTTCAGGCCTGGTGGATTTCGTGGTGGAAATGCGCGGAGATGGGAAAATGCCGTTGATCAAGACATGGAAGGTGAAATCAGGCGAATCCACCTGCATGTATTTCAACGGGAAAGAATGTAAATAGTCTTAGAAGGTTCGCTCGGGCAGGATTGCTATTCCGAACTTCCGAGCATATCGTCGATGAGGGGGCGATTGATATCGGTGCAGCCCAGGCAAATGGTATCGAAGAGTGCTTCGTGGTCTGCGACAAAATTCTTCGCGTCGGGTAGCTTCTCAGTCATGACCTGCTCGTAGCAGGTTTCGCAGAGCATCATGAGGCCCCGTGAGACGGAAACCGTTTTCCGGCCTGCGCTTCCCGCCATGATTTCTAGACCGATCCCTTCTGAAGAGCCATGAAAAAATCTTCCGCTTCCAGATCGATGCCGCACTGTGCACACTCGTAGGGGCTGTCGGCCTCCGGCACATTGAGCGGCGTCCGTTCAATCCTGCCCCGGCATACATGGTAGAACTTGCCCCGCGCATGCTCGTCATCCAGCGGATCGTTTTCATACACAAGAACCATATTGATCATCGCCTCATTTTTCTAATCCTCCCCTTTGTAAGGGGAGGTACGGTGGGGTAGAGTCCACGGGCCTCTACCTCCCCTCGCCCCTCCTTACAGAGGAGGGGGAACATGTTTCAGGGGTAGGCTGAAGTATAACGAGCCGGACTGACCACCCGCAACAGACCAAAATCCGTTAGACCTGAAACTGTGCTTCGTACAGCCCCGCGTAGACTCCGCCGCGACGAAGCAGGTCATCATGCCCGCCATCCTCCACCAGTCGACCTCCATCAACGACAAGAATCCGATCGACATCATGGAGCGTGGACAACCGGTGAGCAATGATGAAGGTTGTCCGTCCCTTCGTCAGTTCATTGAGAGCTTCGCGGATCTTCACTTCGGTTTCCGTGTCGATATTGGAGGTGGCTTCGTCGAAGATGACGATGGGCGGGTCTTTCAGCAGCACACGCGCGATCGACACCCGCTGTTTCTGGCCAACGGAGAGCTTGACCCCCCGTTCGCCGATCCAGGTATCGTAGCCTTCGGGAAGCGCCTCGATGAAGTCATGCGCCCGTGCGGCGAGGGCCGCAACCTCTATCCGCTCCGGGCCGGCGGAGAGATCTCCGTAGAGGATGTTCTCCCGTACGGTCCCGTTGAACAGGAACGGCTCCTGTTGGACAAACCCGATTTGGTTGCGTACGTAGGACAGGGGAAGGTCCCGGATATCCCGCCCGTCGATCAACACTGCTCCCTCCGTCACATCATAGAAGCGCATGAGCAGTTTGAGCATGGTGGTCTTTCCTGCCCCGCTGGGTCCCACCAGCGCCACACGCTCCCCTGCCGATACAGCAACGGAAAGCCCCTTGAGCACCGGCACATCAGGACGGTAGCGAAACTGCACGTTGTCGAATCGCACTTCTCCACGCACCCGATGCGCCGGAGTGACCACACCGGGCCGATCGGCGACCTCCGGAACCGTGTCCAGCACCTCAAATACCCGGTCACTCGCCGCCAGCGCATGTTGCAACATATGGTTCACGGAATGAATCTGATTGATGGGAACATAAAACAGTCCCAGATAGGACAAAAACAATACCAACTCGCCGAGCGTCAGCCGTCCGTCCAGCACTTCACCGGCGCCGTACCAGAGAATCAGTACGGTCCCGAGGCTGGCGATCAGAATCATGCCGGGCGAGTACATCGACCACAGCACCATGGCCTTGAGATTCGCCTGACTGTAAGCCCGGCTCAGCCGGTCGAACCGCGTCTGTTCGTGGGCCTGCCGCGTAAAGCCCATCGTTTCCCTGATGCCGGACAAGGCGTCTTGGAGATAGCCGCTGAGTTCGGCCGATCCCTGGCGGATCTGGTGGTAGTACCCGTGCACCTTTGAAGTGAACCAGCCTGCCGACACCATCAACAGGGGAATCGGCAGCAGTGACAATACCGCGAGTCTCCAATTGAGCGCGAAGAGCATGATCGTGATCCCGATGAGGGTCAGCGACGCTGTCAACACACCCTCCAGTCCGTCGATGAAAATCCGTTCCACATGCTCGGTATCGTTCGTCACCCGCGACATGATTTCACCGGTCGAGCGGTTTTCAAAATACCCGATCGACAAGCGCTGCAACGCCGCAAAGACGTGGCTGCGCAGATCGTGGACGACCGTCTGTTCGAGCCGGTTATTCAGCCTGATTCGCAGAGACGCGAAGATGTTTTTCAGCCCGTAGGCCGCCACAAGCCCGCCCAATACCCAGGGGAGCAGCGCCGCCTGCCTGGCCTGAATCACGTCGTCGATAATGATCTTGATCACCCAGGGGGGCACCAGTTCCATCGCCGTGGCGCAAGCCGCGCACAGAAGGGTGGTGAGCGCCAGGCCGCGATGCGGCCGGAGATATTGCAGGACGCGCAGAAGGGGTTTCACAAATGGTTCACAGGGAAGGCGTTAGATTGCGTTCGTCGGCTCTTTTTGCCAGTACTGTGAAAACTCATGGAGCTGAGTCAGTGTCGAAAGGTCGGTCATTCGGTCCAGAAACAGTTTCCCCATCAAATGGTCCATCTCGTGCTGAATGCAGACGGCATAGAGTCCCGATGCTTCGAAATCCAGGGGCTTGCCGTCCCGGTCCAACCCCTTCACCCGCACCAGCGACGGTCTGGTCACTTTTCCCCTCAGCCCGTCGACGCTAAGACACCCCTCCCAGTTTTCCACCTGGTGGGGACCGTAATACAGGATCGTGGGATTGATGAGGACGGTCTCCGGGAAGCCGCCCTCGCCCTCGCAGCCCATCACAACCAATTGAATCGAGCGCGAGACTTGAGGTGCAGCCAGCCCGATCCCCGGTTCGTCATACATCGTCTCAAACATTTCATCGATCAAGCGTTGCATGTCCGGTGACTTGATCTCGCGCGGATCCACAGGAGCAGCCATCTTGCGAAGAACAGGGTTACCGAGCTTGGCGATTTTCAGCATGGTTCCGGGTACTCGGCTCTTTTGGTTCAGCACCATAAGATATTCATAACACAGGGATCTTTGACCTCGCAACTCCTATTGATCCCGCACCGTTACGAGGTTCGCCTGGAGCGTTGCGGCTCCGGTATTTCGAAGATATCTTTGTTCGCGGCCCACCACTCGACCCATTCGCTCGACCACGCCACGCGATCCTGCTTGGTCGAAGTGTCCCAATCGTGGAACTCCGTTTCATGTCGCGTCAGGATCCAGAGCGAGTGCAACGCAGACATCGCCACGAACCGCTCGTCATCGGTGACCATCGGAATCAAGACGGGAATGACCGACTTTTGGCGCACATAGCGGGCCTCGAACGCCGCGGACTTCCTGACGGAAGGATTGAGATCCTTGGACATCACCTCAATCGCCTCCGGCGTCTTCGCCGGGTCCAGCCGGATCGCTACGCGCAACGCATGTTCACGTACGCGGGGTAGTTCATTGGGATCTTTGGCGGTCACCAGGAGCGCAGGGACCCCCGAAACCCCTTTCATCATCGAAAGAGTTTCAATCGCATTGTAGCGGATTCTCGGACTCGGCATGGTCAAGGCCTTGACCAGGACCGGAACAGCCGGTTCCCCCAGATGCACAAACTCGCCCATCGCCCAGAATTCCTGCTTGCCTTCTAACAAAGGTAGCAAGGCCTCCGCTCGCTTGAGTTCCTCGGGACTCAGCGGACTCGTATTCGGAGGGATGGACACATCAGGCACATCCTGATTTTTCGGCGGGGCTTCGTAAGGCATCTGCACCGACCATACGCGTGCCGCCGGGTCCGTCCACCCGTAGAGCGTCTGCGATCCTCCCGCGATGGTTAATGCAACAATGACGACGATCCGACTCGTTTGATGCGTATTCACGATGCCTGAACTCCTTTCATCCCATCACCATATTTCACTTCCGTCTGCCGAGCAGTCTGCCGTCACTCATCTTGTCCGGCGTCCCGACGATGCACAACTTCATACAAAACCGGCAACACGACAAGTATCAAGAAAGCCGCTGTCAGCATGCCTCCGACCACCACTCGGGCCAAGGGCTTCTGCGCCTGCGACCCGATACCCGTCGCCAGAGATGCGGGCAATAATCCGATGGCCGCGCCCAGAGTCGCCATGAGAATTGGCCGCATCTGCACATCGGCGCCACGCATCACCGCCTGCCGCAAATCGAGCCCCGTCCGCCGGAACTCTTCGATACGCGAGATTAACAAGACCCCGCCTAAGATGGCCACCCCTAACGTCGAAATCACCCCCACAGCAGCGGAAATACTAAAATGCGTGTGGGTCGCCACCAGCGACAGCACGCCCCCGACGAGCGCAAATGGCACAGTAGCCAGGACCAGCAAGGCGTTCTTCAGCGAATCGAATGTCGTATAGAGCAGGAAGAGGATGATGACCAGACTGAGAGGTACGATTTTGGCCAGCCTCTTCTGCTCATCTTTGAGTTGATCATACTGTCCGGCCCACTCCATGCGATAGCGCTCCGGCAATTTTATCTGGGCCGCCAATTTTGCCTGCGCTTCTTCAACCGTGCTTTGAAGATCGCGGTCCCGTACGCTGAATTTGATAGGAATGTACCGTTGGTTGTTCTCCCGATAAATGATGAACGCCCCGGTTTGTGTCGTGATCGTGGCCACTTGCTTGAGCGGGATTCTGGCGCCACTCGGTGTACTCACCAGAATGTTGCCGATGGACTCCACATCCTGCCGGAACTCCGGGAGGAATCTCACCACCAGATCAAAGAGCCGTTCTCCTTCATACACCTGCGTCACCGCCTGTCCGCCGACGGCGGCCTGGACGACGGCATTCACATCGGACACCTGGAGGCCATACCGCGCACTCGCTTCCCGATCGACTTGGATCAGCAGGTTCGGCTGACCGACCAGCCGGAATATTCCCAGATCTTTCACCCCGCGGACGCCTCTCATTGCGGCTTCGATCTCAACCGCTTTGGCTTCCATGGTCTTCAGATCGCTGCCGAAGAGTTTGATCGAGTTCTCGCCCTTCACGCCTGACATCGCCTCTTCCACATTGTCCTGAATGACCTGCGAGAAATTGAAGATGACGCCGGGGATTGCTTTTAACCGACCTTCAATCTCTTCAATGAGATCGTCTTTGCTCAGTCCGGCGCGCCATTCCGATTGAGGCTTCAGAGTCGCCAGGAATTCGCCGTTGAAAAAACTGGTTGGATCGGTGCCGTCGTCCGGACGGCCTAATTGTGACACTATGGTATCCACCTCCGGCGACTCCCGGAACAGGCGACGGATTTCACCCGTCAGCCGGTCAGCCTGATCGAACGAAATGTCCACCGGCATCGTGGCCCGGACCCATAGGTTCCCCTCCTCCAGCGCCGGCATAAATTCTCCCCCAAGAAATTGCAGCGCCACGAAGGTCACGATCAACACTCCCGCCGCAAATCCGACTACGATCGTCCGATGATCAAGCGCCCACATGACGATTCGTAAATAGATCGTCCGGATGACGCGGACGACCGTCGTATCAGTCTCGCTGATCGGGCCTTTCAAGAGAAAAGAACACAGAACCGGCGCAAGAGTAAACGCCATCAACAAGGCCCCCACCAGCGCAAAGCCATACGTGACGGACATCGGCGCAAAGATCTTGCCTGGAACACCGGTCATCGTAAAGAGCGGAACAAACGCCACCACAATGATCGCGGTGGAATAAAAAATGGGTTGCCCTACCTGCCGGGCGGCCCGGACAATTTGTTGATGAATCGTCAGCCCGTGCGTCTTGCCATGCGCCAGGTGAAAGAAGATGCTCTCCACCATGATCAGCGTGGCATCCACAATAATGCCGAAGTCGATTGCCCCCAGGGAAATCAAGTTCGCGGACTGTCCGATGAGGATCATCATCGTGAAGGTAAATAACAACGAGAGCGGTATCGTGAGCGCCACGATCAGGGCTGCCCGGAAATGGCCGAGGAAAACAAACAGGATGACAAATACCAGCACCATGCCGCTGATGAGAATATCCGTCACGGTTTCGACTGTCGTCTGAATCAGCGCGGTACGATCATAGAATGTCTTGATCTTGACCCCTGCAGGGAGTTTCCAGCCGTTGAGGTCTTCGACCTTCCCCCTGACCTTGTCCAGCACCGATAGCGCCTTATATCCCCGCTGGAGTAGCACGACCCCTTCCACCACGTCGTCACGGTCATCGATGCCGACCTTTCCCAACCGGACCCGATGACCGACCGTCACTTTCCCCAGCGTCTTGACGAAGATCGGCGTCCCTTCTTTCTCCGTCACCATGACGTTTTCGATGTCTTGAAGATCGTTGATGAGACCCAGTCCGCGGATGTTGTAGCTTTGGGCACCGATCGTCAGATAATTGCCGCCGACATTCGCATTGCTGTTAGTCAGGGCCGTCATGAGTTGGGAGAGATTCACGCCGTAACTGATCAGTTTTCCCGGATCAACATCGACGTGATACTCCTTCGTAGTCCCGCCGAAGGTAGTGACATCAATGACACCCGGCACACGCTTGAACTCTCGGCGTACCTGCCAATCCTGAATCGTTTTCAGGTCCGTCAGGCTCGTGCCCTGGCCGGTCAATTCGTACCGATAAATTTCGGCGATGGCCCACCATGGCGACAGGGCAGGGTTTGCTCCGGGCGGCAGTTGAACAGAATTGAGCCGGTTCAAGACCTCCTGCCGGTCCCTGAACATCTCGGTATCGAAGTCGAAGTACACCTTGATATCGCTCAACCCGAAGATCGAGAGCGACCGGATGTCCGTCAGTCCGGGCATCCCGTTCAACGCCACTTCGATGGGAATCGTGATTTGCCGTTCGATTTCTTCTGCCGACCACCCGGGGTACTGGGTGATCAGTTCCACCATCGGCGGGGAAGGGTCCGGATAGGCGACGATATCGAGTAGATGAAAAGCGTACAGCCCCCCGAACAGCAGCAGGAAGCCGAGCGCACACAGCAGAAACCGCTGAACAAGGGAGACTTCAACGATTCTGGCGATCATTGATTTATCATGTCCGAGAACGCTGCACGGCGGGACGACCTATCAGTTACATGCCTTTGACTTCCTGCCCTTTGATCAACACGGCGCCCTTGGTCACGATTCTTTGTCCTCTGGTCAATCCTTCCAGGATGCGTACCTGGTCGGGCGAAATATTCGCGACTTTTACTTCGCGCTTCACATATCGATCATGATCTTCTACCACGTAGACAAACTGCTTCCCATCGACTTCCAGCACAGCTTCCCGAGGCACGGCGATGAACTGTGCCCCCTCCCCCACTTCCAATTGCAATCGGGCAAACATCTCCGGCTTCAGTTTGTGCGATTCATTGTTGACCCACGCCCGGACCTTGATCGTTCTGCTCGCGGGATCGACGACATCACCCACAGCCGCAACCGTGGCCGGAAAATCAACTCCCGGATAGGCTTCGACCTTCACCACAGCAAACTGCCCTTCCCGCACCAGGGCCAGATCCCGCTCGTAGAGGTCCGCCAGGACCTGCAGCATGTCCAGATCAGCTACCGTAAAGAGCACCTGGGACGGGTCGCCTCCCACCGACTGGCCAGGCGTGACGGCTCGTTCGACGACAATTCCGGCCAGGGGGCTTTTCATTTCAAACCGCGAGGTGATCTTCTGCTTATCCAGCGGCTTGCCCAATTCCTCCGCCGGGACTTTGAGCGAGAGCAATCGTTCCTTCGCGCGGCGGAACTCCGCCCGCGCCTTGACCACCTCATTTTCCGCCTGCTTCAGATCTTTGAGCGGCATCGCCTTATTTTCGTAAAGATCCTTTGCCAATTCATGCGCCCTGGTGGCGTACTGCAGATCCGAGTCCTCTTTCACATATTCCGAGTAGGCCTGTGCAATGTCCGGACTGTCGACCACCAGCAGAACGTCTCCGGCCTTCACCCGATCCCCGAGATGGGCCCGAACTTCGACGACCCGTCCCTGCAACGGCGAAGAGATCCGCGAGTATCGATCCTCGCCGTAGGCGACCTTGCCCGAAAGGGTCAGCGCTTGGCGGGAGGGAGTGAAATCGACGACGGTTGTTTCGATCCGCGGCTGCGCTTCGACCTGAGGGGTTCCCTTCTTGGCAGACTGTGGCGTGGCCGCATCCAACCGTGGCGGTTGTTCGCCGCGACCACATGCCGACAGCAACAGAAAGGCTAAGGTCAAGGCCGAGGTCCAAG
>DATIGF010000060.1:0-39368 GCA_035454865.1 Nitrospiraceae bacterium | reverse complement strand
GGCGAAGGAAGCCGCCGGAAAATTGCTGGAAATGGTGAAGGCGAAATATCTTTAGCTGCTACCGGGAACTACCTCGCCGTTTTTTGATCGGGCTGAGCATAGCGCTGAAACCCCATTCCTGCGGGGTCCGCCACCTGTTCCAACGTGCCAGGCTCTTCGAAAAGGTGTGTCGCACCGGGCACGATGATCAGCTTCTTTTCGCATGTCAGAAGGTCGTAGGCGGATTGGTTCATTTCGATGACCGGTTCATCGTCGCCGCCGACGATCAGCAGGGTCGGCGCTGTCACTGAAGCGAGATAGGATTCCGCCAGATCGGGCCGTCCACCTCGTGACACCACGGCGTGGATTTTTAACGGATCTCTTGCCGCAGCTTGCAGCGCCGCGCCGGCTCCGGTGCTGGCCCCGAAGTAGCCGATGCCCAGGTTCCTTGTCCGAGGCTCTTCTTCGAGCCAGGCTTTGGCCAATAAGAGTCGATCGGCCAGCAGATCGATGTCGAAGACCTTCCGCCGATCATCGGCTTCGTCCGGCGTCAATAAGTCAAGCAGCAGGGTAGCGAGGCCGTTCTGCTGCAGATGCCGGGCAACGAAATTGTTGCGAGGGCTGAACCGGCCGCTTCCGCTGCCGTGCGCGAAGGCGACCACCCCGCGCGGGCCGGCTGGAAGGCCGAGTATCCCCTCAAGAGACACTCTTCCCCGCGTGATCCTGACCTGGTGTTCGTGTGAGGACGTCATGGCTTGCTCAGTTTCTTGGCGGTACTGCAGGGAGCCGGACGGCTGAGCTCCGGCGGCAATTTCGTCTGCTCATCGACACAGGTTGTATTGAGTTGCGCCTGGGTCAGTCCGGTCACGGAGGTCAGGGTCGCGCTCCGCAAGTTCGCGCGACTGACATCCGCAGAATCGAGACGCGCGCCGGAGAGATCGGCTCCGGTCAGCGTGGCATCCTGGAGGTTGGTTTCTTGAAGATTCGCATGGGTCAGGTTGGCGCGGCTAAAATTTGCGCCGCTCAGATCCGCCGCGACGAGATTGGCCGCTTCCAGATTAGCCTCGTTGAATTGGGCTCGCCGGAGAGACGCTTTCGGGGAGTAGATTTCGCTTAGATCGGCCTTCGTGAAGTTGGCCCGTGATCCTCTGGCTCTGATCAGCACGGCTCGATAGAGCTGTGCGTCCCGGAAGTCCGCTTCATCGAACTGTGCCTGATAGAGAATCGTCATCCGCAGCTTCGCCGCCTGCAGATTCGCTTTCACCAGAGTTGCCCCTTCCATGTTGGCCCCTTCCAGATCGGCTTGAGGAAGGCCCGCCCCCCGCAGATCGGCAAAGCGCATGTCCGCCCCGCGGAGAATGGCCTCTCGCAGATTCGCGTCGCGCAAATTTGTTTCATCCAGGTAGGCGCTTTCCATGTCCGCTTCGACCAGCTTGGCCTGGTCGAGCTGCGCACTGTCGAGCAGCGCGCCCTGGAGGTTGGCCCGGTGAAAATTGGCTTTGGTAAGAACGGTGCGACGCAGGTCGGCTCCCATCAGGTCGGTGCCCGAGAGGATGGCGCGCTGCAATGCGGCTCCGTAGAAGTAGCTGTCCACAAAGTTGGCGTTGCTCAGATCGGCCGATGAGAGGTCGGCGCCTTCGAAGTGGGCCCGCTCATACGAAGACTCGTGCAGTTGGGCGCCGATGAGGACAGCGTTGAAGAAGGCCGCTTCATCGCCGATCGAGCGGAACATGTTCGCGCCGGACAAGCGGGCATGCCGCAGGTCGGCGCCGGAGAGGTTGCTGTCCTCCAGGACGGCTTTGGTGAGATCGGCTCCGGCCAGGCTCGCCTGCCCCAAACTGCTCTGATACAGATTTGCCTGCCGAAGGTTGACCCCTTCAAGGCGCGCCCGTTCCAGATTCACTCCCGCCAGCGCGGCCTGTCGCAAGTCGGCCTGGCAGAGATCGGCGCGCTGATGCTCGAGGCTGTTGCGGCCCTCGAGCCAGAGTTCATGCGATTTGACGAGGGCGCGCAATGTCTTCGCAGGAATCGGTTTCTTCTTATAGGGACTGCTGCAATGTCCGGCGTGAGAGGCGGTTGGAACGGGCTCCCCCGCGCGGGTGACGCCGGCGGATCCGGTCATCAGGCCCGCGATCAGCATGGCCCGGACGATGACGACTATCGTAGACGCTCTCTTCATCTAGTGTCTCCTTGAAGGTTGTTTCGTGGAACGGCCACCATGCCACATCTACACAGAGCGGTCCACCGTTCGAGCAAGATCCTGCAGCGGCGAAGAGATCCGAGCCTCGTAGGCTGAAGTGTCCTCAAGAACTCGGAGCGGGGCAGGGAGGTGCGCGAGCTGTATTGCGACCCGTTGGCGTACTTCAGTCAATGGCGGCGATGGAGTGAGCCGGTGGCCTCCTGTCATGACTGGCTCAAGCAGTGGAGCAGCTTCGGCCTTGTCATCCAGCGTGGTGACCAGGTCGTAGTCAAATCTTCCATCGTGAGTGTAGTGACGGTATACCTGTTTGCGGCCGGGCCAGGTGGCCTTGCCCTCCGATCGTTTCCGGCATGGACGGCCCGCATACTCCTGGAGCTTATAGGCACAGTCCAATGACGGTGCATCGGCGGAGGTGGTCATCGCCGTGCCGACGGCAAAGCTGTCGATCGGCGCACGATTCTCAATCAGATCTTTCAGACGATACTCATCGAGATTTCCGCTGGCAAGGATCTGAGCATGGGGCAATCCTCCTTCATCCAGAATACGCCGGACCTTCCGTGCGTGGTCGGCCAGGTCTCCGCTGTCAAGGCGCACACCTTTCACGGCGATTCCCTCGGCCTTGAGCGTCGGGGCCAGGGACACGACTTTGCGCGCAGCCGCCTCCGTATCATAGGTGTCGATCAAGAAGACCACATTGTCCGGTTGGGCCTGGGAAAAGTGTTCGAAGGCCAGTACCTCATCTTCATGGGCCTGGACGAACGAATGGGCCATCGTGCCATACAGAGGAATTCCGTAGGCCATGCCTGCCAGCACGGTGGCGGTTCCGGCGAAGCCGGAAAGATAGCTGGCGCGCGCCGCGAGCAGGCCTGCTTCGGCGCCGTGGGCGCGGCGCAATCCAAAGTCGATGAGGGGTTTCCCGCCAGCCACCAGCACCGATCGTGCGGCTTTCGAGGCGATCATGGTCTGAAAGTTCAAGAGATTCATCACCCGGCTTTCGAGCAGTTGCGCCTGCGGGAGTGGCGCGACGATCCGGAGAATCGGCTCATGGGGGAAGAAAATAGTTCCCTCGCGCATGGCGTCCACATCGCCAGTGAATCGCAGCGTCTCCAAATAGCGGAGAAGCGTCGGTGTGAACCGGCCCGTGCGCTCCAGCCAGGCGAGCTCTTCTTGCGTGAACCGCAGCGTGGAGAGAAAGTCCAGGACCTGTTCAAGTCCGGCGGCCACCAGGAAATTCCGATGGGGCGGCAGTTTGCGGACGAAGAATTCGAACACTGCCTGCTCCCCCATGCCCTGTTCCCGGTAGGCCTGGGCCATGGTGAGTTCATACAGATCAGTCAGCAGGACGCTGGTCGACGGGTTCATGTTGCGAGCATTTCCAATCGGACCGGAACCGCTCCGAGGCGGATCATCTCTTGTTCGGCCTGACGACCATCCGCGGGTTGCAGATTCACCGCCTTGATGCCGTCCATCAATAGACACACCTCGTACCCCGATGTCCTGGCGTCCTTTACCGTGTTCAACACACAATAGTCGGTCGCCAAGCCGCCGATGAACAGACGCCGCACGCCGATGGCTCGCAGATGGCGGTCCAGCGTCGTGTTTTGGAACGCGGAGTAGGCCTCCTGATCGCGGTCGATGGCCTTATAGATTATGACGGCCGATGCGGGCGTCTCAAAGCCCGGCGGCGGCAGGGAGCCTGGCGAACCGGCGACACAGTGTACGGGCCACAGCCCTCCCTGCTCGCGAAACGAACAATGGTCGGGAGGGTGCCAGTCGCGGGTAAGAAAAATCGGAAGACCTTGGGTGTGAAACCGGCGGAGATAACGGAGGAGGATCGGAATAACCTCGTCTCCGCCGCCGATGTCGAGTGCTCCGCCGGCAAGGAAATCATTCTGGATGTCGGCTATGAGCAGCGCATCATCGGATTGGAGGGATATCATGAGAGTACGACTTGCAACTTGGTGATTGTGTGATATCTGGCTTCGGCGGCTGCTCTGTGGAACCGGCTCCGGGGCTTCACCAATTCACGAGATCACGACATCGCACTTCAAATTGTCAGCCGCCTTCTTGCGACAGGAGGCGGATGTACGCCACGACGTCCTGCATTTCTCCGTCGGTGAGCTGGCCTCTCCAGGAATGCATCGGGCTGAACACCACGCCATGCTCAATCGTTCTCAGCAACTCCTCATCCGATTTCAAGAATGATTTGAACCGGTGAAAATTCGCCGGGGCCACTTTCAACGACGCAGCCGCAGGGCCGTCGCCCCACCCGCCGGCCCCATGGCATATCTGGCAATGTCGTGTATAGACCGCTTTCCCGCGCGCGATGTCGGGCGGATAATCCTGGGCTTGCAGAGAGGGGAGGACGAGGCAACTGACGGCAAATACACCGGCGAGCTTAAGGAGAAAAAGGCGATTGCGAATGCGGCGCGATGGTACCATGTCTTGCCTGTTCCTAGCTTTTCTTGGTGGTGTGGGCGATGAACGGGCTGAAGAGCTGCTGGAGCTTCTTGCTTCCGCAAGCCGGACATTGCACTTCGCCGCGCTCATGTTCCTTCAGCGTCACCACGATGAGCGATTCCTTGCCGCAGTCCAGGCATTTGTAGTCGTACATCGGCATCGTCGTCTTGCGCCCCTCCTAGCTGAAGATCATGAGCGGATAGGTTCCCTGGTGCAAGAGGGCATGCGACACACTGCCGAGCACCATGCGCGTCAAGCCGTGCCGTCCTCGGGATCCCAGGAGAAGGAGGTCGGTATTCGAGGCCTTGGCTTCCCGGAGGATCCCTTCGACGGGAGTGCCCAGTGCGGCTGCGACCCGGACTTGATGACCCATCGCCGTGAACTTGGCGGCCGTCTCGTTCAGGAAGTCCTGCGCATTGCGGAGCGCATGGATCTCCATCTGTTCGGCCGAAGCCGCATCCACCGGCCAGGGCGGTCTGGTATGCGGGAGGACCGTGAACAGGGTGAGCGTAGCCGCTTCGCGAAACAGTTTCTGCTGCAGGAAGCTTAGAGCCTGTTCCGCGTCCTGCGGACCTTGCAGGGGAACCAGGATGCGTTTCAGGGCTTTCATCGTGCCGGGCAGAATCAGTTTCGCGCCCGGCGCGAATGTCAGTACGCGATGCGCGACGCTTCCGATGAGTCGTTCTTTGATCGGACCGAGCCCGCGAGTGCCGAGAAGTGTCAATCCCACCTGGTGCTGTTCGGCTAAGGCGACGATCTGGTCCGCCGGGGATCCGACGACCAAATGCTTTGTGACGGGGCCGGCATCCATAGGAAGGAGCGAGAGAATGCGATCCAACAGCCGGTTCCCGTCATCACGCATGTTCCGCTCGACCGTCTCATAGAGTTCCTGTGAGACTTCCGGCATCATCATCGGGTAGGCGGGGGTCGGGACATCGAGTACGTGCGCGATGTGCAACTCCTCGGCGCGAGCCAGGTACTTGAGGGAGCGGACCGCTTCGTATGACTGATCTGAGCCGTCGACCGCCAGTAGGATTTTCATAAGCGCTGCCTTCTACTCTACTTCTCGTAGAGTCGTTCATGTCGTGATCTGACGTGTTACGCCGGAAGGAGAGCCGACGCGATCATCAAGTAAATCCCCACGCTCAAAATGTCCTGGACGACGGTGGCTACGGGTCCGCTGGCCAGGGCCGGATCGGCTCCGAGACGCGCTAAACCCAACGGAAGCATGCTGGCCATGATGGTGGCCACGATGGCTGTCACGCCCAGCGAGGCGCCCACGACCAGCGCCATTCTGGAGGATCCGTTCCAGAGCCATAGCCCGCCGGCGGCCAGGACCGCGACAATTCCTCCGATGCACGCGCCTATCATCGCCTCTCGTGCCAGTTGGCTCCACACTGCGACCTCACCGTAGGCAAGACGGCGAACCAACACCGTTTCGGTTTGCGTCCCAACGGCGTCGGCCATGTACACGACGAGGGGAAGAAAAAAGGCCAGCGCCACTTCACGCTTCAGCGACATTTCAAAGGCCGAGGCGACGCCACCCGCCAGGAATCCTCCCACGAGGCCGACCAGTAACCAGGGCATCCGAGCGCGCACGGCAGTGAGCGTCTGCTGTCCGGTGGACGATTGAAGGTCCACTCGGCTGATGCCTCCCATTCGGAGAAAGTTGTCCACGTGTTCTTCGTGCAGGAGGGCCAAGAGTCGTCCAATCGGAATGGCGCCCAACAACCGGCGACGGCCGTCGATGACGGCGACATCGGCATCATGGCGCTCGACGGCGCGCAAGGCCACTGTCTCGGCCTCATCACCGGGAAACACCTCGATCGGCGGGAGGCCTTTCAACTCGGCCAGGGATATATTTTCTTTCGCCTGGAGGAGCCGTTCGATCGGAACCTGGCCGACAAGGGCGGCCTGATCATCGACAAGATAGACATGGCCCACTTCTTCCCAGGGATGCCGCCGAAGCATAGCTACCATCTCGCCGACCGTTTGGTGTCCCTCGCTTCGGGGAATGTCCACGGTCATCAACTCCGCGGCCGTCGTCATCTCATGTCCTCTGGTGGCGTCTCAATGGCATTCCGTCGGGCAGAAAAAGATCAGGTAGATCGCGATTGCCAGTCCCAGGACGACTGCTCCGAGCAATAACCAGTGCGTGCGTGTCATCCGTCTCTCTCCTTGTTGAGCAGGTACGCAGCAAGTCCGGTGCCGTTGTGCAACAGCTCAAACTGCCTGGAGAAGTCCAACCGATGGCGGTCGGACTTCACCTCTTATGGTGCCTTCTGCTACAGCGGGCGGATGAGTACTGTAGCAACTCTCCACGAGCACCGTGGCTGGCCACGCCGAACCTGCCTGAAAATCGCCGAAATCTTGCTCCGAGCAGGAGCGGTCGCACAGGCACCGCCCTTGCTCAACTTGGGGTCAGGAGGGTAGCGCATGAGGCAAGACAGTGGTCTCTTTCATACAATCCTGGTTCCGGTCGATTTCTCCCCCTGTTCGGACGAGGCGTTCCGGGTCGCCTGTCAGCTGGCGCGGCTGTGCGATTCGAAAGTATTGGTGGTGCATGTGATCGATACCAGCGCGCTCACTGCGTTCAATCGCCTGGGCCTGTTGGCCATTCCGTCCGATGCCGCCGGTCAACGGCGCCGGTTACGGCATCATGCGCGGCTGAATGTCCGGCGCCTGCTGGATTCGGAGTGGGCTAAAGACGTGACGCTGACCCGTCTGATTCTGGAGGGGGCGCCGTTCGTCGAGATCGCCAAGACTGCGCGTATGCAGAAAGTCGATCTGGTCGTGATGGGAAGTTATGGCGGGCGGTCCGGCAGCGTCGACAAGATATTTTTCGGAAGCACGGCGGAAAAGGTCGTTCGTACCGCGGGCTGTCCGGTGCTGACCGTTCCGCTTTCGCCTCCCCTGGTTCAGCGAAAATCGACTCGCTAGAAGGAGGGTGATATGGCCATGCAGTGTGATCGACCATGGACTTGGTGCCTCGTGCTCGGGCTGACCTTGGCTGCGGGGTGGAATCAGACGGGGCTTCTCTCCGCACAATCGGAACAGGTGGTCGAAGTGACGATCAAGGATTTCAAATTTGTGACGAAGCAGGGAACCTTGCGCCTCGGGTTCCCCACGGTGATCACCGTCCGGAATGAAGATGCCGAACGCCATGATTTCGGTTCGACGATGTTTGACGGGCTTCCGACGCAGGTTGAAAAGGACGGGGTGATCGTCTATGGCCGCGGGGTGGGTGGGGTGTTCCTGGATCCGAAACGGGACGCAGTCCTGCGATTTAACATGTCTCGACCGGGGCGGCACGAGTTTCGATGCTCAATCCACCCGAATATGAGCGGGGAGTTGCTCCTGTTGAGCGCGGAGGCAGTCTAAAAACAGGTGAGGGACGAAAGGCCATAGGCAAGAGGGCACTCTGTGTTCTCCTCCCGCCTGTGGCCTCGTGCCTCTCGCCGCATGGCAAGAGTGGAAATGCAAGATACGAAGTCCTCACATCCCAGAATTTTACTGGCGACGGATTTATCGCGATGGGCCGAGGGCGCAGAGGTGTATGCCTGTTCCCTCGCTTCGTCGTGGGGGGCGACGCTGACGGTGATCAGCGTGTTGGAGTTTCCTCCCGGTATGAATCCCGACTATCCGGTCAACCGCATGTATCTTGCCGAGTTGATGAAACAGGCGACTGCGGAACTGGCTGACCTGAAGGCACGGATGGCGAATCGAGGGGTTGCGGTCCATACGCGCATTGCAAGCGGAATCCCGAGCCAGGAGGTCCTGGCCGCAGCCGAGGCTGAGGACACGGATTTGATTGTGGTCGGAACCAGAGGAAAGACCGGGCTTGAACATGTGGTGTTGGGCAGCACTGCGGAGCGGATTATCCGGACTGCGCCCTGTCCGGTGTTGGCAGTGCGAGGCGAACGACAACTTGCCGGTGAGGCCGGCGGCCGGCCGCCGCAGTATCCCGTGGCAGTCCGCCGGATCCTGGTGCCCGTGGATTTTTCGGATTGCTCGCTCGATGCGCTGGAATATGCCGTGATGGTTGCCCAACGGGCCAAGGCATCCATCCGGCTGCTGCACGTCCTGGAACCGGTGTCTTACGGGTTGGACTTCACGCTCTCGCATGCAGCCAAACGCGAGGATCTGCGGGAAAGAATAACCGCGCGGCTAAACGGGCTGGTCTCGGCGCTCAAGTCCGGTCAGGTAGCGGGAGACTTCCAGGTGCGCGGTGGGCTGCCGGGCGATTCCATTCTTGAAGCGGCGGAACTCGAAGTGACCGATCTCATCGTGATGGGGACGCACGGCCGGCGGGGCTTATCGCATACCTTCTGGGGCAGCGTGGCGGAATCCGTTCTCAGAAAGTCGCACTGCCCCGTGCTCACAGTTCGAAGCCCGAAATTCCACCCGGGTCATCGCCGCGTGCTGTCGGGCGGCGTGGCAGGTTCGGCGAACCCTTAACTCAGGAGTCTGTCATGCATGTGGTGATGAAAAATACCAAAGGCTCCAAAGCTCCCGCGACGATTGCGTCCCGGGTGTCACAATCCCCCATCGAGCTTCCGGACGGCATGTGGGACCGCATCGCCAGGAAAGCATATGAATTGTGGGATGCACGGGGACGGCGCGACGGCCACGCGCTGCAGGACTGGCTGGATGCCGAGGCCGCCGTGATGGATGAAATTCATGAAACTCGCGAATGACGAGGCCGCAGGATTCTGGGTCGCCCGTCCTCCGGCCCTTGATGCGGTGATCGCCCGCCTTGCGCAGCTTTCGCTGAAACCCGAGTTTGCGCTGCAGCGGGAGTTGGCGTTGGCTCGCGCCCTCAAACCCTATGTCGCAGGCGAAGCCGGCAGGGTGCTGGCGCCGCTGTCGCAGGAAGCCGATCTGGCCGAATTCATCCTTTATTGCGATTTCTATCCGGAGGATGGCCAGCTCACCCTTATCGAGCAGTTGCGCGACGTCATTACCGAACATATCGCGAACGAAGAGCGGGTCTGGCTCGACCCGCTCAAGCACTCTTATATCGATCTGCTCGAATTGACCGCCGCGCCGACCTCGGACGAGACACTCACGCTGCGCTCGGTCGGCGACGGAACCGCGTTTGCTCTTCCCGGCGGAGAATTCGTCAAAAATCTTTCTGCGGCCCAGGTGTTGCTCACCCGTGTGATTCGCCATCCGGACGCCTACGAATCCGGCAAGGCGGTGTGGGCCGGGTGCGGGATCGTCTTGTCATCGGCGGATGCGAAGGCGCTTCTTGAGATGACGGCGGAATGGCGGCGTGAGATGGAGGTGAGTTCCGGGTCCTTTGTGCTGGGGGAATGGCAGGAGTTCGCCAAGCGATTCGGTCACATGGTCCTCTGGGCGTTTGCGCAACTGCGCATGGCGGCGCTGGTCGATGCCGTGATTCATATTCAATATCGGGCCGGCGACCACCAACCGTACTTATATGCCGTGGCCCTCTACGACCATCATGAGCACCGGTTTCTTGCTGAAGGTCTTGCCGAGATGAAAGAATTCGAACCGGATCCGACTGCGGATGGGAAACAACCCTCGACGAAGCCCGTGCGAAGGTGGATCCAGCAGGGGACAAACGGGGGAGGTAAGTTGACGGAGGCGCGCGTCACGTTGACATCCTCGCAGCTGGTGGTGGAATGCGATTCGCCGGAGCGACTGGATGCGATCAAACATCGTCTGGCTGCGGCCTTTGGATTTTCGCTCCATTTTCGTGGAGAGACACTGGCTCCCCCGGTCCGTCGTGTGTCGCTGGACCAATTGACGTCTGACCAGCCGCTGACCGTCATAGTGACGCCGGAAGAAGATCGGGCGCTGCTCACGCCCTTTCTCGAAAAGGCGTATCTGGAATGGTCCGATCAAGCTCATCTGGCGCTCGGTGGACAGACACCGCGGCACGCGGCGGCGTCTCCGGCGACCAGGGGTACGGTGGCAGGCCTGATCGACGAGATGGAACGTAATGACCTCGGTTTCCGACGAGGCGGTCAGCGGGCCTTCGACTATAACGTTCTGCGCGGGCATGTGGGGCTGGAGGAGAAAGTCTAGTGGAGCGCTCGGTCCCGCACAAAGTCGAACAAGTGCTTGCCCTGGCGTCCGCGCGAGAGAAACCTCACCTCAGCATTCTTGGCCTGCTTCAGAAAGTGGAAGCCGCGGTGGGTTACGTGCCTCTCGAAAGCCTTCCCCGGCTCGCGCAGTCGCTGAACGTGAGCGAAGCTGAAGTTGCCGGCGTTCTCTCCTACTACCCCGACCTCCACACACGACCCACTGGGCGACATATCCTTCGCGTCTGCTTGGGCGAAGCCTGTCTCGCAAATCACGGAAACCGGTTGTTGCGCAGCGTCTGCGAACAGTTGCGTGCAGGGGTCGGGACGACGACAGCGGACGGCCGCTACACGATTGAGAAAGTCTACTGCGTCGGCAACTGCGGTGTATCTCCCACGATAGTGATTGGCGGGGATCTCCATGGACGGGTGACGCCCGACCAGATTCCTGCGTTATTGGAGCGCTATCGATGAGCACGGTCCGCCTGTATCTTTCGAGCGATACCTCGTCGCGCGCTGCCGGGACCCACCGGCTGGTTGAAGCCTGGAGTCCCCGACCCGATGTGCAGCTCGTCAGGACGTCAGCGCGGGGAGTTTTCTTTCTCGAACCGATGGTCGAACGGGACGCTCCCGGGGGCCGCGTGGCCTGGTTCAATGTGATGCCGGATGCGTTACCTGCCATCATCGCGGGGCAGGGCGGCACACCGGTTCAAGACATTCCTTTCCTCGCCCGGCAAACCCGACATACCTTCTCGAATTTCGGGGTCACCGAACCGCTGGCGCTCGATGAATATCAGGTGCGCGGCGGATTCAAGGGATTGGAAGCGGCGCTTGGCATGACGCCCGAGGCGATCATCCAGGAACTGAAACTCTCGCGACTGCGCGGTCGCGGCGGAGCGGCGTTTCCGGTCTGGAGCAAGTGGGATGCGGCGCGGCTGGCGGAAGGGACGGAGAAATTCGTTGTTGCTAATGCGGATGAAGGCGACGCGGGGACCTATTGTGACCGCATGCTCATGGAGGGGGATCCATTTCGTCTTATCGAGGGGATGTTAATTTGCGCCCGCGCGGTCGGCGCGGCCAGAGGATACATTTACTGCCGGCAGGAGTATCCGGCTGCGGCTCAGGCCCTTGAGCACGCGATCCAGAAGGCCAAGGAGGCGGAGCTGCTTGAAGTCGACGGAGAGGATTTCGACCTTACCATCGTCAGAGGCGCCGGCTCGTATGTGTGTGGAGAAGAAACTGCGCTTTTGGAATCCATTGAGGGTCGTCGCGGAGTCGTTCGGGCCAAGCCGCCGTACCCGGCCATCTCGGGACTCTACGGCCGGCCGACGATCGTCAGCAATGTGCTCACGTTCGCCACGATTCCTGAGATACTGGCCCGCGGCGGAGCCTGGCATGCATCGATGGGAACTGAAGGGTCGCGGGGGACTGTGGTGCTGCAAATCGGCGGTCGAGTGAACCAGCCGGGGTTGGTTGAAGTCCCGTTCGGTCTCACGTTGAGGGAGGCGCTCGACCGATTCGGCGGCGGCATGGCGGCGGGAGCGCGCTTCAAAGCCGTGCAAGTCGGTGGTCCGCTGGGCAGTCTCTTTCCTGAATCGAAACTGGATATTCCGATCTGTTACGACGCATTTGCCGAGGGCGGTGCGATTCTCGGCCACGGGGGGATCGTCGTGTATGACCAGGAGACAGACATGGTCGACCTGGCGCGCCATTTTATGGCCTTCACCGCAGACGAGTCTTGCGGCAAGTGTACCCCCTGTCGAATCGGATCGGTGCGCGGGCGCGAAATTCTCGAACGGATACAGGCGGGAGGGGAAACGGCCGAGGCCATTGCGCTCTTGAAGGATCTTGGGGAGACAATGAAGGCGACAAGCCTCTGCGCGTTGGGAGGCCGTGCTCCCTATCCGGTGTTGACGGCGATCGAACATTTCGGAAATGAATTCAGACGCAAGCCGTCAGCACACAGCCGTCAGCCTTAGACTGATTGCTGTGAGCTGATTACTGAAAGCCGGATGCGATGAATCTTACAATCAATGACCGCGTAATTGCCGCCGAGCCGGGCGATACCATTTATACAGCTGCGCGGAAAGCCGGGATTGCGATCCCCAGTTTATGCGCGTCGCAGCACCTTGCCCCATTCGGATCCTGCCGGCTTTGCATCTGCGAAATCGAGGGTCAGTCCGGCACACCGGCATCCTGCACGACTCCGGTCCGGCCCCACATGGTTGTCCGAACCGAGAGCGACCGGCTGAAGCGCCACCGCCACAATATTCTTGAACTGTATCTCTCCGAACAGCCTGGAGGCGGCGAGCCGTCGGGTGCTGTGCACGAACTCGCACGGTTATTGGGAGTGAACAAGGTCCGGTATTCCGGCGGGGTGCATCAGCAACGCGACGCGGTGCGCGACGATTCGAATCCATTCTTTACTTTCGACAATTCCACCTGCGTGTCCTGCGCGCGCTGCGTACGGGCCTGCGACGAGATTCAGGGTACGTTTGCCTTGACCATGCTCGGGCGTGGATTTTCGACGAGGCCGGCCGCAGGAGCGGGCTCTTTAATGGGCGAGGCGGCGGCCTTCGCCACTTCTAACTGTGTGTCGTGCGGGGCTTGCGTAAAGGAATGCCCGACCGGCGCGCTCATGGAAAAGACGGTGATGGAACAGGGGAGGCCTACCCAGACCGTACGCACGACTTGCGCCTATTGCGGTGTCGGTTGTGCGTTCGATGCCGGTGTGCGGAACGGGCGGGTGGTGCAAATGATGCCGGCCGACGACGGTCCTTCCAATCTGGGGCATGCCTGCATGAAGGGCCGCTTCGGCTGGACCTATATCACGGCAGAAGATCGCGTTCGGACTCCGTTGCTGCGGGAGGGGGAGGGCTGGAAGGCGATCTCGTGGGATGCAGCGTTGGACCGCATTGCGCAGCAATTTACCCGGCTCAAGGCGGAACATGGGCCCGACGCGCTGGCGACGATTTCGTCCAGCCGCGGCACGAACGAAGAGAATTATTTATTCGGCAAGTTCATGCGCTGCGTGATCGGCACGAATCACATCGACAACTGTGCCCGTGTCTGCCACAGCGCGACCGTGACCGGCATGATGGAAACGCTGGGGGCGTCGGCCGCCACCAATTCGATTGAAGATTTGGATGCCGCCAAGCTCATCATGGTGGTGGGGGCCAATCCCACGGAATCCCATCCCGTCGTCGGCGCCCGCATCAAGCAGGCGCATCGGCGGGGCGTGCCGCTGATCGTGATCGATCCCCGCAGAACCGAGCTGGCCCGCCTGGCCGACCTGCATCTGCAGCTCGAACCGGGGACCAACGTAGCGTTGTTGAATGGGATGGGCCATGTGATGGCCACGGAAGGACTGATCGCTTCAGCGTTTACGAGCGCGCGAACAGAAGGGCTGGATGAATGGATGAGCACGGTTGCGGAGTGCACTCCGGAGAAAACAGCGCAGATCACCGGTGTGCCGGCTCACCTGATCCGTGAGGCGGCTCGTCGTTATGCTTCGAGCGGGGCGTCGCTCTGCGTACACGGGTTGGGTGTGACCGAACATCGCTGGGGCAGTCACGGCGTCATCGCGCTCGTGAACCTGGCGTTGGCCACCGGAAATATCGGCCGGCCGGGAACAGGCATCAATCCGTTGCGCGGCCAGAATAACGTGCAAGGCGCGTCGGATGTCGGATGCCTGCCCACCTACTTTGCCGGCTACCAGTCGCTGGATGATCCGGCGGTCGCCGCGCGTCATCAACAGATAACCGGGCGGCCGTTGCCCGCGAAGCGCGGCATGAAGACGCCGGATATGTGGGAGGCGGCGTTGGAGGGCCGGCTCAAAGGACTATGGATCATCGGCTATGACGTGGCCCAGACCGATCCGAATTTGAAGAAAGTCCATGAGGCGTTGAAGCGGGTGGAGTTTCTGGTGGTACAGGATCTGTTTCTGAACGAGACCACGAAGTTTGCCCACCTCGTGCTGCCCGGCGCGTCGTTCCTGGAAAAAGACGGCACGTTCACGAATCTCGAACGGCGTATCCAGCGGATCAGGAAAGCAGTCGATCCGCCGAACGGGATTCTTCCTGACTGGCGCGTGGTCTGCGAAGTCTCGAGCCGGATGGGTTATCCTATGCCGTACCGGCATCCCTCGGAAATCATGGACGAAATTGCTGCACTCGCGCCGATGTTTGCCGGTGTGGCGTACGATCGGCTCGAGCAGCATGCCGGTTTGCAGTGGCCGGTGCCGACCGCCGCGCATGAAGGCACATCACTGATGCACCGGGACAGGTTTCCGAAGGGAAAAGCGTGTTTCGTCGCCGTGGACTACCTGCCGCCGGGAGAAGCCGCAAGCGAGGAGTACCCGTTTGTCCTGACGACCGGTCGCGTACTGCAACACTATAATTGTGGTGCCCAGACGCGCCGGACCGACATTTTGGAAGTGGTCGATACGGACGTGCTCGAAATGAATCCCGCCGATATGACACGACTGCAGCTTGGAGAGGGTACGATCGTCCGGATGGTGAGCGCCCGTGGCGAAGCCATCCTGCCCGTCGTGAAAAGCCAACGGGTCTTTCCGGGGCATCTGTTCACCAGCTTCCACTTCCCGGCCTCCGCCGTGAATGAGCTGCTCTCGTCGAGCGCGGATGAAAGCTCAAAGTGTCCGGAGTACAAGGTGTCCGCCGTGCGAGTGGAAGCTTTCGAGCGGGACGAGCTTGATGCGGAGGACGAGGCCGAACTGCACCATATGCGACGGCAATTGATCTTATGAACCCAGGCGAGAGGCGAAGGGCATGAGGCAGGGGATTGAAACATCCAACCATCCGCTCCAGACTGACAGCCCATCGCCGCTTGCCGCTGCCCCCGAGTCTCTCCCGGCTTCAACGACCGATGCCTATGCGCCGGCTCAGATTGCCGAGCGTGTCTGCAAGATCGGGCTGGCCAAAGTAACGACACCGGTGCCGACGATGATCGCGCTCGCCGTATTGGCCGGTGCGTTTATCTCGCTGGGGGCGTTGTTTTATGCGGTCACCGTAACAACCGGGAGAGACGGTTCAATGGTTCCATTCGGACTCCTGCGTCTTGCAGGGGGTGTCGCGTTCAGCCTGGGGCTGATTCTCGTCGTGGTAGGCGGGGCGGAACTGTTTACCGGCAACAACCTCATTGCAATGGCCTGGGCCGTGGGCTGTGTTCAGACCGGTCAGGTGGTCACAAATTGGGTCTGGGTCTATCTCGGCAATCTGCTGGGTGCATTGGGCACGGTTGCGCTTGTGTTGCTGGCCGGTGTGGCTGCGCTCGGCGACGGAGCCGTGGGGGACACGATGATTCAGATCGCGCGCAGCAAGGTAGCCCTGGATCCCGTCTCAGCCGTGGCCCGGGGCATCCTCTGCAACGTGTTGGTGTGCCTGGCGGTATGGCTCTGCATGGGCGCGCGGAGCGTCGCCGACAAGATCCTCGCCATACTGTTTCCCATCACCGCCTTCGTGGCCTGCGGATTCGAGCACTCTGTGGCCAACATGTATTTCCTTCCGATCGGGATGGCGTTGGCCGCGGGAAGTTCGGCGCCGATTCCCCTGTCCGGCGCGGTCGGTAATCTCCTGCTCGTGACGATCGGGAATATCCTCGGCGGGACGATCCTCGTGGCCCTGGTTTATTGGTTTGTGTATCTTCGCGGGGACAGCGGGGCGCGTCCGGCTGGCGTTCGCTAATGTGTGCTCCCTCACCAAGAGGTCCAACATGGCAACCGAAACAAAGAAACAGGATTCGACGAAGCTCACGTTGAGCGTGATTAAGGCGGATATCGGCGGGTGGGTCGGTCACTCGGCGATCCATCCGGCGTTGATCGAGCACGCGACGAAGAAACTCGCGCCGGCCAAGGCAAGCGGGGTGCTCCTGGACTATCACGTGTCGGCCTGCGGGGACGACCTGCAGCTCATCATGGCGCATCGTCATGGCATCGACCATCGGGATATTCACCGACTCGCCTGGGAGACGTTCGAATCCGGGACGCAGGTGGCCAAGGACCTTCATCTGTATGGAGCCGGGCAGGACTTGCTTGCCGATGCCTTCAGCGGAAATGTCAGAGGGCAGGGGCCCGGTGTGGCTGAAATGGAATTCGTTGAACGGAAATCGGAACCGGTCCTGATCTTTATGGCAGACAAGACTTCAGCCGGTGCGTGGAATCTTCCACTCTATAAGATGTTTGCCGATCCCTTCACGACGGCCGGCCTCGTCATTGCGCCGACGTTGCACCAGGGGTTCCGATTCGAGGTGCATGATATTTACGAGCACAGGAAAATCACCTTCGATTGTCCGGAGGATCTCTACGACATGTTGATGTTCATCGGTTCTCCGGGAAAGTACACCATCAAGCACGTCTTCTCCCGCGCGGACGGCGCCATTGCTGCCGCCTCCTCGACCGAGCGGCTCTCGCTTATTGCGGGAAAGTACGTCGGCAAGGACGATCCGGTCATGATCGTGCGGGCACAGCAGAATTTCCCCGCCGTCGGAGAAGTGCTGGAGCCGTTCCGTTACCCGTGGATCATCGAAGGCTGGATGCGCGGCTCGCACTATGGTCCGCTCATGCCCGTGTCGGTGAAGCAAGCGACGCCGACCAGGTTCGACGGGCCTCCGCGGGTCGCCTGTCTAGGCTTTCAAGTGGCCGACGGCCGGCTCATCGGGCCACGCGATATGTTCGACGATCCGTCGTACGACGAAGCGCGGCGGGATGCCAACCGGATCGCGGACGTGCTTCGCCTGCATGGTCCGTTCGAGCCGCATCGCCTGCCTCTGGACGAGATGGAGTATACAACCATGCCGCAGATCATGAAGAAGTTGGAAGGGCGCTGGGCGAAAATCTAGGGCAAGGGGATCCCATCGCATTGAACGACAGTCGGACGGTCGACCTCAGTTCGCAGTCGCGTCGGAACGCCCGGCGGTATATGATCCGGGTCACGAAGGAAGACTTCAACGATCCGGCCGCCGGGCCGTTGCGCTGAAGACATGTCGGGAGTGGTTTATTGGAATCAAAGGGGCCGAAGCTGAATTATCAGACGAAAGGATGCGTGATATGAAAGTCTTGGCGGCAACGGATGGGTCAAAGTATGGCCGGTGGGCAATTGAATGGCTGGGAGAGGTGCCGTTCAGCACCCAGCCGGTAGTTCGCGTGCTGCATGTCGTCGACGTAGCCGGCTTGCGCGCCCCGTTCATGATTCAGCCCGTCATCGTGGGGACGGAACGTTATCTCCAGGCTGAGTTGAAGCGGATGGAGCTGAACGCCAAGGCGACGAAGAAACAATCGGAGGCGCTGCTGGCCTCGCTGGGGTTGAGCGGAACAGTGGTTGTGGATCGCGGTGGAGTCGCTGCGACCATCATCAAACATGCCAAACGAGGTGTCGGACTTCTGTCGATCGGCTCGCGCGGGCTCGATGCGTTAGACCGGTTTATGCTGGGGAGCGCCTCGAATCACGCGATCCACCATGCGCCCTGTTCGGTGCTGGTGGTGAAAGAGGCGCCTCGGCCCGTGCGGCAGATCGTGCTGGCCATCGATGGCTCGCCGGCGTCAGATAAAGCGGTCCGGTTCCTGCTCCGTAATTTCAACCCCACTCCCGATGGTCCTGATCATGAACCGGTGATGGTGACGGTCGTCCACGTGATGCCGTTCCTGAAGTACCCGGAACTACGCGAGGCCGGGAGGGCGGTGGTGCAGCGTTCTGTGGACAAGGTGGCGAAAGTCGGTTTCCAGGTGCGAGAGGCCATGAGGCTCGGCAAGCCGGCTGATGAAATCCTCACGGTGGCCAAACAGCACAAAGCGGATTTGATCATCTCCGGCGCCAAGGGATTGGGGGCGATCGGCCGAGTGTTGCTTGGAAGTGTATCTACGCGCCTGGTTCAGCATGCGTCCTGTTCGGTTCTCGTTGTCCGATGAGCGAGCAGGATCATGCGGGCCGAAGGCGTGATGCGACAACGGTCTTGAAAACATGATTGAGATCATGAAGGTCGGCGACGGACGGCGACGTGGCAAACTTGACGATGACGATTGGAACCCAATAGACTGTCATTGTCAGATGTAAGCCATCCGAATACTTACGAGGACCTTATGACTCCATTGATCAAGATAAATCAAGACTCCCTTCCCGATCGGCTGGTCACAGGACTCTCGAAGATCGGTTTGGCCATGAAGAGCCGTCCCTGGCGACGCCAGGGACAGCAGGGTGTCGGCCCCCTGCAGGTCCAGGTGCTGACCTTCCTCCGGGCGCGGCCCAACCAGTCCGCCACCGTTTCGACGATAGCCAGAGAATTGTCGGTTAAGCTGCCCACTGCCTCTGAAGTCATTCGGACGCTTGAACAGAAGCGGCTTGTGCGCCGCCGTCGTACAGAAGTCGACAACCGTGTCGTCACCGTGCATTTGACCGCGAAAGGTGCAAAAGCGGGCCAAGTGGTGAACGGGTGGCCGGAGATTCTCGCTGCTGCGACGCAGCAACTGTCGACGCAGGAGCAGGTTGGACTGCTGACCGCCCTGGTGAAACTCATTCGCGCGCTGCAGTTGCAGGGAGAGATTCCTGTTGCGCGCATGTGTCTCTCCTGCCAGCATTTCCGCCCGCACGCGCACGAAGACCGGGACCAGCCCCACCACTGCCAGTTCGTCGACGCCCCGTTCGGTGATCGGGCCCTCCGGCTCGATTGCCCGGATTACATTGCAGCCCCCGCATCGCAGGCTCAGGAAGCCTGGAACCGGTTCCGCCTGGCGACTCCTGCCTGACGACAATTCCGTGAGGTCAGCGTGAGACAAGCAATCGAGGCCGCACGGCTATTTGGCCGGTCGTCCCTTGCCGCCGACATACAGTGACCGATCCGCCTCAATCTGCGTGAGCAAGTCATCCAAGGCAAGCTGAAGCGCGGCTTCGATCGGGTCACGGTCGGAAGCGGTAACCCATCGCACCCTTGATCCCGTCGCGTCATGCTCAACGAGATACGCTTTGATGAGCCGGGAGGTCTCGCTCATCTCCGCCTGCAAGCGGATGCGATAGCGGTAGCGATCGCGTGAGGCAAGCGCTAATTTCGTAGAGATGCTGAGCGTGAGATCGGCGGGGTCGGTGGAAACCCAACTGAACGTTCCTCGGTGCTGCACGTACCGGATGAGGGCCTGGCTCAGGTCGCGATGCGGCCATTCCAGCAACGTGATCCCCGGCATATGGTCCGCGCCTTCCAGCGAGAGCGGGCCGACGGCTATCTGAAGAGATCGGGGGATCGTGGCTGACGCGGGGCCGGAGGGAAGGGGATTCACTTCGATCCGGTGGACGCATCCGGTGAGGACGATGAGCAGGAGGATAAAAAAGACCCTGGCATGCAAGGCCATGGGGACGGTGTCAGAGGCGGGGCTGTGGCGTATCAGGGGGCACACCTGTCTCAATCAGCGAGATTACGGAGTTGTCCGGTTGACGGCCGGCGACATGATCTCCAGATCCTTGAGCGCTCGCGCGGCCTGTTCTCTGTAGGTCCGCTCTGCCGGGTTGGTGTAGGTGTCGACTACGCGCTGATAGGTCGCGCGGGCCCTGTCCGGCTGCTTCTTGATAGCAAAGTACTGACCGAGCGCAATCCAGTTTTGCGCCGCTGTCTCCCTGGCCGTTTTCATCAGGGCAAATTCGCGCTCGACTTGTGTCGTTCCTTGTAGTTGAGCCCGTTTCCGGACGGTCTCACCCATCCGATCAGCCATCGCCTCGATCTGCTCATTTTCATGGATGGCCGCTTCCACACGGTTGGCTTTGAGATGGGCGTAGAAGGCCTCGACGTGGTCCTTCATAATGTCGGCACGCTCTTGATAGGTATCATGTGCGCAGCCTGAGGCAAGCCACAGGAATAATCCCACCGTGGTGGCCATTGTGCGGTAGTGGGAGCGCCATGGAGTCATCGTCGGTTCCTCATGAAGACAGGTACCAGGGTGCGTCACGTTCGGCTCAGTGTAACATACTTGCTCCGGGGGCTGGTAAGGAGACGTCTTCTGATGACCGGGTGCTCTTCGTTGGTATCGTGTGGCAAGGGATCAGCCCTGTAGTGACAGCGCGACTCCGAGTATGGTAAGAATTCCGCTGCCTGCTTGCCCATATCGACATGTCCCCATCGTCTAGCCTGGCCTAGGACATTGCCCTTTCAAGGCAGTAACACGGGTTCAAATCCCGTTGGGGACACCACCTTCACCTGCAAGTCTCTTGGACCGTACGGTCCGGTTGCTTTCTTCCTCTCGCTTTCGACGCGTGTTTCACTGCTCCCCTTGGCCTGCGTCTCTGACTGTCGGTTCGTCCAAGCGAACATTCTCGCTCGCACGTGCAGGTCTCACGACGAGTTCGCAGGCGCAACCATTCCCTATGGTTACGCTATTGAACGCCTTCTGTCTTAAGTCCGGAGGATGGCAGAGAGCTCGGTAGAATCAAAACCTGTGAGTCAACTCAAATTCGGTGTGGAGAGAATCCGGAAGGATGCTATCGGTCGCTGGCGGGAGTTCAATCTGTCGCAGAAGACTAAGCGCGAAGAGGACCACATACCGAGTTGCCGTGCAGGGGCGAATGGCGGAATCCCGGTTCAGGCTGAGGGGTCTCTCCTCAGCTATTCCAACTCAATCCGAAAACGAGCAGGCCGAAGAGTCCAATCATCACCCAGAGCAATTCTCTATCGCCGCATTTGCTAAGCCAAGTCCGCACCACTTTTCTCCTCAGTTTTGTGGTCAGATAGTCGGCCGGGACAGAAGAGATCTACGGCCGCGCGCCCGTCCGTTCGATGGTGCCTTTTCGTGCAAATGTCGGTCCGCGTCCCGATCGGATGGGATTCGATATATCGCTGGCGCAAGTGTAAGTATCATCGAAGGAAGTTCTGCCATGAGTCGGAACCGTTCAGACAACAGTAGACGGATCATTATTGGAAGAGCTCTTTCGCACCGTGCGGGACGTGCGAGATCGCACACCTTTATCGTGCAATGGGGCTCTGTGAGTGCTGATCGGCCGAGGGGAGGAGGCTAGGAGAATCTCGACCAGCGTATCACTTGAATTCCCCCTCTAACGGGGAATAGGGTTCTCCTAGACGTCCCAGTACAGTGTTCTCAACGAGAGTTGAGAGGTTCTGTATGACGACCATCCAACGAGCAATCATCAGTCTCGCCTTGACCACGTCCCTCACCGGATGCGTCGGTACCCGCATTGAGTACTTTACCGATACAACCTTTCCGCCGCGAGATGGTGTTGTGCAGGTCGAGTGGATGACAAATGAGCCTGCGCGACCTCACGTGGAAGTCGCCCGGATCACGGTACGAAGCTCGAACTACAGTCAGGAGACGCTCCGCCAAACCATGGTGGATCGCGCGCGTTCGTTGGGAGCCGATGCAATCGTATCTGACGTACCTTTCGTCGTCATGTCGCAGACCGGGAGCCCCTATTTTGAGGCAGGTGCCTTGGGACCAGCCGGAGTGTCGTTTCAACTGTACGGGTACGGATGGTACACGCCCTACAGTTCCAACCCATACATTCTGACCCAAGGTGCGACAGACCAACCTCGCATTGGGCATGTTCTGTCGGGCGTTGCCATTCGGTATGAGGAGGTCCCGGCGGAGTTGCGGTAACCCACCACGGTATTTCCGGCCCCTCATTTTTCGTTGCTTCAAGCGCACAATCCGGGGATTATCCAACTGGCTGGATTTCAAGCGGGGTCTCTCCCGGCCTTCCCCTTAATCATCTGATCCCGACGATCTATTCCCCGATGGCCAACCACATCGCGAGGCCAAACGTCTCTATGATTCATATCCCGACTTATCGGAAGCAGGTTGACGCTCCGAGAAGCTCATGTCAGCGCGACACGGCAGGGGAAACCGCCAGACAACACACCCGATATCGGTGCCTCCAGGACGCGGGTGGAGCCAATAGCTGTCTGGTGACCTGAGGAGTGGAGTTACCGCGGGAAGGCAAAACGGTCGCGGCGTGGGAGACAGCCGTTCAACCGTCTCCCAGACGCGGAGATTAGGAAGGAGTTATCGACGGGCGGCCTGATCGCGGCGGCAACTCTCCTCCGCCAGCATCTTCTGACCCGCCGTTGCGTCCTTGGGAATACGCCCTAGGCAGGCATTCAAGGAATCCTCGACGGCCCCTGCTGCGACACGGTCGATGTTCTTGGTCGAAGCTGATGTCGCCCCATTGCCAGACGAGCCCATCAATCCGTCGCCCGCACAACCACTAACGACTATACCCAACAAAGCGATAACAGCGAATCCACTCACAGCCCGAACTGCCATGGTGATGCCCCCTTTTCTGGAAGAAAAATAAGCTTGGCGGGGCAATCCTACTCCGGGCGCTGGAGAAGAACAAGTCTGGAGTTCAACTCCGGTGTTGCGCCGCTCCGTACGGTGTCGGACCCCGGCTACTCGAAGGGTCGGGGTCCGGTTCGGTTGTTTCACGCTTCATCAGGGCGATCACTTGGGCGCGGCGTTCACTTTCGTTCCTTCTTTCACCGGCGGCTCAATCTTGATATCGGGTCCCTGCACTTTCGGGAGCAGCCCTGCGCCGGGCTTTTCCAAGAGCCGTTGGTCGTTCCGATTAATTGAAAGGCTCTGCTGCACATGCGTATCGTCAAAGGCCGCCGATTTGGCCAAAGAGGCTTCTCCGGTTGCGTTGGTTTGTCCGGGATCGTTCGCGAGTGATTGCCCTCTCACAGGATCAACCGCTTTGCCCATCGGATAGCCAGGATGCTTCGGCAACATGTCCGGATTGGCTAGCACCACGGTGCTGGCCAGCAACGTGCCTGTACAGATGGTGAAGAGAACAAGTGAAGTCTTCATGACACAACCTCCTTGTTGAGGGGGGAGGGAACAAGGCCCTCACCGGTGGTACACCGACCAGAACGCAGGGACACACTTCTGGAGGAGAGGATGGGAAAGGTGAACAGGAGCGGAACGACTACCCCGGTTGCATACAACACCTCCGGGATCCCATTCAGCTTCGCCCCCGCTTCAAGCCGTAGTCAAGCGGGCGGGAATGGGCTCAGGGAAAGATACGGACAGTACGAGGTGGCTCGATAGCCTAACGCGAGACCGCGAAAGAGGAAGATGCGCCTCGTGAGGGGGCCATTCATTCACTGTTGTTCCAACGCGAGAAGTTGCTTCTTGCGTTGGAGACCCCAGCGATAGCCGGCGAGGTGACCGGTTCCTCGCAGGGCCCGGTGGCAGGGAATCGCCAATGCGATGGGGTTCCTGGCACAGGCCCGCGCCACGGCACGAGCAGCCGTCGGTCGCCCGATCGCTCGTGCAATCTCCTGATAGGATCGTGTCTGTCCGCGTGGAATCTGTTGCAGCGCCAGCCAAACTTTGCGTTGAAAGGCGGTTGCCTGCACGTCCAGGGGAAGGCGAGCCGCGCTGGAGTTCTTCTTGAAGCACCGGAGCAGACCGCGAACCTGCTTGTTCAATCCGTTTGCATCGTGACGAAGGATCCCGTTCGGAAAGTCGCGTCGAAGCGTTGTGATCAACGCCGCCTCGGAGCCTCCAAGACTCACCGCTGCGATGCCTCGCTCAGTGACGGCCACAAGCAATCGTCCCGCTGCCGTCGGCACGGTGGTATAGCGAAGCAGGACGCCTGCTCCTCCTGATCGAAAAGTTGAAGGTGTCATGCCGAGATTGGCGTGCGCCCGTTCATACAGACGGCTGCTGGACCCGAAGCCGGCTTCGTAAGCGGCGTGCGTCACTGTCTCACCTCGTTTCAGCGATGACTTGAATCGTTCCATTCTCCGTGCGTCCTGATAGGCCTTCGGAGAGAGTCCGATCACCCTGGTGAAAGTCCGGTGCATATGAAACGAGCTGATGCCGACTTCGGCGGCCAGCTGCCGAAGCGTGATTGGCTCGTCCGTGTGTGCGTCCAGATAGCGGCGCGCCTGTTCTACCCGTTGTTCCGTCCCGGAGTGATGACTCAAGTGGGGCCGGCAGCGCAGACAGGCCCGAAATCCTGCCGCCTCCGCCAGCTGCGGCGACTTGAAGAATGTGACATGGCGGCGGGCCGGTCGACGAGACGGACAGGACGGACGGCAATACACGTTTGTGGAGGACACCGCGTACACGAACGCTCCGTCGCATCGGCGATCGTGGTTGAGCACGGCTCTCCAGGCGAGGGTGGCATCTACTGGCGGCATTTGCGTGTCTCCGTCATCCCTGGAAGCTCATGTTACCGCCTGAATTGGTCGAGAGACTATCCGATTCTTGCGCTCAAACTCTTGGAGATTCGGAGGTGGGCCGCTGCGCCGCGACTCGGGGCTGAACCCTTTGCTGCGTCAGTCATGGAGGTTGCCGGCTCGAAGGAACTTCCGCATCTCCCAGAACGATGGATGGGGCTCATTCAAGTCAGAATGGTCCAAGTCGATGTGGACATTGTAGAGCGGGTGTTCGTTACTCTTAACTTGCGTGACCTGGTACCAACGATCGTACTTATGTCCCCAGCAATCCTGATACCGCAGCCGGAGGTAGCCATTGCTGATAGGTTTTGTGCGGATCGGTGCGTCCGGGCCGAGGACGATGGATGCCACATGCTTCTGATAACGCGGTCCACGAGGGTGGACTTTCTTGACGGCGAAGTGACCTTCCCACCCGCCCATGTGCAGCATGCAATCGTAGGCCACGCCGCCACCCGCGTTTTCGAGTTCCGGGTATAGGGTGAGGACGTTTCCTGAACTCATCGCAGACAGGTTGGTAACTCGCAGATCCGGTTGAGTTGCACTGAACTCATTCCGGGTGCGCGTCACGAATGCATATAGATAGAAGGCAGCGGTGCCGGCAGCAATGAAGAAGAAGATCAAGCCGATCAACCATTTCCAGTCCATAGGCAACCGTCTGTCCCGGTGAATGATCTCGCTCCGCGGATGAAACGGGGAGAGGCTACGTTCTGGAGGGAGCGGTGTCAACGGGTTGATGGAGGAGATGCGGAAGTCTCGTGGGCGGGACTCCCGCCCCGCAAGCAGGGGATCAATAGGTTTCTGATCAAGAAATGCAAGCGGTCCCCGATTCCTGATCGCAAATCTACTTGGAGATCGGATCCGGCAGGGGAAAATGACTGCGAGTGTCAATGAACGATTATACAGTGGGAACTGAGGGCGGAAGCCCTTAGGCAGTTGTTGCCTGGAACGTGCCCCAGAGCCTCGGTCCGCTCATTGTCGAGCCCCCACGTGCGATGCCGGAACTTCGAAATCTGCGGGGCCGCTCGTTACGCGGTAGCCGCTGAAACTTCATTCGTGGCTTTAGCAGCGAGGCTGTTTCGCCGGTTATTGGAAATTGTCCGATCGATGACCGCTCCACAGTTGAAACATTTCCAGGCGTAGAAAACCAGGAAAAAGTCTGAGAATCGTTCCAGAATCATCAATCCTTTGCACTTCGGGCAATCCATAATTAGGTCCTCCTCGTTATATAACTGAACTTGCGCGAGGGATGAGCAAGTTATGAACCAGCATGACAGTTAAACATTATCAATAACTTAGCACTGTGGTGACTACTTATACGTACAACCCTGTACACTCTGTTGCATTTATGTTTTCATTTTTGTACGAGACTCCGGTATTGGCATGAGCATGTAGGGCATAACATCGAACTAAGGGAACTTCAAAGAGTAATTCCCTCTTCCGTTCGCCCGTTCAGCGCTGACCGAGAATGTGAATCCAATAACCTTTGGGAAAGGCGATCAACGATCTCAACGATCACCTTGCCAGCGACTTGTCAGGTGGGCACATGAGGGCTTCAATCAGTATTCCGTCAACGAAATCCATGGAAGTGATTACTCTAAGAGGAATCAGTGAGGCGAATGGGGGTTTGCGAACTTTCCCGCAGGAAAATGTAGAATATCTCCAATTTTCAGTTTCGAGCTAGCAACGTACTCACCAAGGAGGTTGCCATGCAATCGAAGCTCATGAAGTGGACAGGCAGCGTAGGACTAGCGGGCGTACTCCTGTTGGCGCTCCCTCTGTTGCCTCTTACGGTACAAGCCTCCTCCCCAATCTATGCAGCCGAGCAGTCCGACCTAATCGACATCAACACCGCGACGGCCGATCAGCTCAAGACGATTCCGGGGATTGGTGACGCGTACGCCGAGAAGATCATCAAGGGCCGGCCTTACGCCAGAAAGGACGAATTGGTCCAAAAGAAGATCCTCCCCCGCGCGACCTACGAACAGATCAAATATAAGATCATCGCCAAGCAGAAGTGAGCCTGGTAATTTCAGAGGTGGGAGGCCGCGCGTCGCGATTCGGGGATGGGGGCTGTATTGTCCGGCATGACTAGCCGGCAGGGGCTACAGTTCGACAATTTCAACGCTGCCGTGAGCACGATTAAGGGTGGCTGAATCCGGGAGGGCGGAATTCGAGGAACAAGCCGCGCCGTGACGCACAGCCCAGTTTGTATGCCTACTTCGGGCCGGAGGACAACTGGCAGGTGCCAAGGGGCAGTGGTTCAATTTCACGGGCGGCGGATTGATGCGGGAGAGCCTCCAGAATCTTCACATGGTGCATGTCGTCCTTGTAACGTACTGCGATCTCGTAGTGAGAACCAGTGTGTGGCTTTAACAGCATCTCAGACGTGATGGTACCGCTTCGGTTGGCAAGAAATGAGGAGCTGTCAAAGACGAATACCAAATAACTCCATCGGTTGGGCGGTGTTCCGACATCAGTTTTAGAATCGGCCAGCTGGTCTGTGCCTACATAGTCGAGGACACAATTCTCACCCACGCGGTGGATGTCAAGGGCTGCGCAGACGCGGGAGAACCACGAACCCGAATCAGTGCTGGTATGAACGTGCAGGTTCTTGTCGAGCGCGTTCGGATATGTCTTGATTCCGAAACAGCCGGCATAGAGGCTCGCGGCACAGATCGAGAGTACGACGGGGGCGACCCTGCCGATGCCGAGGAGGATTCCTACTGTTCGGTTCGTGGCGGGGCGTGTCACTTCGCGAGGTCCGGACATCCAATATTCTCGCCGGACGCCAAATTCTTCACCGCCTGGATCAGTACGCTATGGCCCATGGATGGGCGGTAGAGATCGATGCAGGTCTTGGTCTGGGTAACGGGTTGTGCGTCGGCGACCAGAAGATAATAGCCCCCGTCAGATTCCTTGCTGACGCTGAGCACGCCCTGCTCATGGTGCTGTTGGTGGTGGAGTTCGGCTTTCTTTCCCGTCACCATGACCGTGGGCTTGTAGGTGGTCACGATGACCTGATAGCTCGTGGTGGTTTGGGATGTCGTTTTGATCGTTTTCGACAAACAGCTCGGTCCCATCTTCTGGAATGTGCTGGCCACCTGGCCGAAGGGACGCTCGACCTCAAACGTCTCGACTTTGGCTGAAAACGCCGCGGGAACGGCTTTGCGAAACTCCTCTGCGGTTTGCGGATGAGAGACACATCCGCAGAGAGCGAGTAGACTCAGGGCGACAATGAGTACATGGTAACGGTTCATGACGTCTTCCTGCCTGCGCAAGCGATGGCCCGGTCAGATAACGAATACGATAGCTGTATTTGAAATCCAAACCGCAGGAGGTTCAATGGAATTGAAATTTTCCAGCAGGACGCTGCGCACCGCGGTTCACTCGCCTTGGGGAAGGGGGGAACTCTTCGAGCCCATGGACAGCGATTGTATGCGCTACCCGTTGAGTTCCGTGCGACTGGCAGGTACACTTTGGGGCGTGCATCGGACGGACGCATCAGTCTGAGGCTGCGGGAGGTTGACGATGATGTATCGATGTCTATGGTGGGTGGGTGTCGTCGCCCTGGTGGGTGTCTCGGTGCTTGAAGCTGCGGACATGCCGGCGGTGAAAAATGGGACGGCTGCGTCGGTTGAAACGATCAAAGGAAAAGATGGCGCGCCGATGATCCTGATCCCTGCCGGCCCGTTTCTGATGGGCAGCAATGACGGGTTGCCGAACGAGCGGCCGGAACATACCGTGACACTGAATGCCTACTACATTGATCAATACGAAGTGACGGCCGGGCGATACCAGAAGTTCATCGAATCGGCCAAACACGACCTGCCGCCAACGTGGGACGACGAGGCCGCCAGGACTCTAAGCGACCTCCCTGCGGTCGGCATGTCCTGGGCAGATGCTGCGGCCTACTGCAAATGGGCAGGCCGACGTCTTCCGACGGAAGCGGAGTGGGAGAAGGCCGCGCGAGGAACGGACGGCCGGCGGTATCCCTGGGGGCACATGCAACCCTTCGTCGACATCGCAAACTACAATCGTGGAATTTGGGTCAGTGAAGCGATCACGTTGGTGCCGGTGAATAGTGGACTTGAGGGGATGAGCGTGCGGCACGGACTCAAGGAAGGGGGCAAGAGCCCGTACGGACTCTTCCACATGGCCGGCAATGCGGCAGAGTGGGTCGCTGATTGGTACGATCGGGAGTTTTACCAGAAAAGCCCTGATAAGAATCCGACCGGTCCTGCGACCGGAGAGAAACGCGTGATGCGCGGCGGGTCATGGGCCGATTTGCCGACGGCGTTGCGCGTCACCGCGCGATTTTCTGCGGAGCCGGACTTTGAGGAGCGGACGATCGGGTTCCGTTGCGCCATGAATGCAGACAAATAGCTTGTCAGTATCAGGACCCGGTCTTTGTTGAGAGCCTGATTGTTTGCGCGTTAGATCGGCTATGGATTCCCGCTCATCCGACTCCCCCGAATCACGCCCCCGTTCTCCGGAGCCTCCACCAGTTCATTCACGTGAGCGCGTTGTGACCGTCGTGGTGATCGGTCTTGTGCTGTTGTATACGATATGGTCCCTTCGCGCGCCCGGTACATCGCAGGCTCCCCAAATCACGGGCGGATCGATTGCGGCAAAGACCCTGTCACCTGAGATGGTTCCGCTGGTGACGGGTGAAGAGCCCGTCATCGATATCTTCACCCACGCCGGATGTCCGGTGTGCCACACGATCCCCGGCATTCCCGGTGCGAACGGCCAAGTCGGCCCACGGTTGGTTCTTGGGACGACAGGAGCGCAACGGCTCAAGGATCCGGGATACAAAGGTCAAGCCAAGACGGTGCATGACTATGTGGTCGAGTCGGTGCTTGAGCCGGGGCTGTTCGTCGTTCCCGGTTACCCGGAGCGAACCATGCCCGCCTGGTATGGATCGAAACTGAGCGCGCTGGCGCTTGAGAAAATCGCGGCGTATCTCGAGCAGCAGACCGAGCCCGGGTCGGTCCGCTGATCGTAACGCGTACACGGCGGGGAGCGGCTATCGTTTGCGGAGCGGGGTGACGTTCCCGGACGCGCTTCCTTGAATCTTGAACGCGTCGCCGGCCGAACCGCCCATCTGCTTATCAAGCAAGGCGTTGACCGCATCATCCCCTTTAAGGCCTTCGAGTTTGATTTTGAGGCGAAGGTTGTTCGCGCTATCGGCGTTGATCAGCGCCTGCTCGAGGGTAATCTTGTTCTCCTTGTACAGCTGAAACAACACGTGGTCGAAGGTCTGACAACCTTCGTCGACGCCCTGCTCCATTGCTTCCTTCAACGTGTCGATCTCAGCCTTCTTCACCAAATCCTTGATACGCGGTGTATCGAGCATGATCTCCAGCGCCGGGACGCGTTTCCCGTCGACGGATGGGATCAGCCGTTGGGAGATGATGGCACGCAGATTGAGCGAGAGCTGCAAGTAGATCTGGGCATGGCGCTCGACCGGGAAGAAGTTCATGATGCGTTCGATCGCCTGATTGGCGTTATTCGAGTGCAGAGTTCCGATGCAGAGGTGACCGGTCTCCGCGAATGTAATCGCGGCTTCCATGGTTTCCGTATCCCGGACCTCGCCGATGAGGATGACGTCAGGCGCCTGCCGCAGCGTGTTCTTAAGGGCGTTCTGGAAATTCAACGTATCGAATCCGACTTCCCGCTGGGTAATGATTGATTTCTTGTGTTGATGCACGAACTCGATCGGGTCCTCCACCGTGATGATATGGCCGGGATGAATCGTGTTCCGGTAGTCGATCATGGCTGCGAGCGAGGTTGACTTACCGGAGCCCGTGGCGCCCACGACCAGCACGAGCCCGCGCTTCGTCATGGCGATGTCTTTGATAATGGGCGGGAGCTGGAGTTGTTCGACGGTCTGGATTTCGGCCTTGATGTGACGGAAGACCAACCCGACGTTGCCCTTCTGCCGGAAGATGTTGACGCGGAACCGGCCGAGCTCCTTGTAATAGAGCGCCAGGTTCATCTCCATCTTTTCTTCGAATTCACCACGCTGCTGACCGCGCATCAGCGCGAGCGCCAGCGCTTCGAGCTGCTCATTGGTGAAGGGAGGGGCGTCGGTCTGCTGTGTCGCGCCATGGATACGGTAAATCGGCGGAGCTTCAACGGTCAGATAGAGATCGGACGCCTCGCGATCCACCATGACTTTCAAGAGACTGCGAATATCCATGACGCTGCTCCGTTCTCCTTGTTCGCTTTAGGCCGCTCCGCCCATGGCTGAGCCGAAGAGATTGGGATTCATGCTGCGCGATTGCGCCTCGGCCTTGTGCACCACGCCGCGTGTCGCCAATTCGAGCAGCGCCATGTCCATCGTCTGCATGCCGTCCTTCTGGCTGGCCTGCATGATGCCGGGGATCTGGTGCAGCTTGGCTTCACGGATCAGATTGCGCACGGCCGTGGTTGCGACCATGACCTCCAGGGCCGCGACCCGTCCCCCGGTTTTCTTCTTGAGCAGGGTTTGCGTGATGACCGCTTCCAGCGCCTCCGAGAGCTGCGTCCGGATCTGCGCCTGCTGGGCCGGCGGGAAGGCGTCGATGATACGGTCGATCGTCTTGGGCGCGCTTGAGGTGTGGAGCGTGCCGAAGACCAGGTGGCCGGTTTCCGCCGCCGTCAAGGCCAGCTGAATGGTTTCCAGATCGCGCATTTCGCCGACGAGCACAATGTCGGGATCTTCGCGGAGCGCCGACTTGAGCGCGTTGGCGAACGACAAGGTATGGACGCCCAGCTCCCGCTGGTTGACAAGACACTTCTTGGACTTGTGCACGAACTCGATCGGATCCTCGATGGTGATGATGTGGCCTTCAAACGTGTTGTTCAGATAGTCGACCATGGCCGCGAGGGTGGTGGACTTACCGGATCCTGTCGGGCCGGTGACGAGAATCAACCCTTTTTCCTTGTCGCAGAGTTGCCGGAGGATCGGCGGCATGCCGAGTTTTTCCAACGGAAGAATCTCGGTTGGAATATTCCGGAAGACTGCGCCTAATCCGCGCTGCTGGACGAACACGTTGACGCGAAAACGGGCGATGTCGCCGAGTTCAAACGAAAAGTCGCACTCCCGCTTTTCTTCGAAGTTCTTTCGCTGCGAGTCGTTCATCATGTCGTAGATGAGCGCGTGAGTTTCATCCGGTGTGAGGGCGGGGTGATCGAGTTTCTTGAGATCGCCGTGGATGCGGATCATCGGCGGTTCGCCGGCACTGATGTGGCAGTCGGACGCGCCTTCTTTCACCGAGAACGTCAGCAGTTTGGAAATATCCATTGAAACAACTCCGTCATGAAATATAAAGACAGCTGAACAGGCGGGATGTCCTCAATTAAAAGTTGATCTCCGGATGAGAATCATGTGTGCATCATGCCATAGCAAAGTTGGAAAGCAAGAAAATAGCCGGAAGATGCGGGACGCGACTGTCGCGAAGTGACCAAGCTAGAGAAGACCGGTGGCTCGTCCGGCCAGATCGAAAGCGCGGAGCGCTTCGTCAATTTGGTCTGCGGAGTGTTCCGACGTCACGGTGACGCGAATGCGGCTGGTTTCGTCCGGGACGGTCGGCGGCCGGATTGCGGGGGCATAGACTCCATGAGCCAGCAGCCGCTCAGCGAAGGCTAACGTTTTGGCGGCGTCTCCGATGAGGATAGGAAGGATGGGGCTGACGGTCGGAGTCATCCGGAAGCCCAGTTGCCGCAACCCGTCGAACAGTCGACGCCGATTAGCCCACAGTCGTGCTCGACGTTCCGGCTCGCGTTGAACAACGCCCAGTGCGGCGTCGGCGGCGGCTGCGGTTCCCGGCGGGGGAGCGGTCGTGAAGATAAAGGGGCGGCTGGTATTGATCAGGTAGTCGATGATGTCTCGCGGCCCAACCACGTACGCGCCGCTGCTTCCGAGTGCTTTCCCCAATGTGCCCATGTGAAACGGGACTTTACGTTCCAGCCCGAAGTGTTCGATCGTTCCTCGACCGGACGATCCCATGATGCCCGTCCCGTGCGCGTCATCGACATAGAGTGTCGCATTATGTTGCGCTGCGAGCGAGACCAACTCCGGCAGGGGGGCGAGGTCACCGTCCATGCTGAAGAGCCCATCGGTGACGATGAGCGTGGGGCGAGTGGAGCGCCTCCGCTTCAGCAGCGATTCCACGTGGGCGCTGTCTCCGTGGCGAAACACCCGGAAATCAGCGCCGCTCAGTCGGCAGCCATCAATCAAGCTGGCATGGCAAAGCCGGTCTGCCAGAATGAGTCCCCCTTGCCCGACCATGCAGGGAATGGTTCCCAGGTTCGCCAGGTAGCCGGAGCCGAACAGCAGGGCAGATTCCGTTTGCTTGAAGGCTGCCAGGGCGGATTCCAGATGTTCATGGGGCGGCAGTGTCCCGCATACCAAGCGCGAGGCCCCGGCTCCCGCTCCATATAGTTCAGTCGCACGGACTGCAGCCTGCACGACGTCGGGATGTGTCGCGAGCCCCAGGTAATCATTGGAGGAAAGAAGTATGACCCGGCGCCCTTCGAATAGAACCGTGGGTCCCGTTCCCGACCCCAACGCTCTCAATCGACGAGTCAGTGATTTGCCTGCCAGCTCTTGGAGGTGCGTTCGAAACATGTTCAGCGAGGGGCTCTCGTTCGTGACGTGTCCGTCAATCCGGGCCCGGCGCTATGTGAGGGCCGGTTGTTTACTGATCACATTGACAAGGGGAATCCAACCCTAGTATAAGGCGCAGGTTCAGTCGAAAGGAATGAGATTTATCGATTCGCCAATCACGGCTTTACGATGACCTATCGCATTAAAGTGCCACCACGATCACTGCCGGTTGACGAAGCTCATCTCGTGAGCGGGCTGGAACACTGGCTGATGGGTCTCAAGGAGTATCGGAAGCCGTTGCTGGTCGGACTTACTCTCTTGCTCTTGGCGGGAGGGATTGTCTGGGGGGTCTTGTGGTACGACGCTCAAAATGCCAGCAAGGCTCAAGATCTCGAGCGGGAGGCCACTCTTCATTACTTCACGCGCCCGGTCGACGATCCGAAGAAGGCTGATACCAATCTGAAAGAGGCGATCGCGCTGTACAAGCGAATCGTGGAGGAGTATCCGCGGACTCCAACGGCTCCACTAGCATTGTTTAACCTGGGAAATGCCTTGCTGCAGGCCAACGAGGTCGATGCTGCGATTGAGGCATACAAACGGTTTGTGTTGATGTATGGGGCCGATGTGTCTCTTCTCGGTCTTGTCCATCAGAAGCTGGGATATGCTTACCTCTTGAAAGGGGATCGTGATCAGGCGGCTAAGGCATATTCCACGGTCCTGGAGATTCCCGGCTCCTTGAATCGTGACAACGCTCTGTTCGAACTCGCCAGGCTTGAAGAGAGTCAATCCAGGCCGGAAGGGGCTCTGGCTCACTACCAGGACCTGATGAAGAAGTATCCGAACTCCCCGTTTGCGAGCGAAGCGGCCATCCGCGTGAAAGTCCTGGAGGTCAAGAAAACTCCTGAGACAGCTCCAGCCGCATCACCTGCTCTGTCCACTTCTCCTGCACCTCAGGTTCCCGCGAAGCCATAACGGCAGCACTCGCGTTTCGACCAGTAGACGCGGGGTCTCTCTGAGCCCGTTCGGTCCCAGGAATCCAGACTCAGTGGGCAATGATCAGGAACTCGCCGGCCTTGATGACCTGGCTTGAGAGGTTGTTGCGCGCCTTCAGAGTCTTCATGGGAACGCGGAATCGCTTGGAGACTTTCTCCAAAGTGTCACCAACACGAACGCGATACCATCGTGAAGAATCCGCTCTGACGCGGTGGGTCTTGGCGGGCAGGGGGGGGAATTTGTATGTGGGGACCCGGTCGAGCAACTGCATAACTTTGGCGCTGCTGCCAACGGGAACTTTGAGATGGTATGCGGAATCATCAGGAGGCGTCGCGTCCCGCCGCAATTCAGGGTTCAACAGACGAAGCTCTTCGTAAGGAATACCTGTGGCATTGGCGATTGCTCGAAAGTGCAGGGCCCGGGACACGACGACCTCTTCAAATTGGTGCGGGGCCACAGGCTCCTGACTAAACCCGTATTGGTCGGGGTTCCGTGCAATGACGGTGGCGGCCATGATGCGAGGAACGTACTGCTTGGTTTCTCGACGAATAAGCTTCGTTTTTGAGATGTCTGAGAACGTTTCGGCCTGGGCCTTGTGCAGGGCGCGCATCACTTTGCCTTCACCGGCATTGTATGCAGCCATCGCCAGGGGCCAGGTTCCAAACAGATCATACAAGTCCCGGAGGTAGCGGGCTGCTGCAACGGTCGACTTGATCGGATCTCGTCGTTCGTCCACGTAGTGGTCGATGCGCAGTCCGTAAAGCTTCCCGGTTCCCTTCATGAACTGCCATGGGCCGGTGGCTTTCGCGCGTGAGAAGGCGTAGGGGTTAAAGCCGCTTTCAACCAGCGAGAGATACACAAGATCGCTCGGGAGGTTAAATTCGGCGAAGATGTTTTCAACGAGCGGTCGATAGCGGCTGAGTCGCATCAGCCATTGTTCGAACCGGCTCCGAATGGACGTGTTGAAGAAATGGATGTGGCTCTGCACGCTTGGATCAATCACGACCGGAATATTATAGGCGGTTGTATTGTTTGAAAATTCGGGAGTTTGGATCAGGGAGGCGACACCATTTGAAGCAGTCTGTTGTCCAATCGCTTCCACGCCTTTGTCGGGCTTGTCCGCGGACGAGACGAGATCAGGGGGGGTGACGGTCAACTCCGGTTCCAGTGGCGTGAGATTCGAGTCAATGTCTTCATCTTCTTGAGGCGATTCAATGGCGGTTGGGTCTGCGGAAGCGACTTGGGCGAAGCTCGCAGGAGGAAGTAAGAGACTAGCCACGATAAACATCGTAATCGTCAGTGCAACCGCATCGGTGCTATGAAGTCGGGACTGGGTCAAAGAGGGCCTCGTGGTGATGATTGACCGCATGTATCCACACACACTATCCACCCAGCAATCACTTGTCAAGAAATTGAATAGGTTAGGCCCTCCCTCTTTGGGGTCAGCCAAGGGTGGAAATGCTGCCGATGAATCAGGTCGTGCGGAGTTGTGAAGTTGCCGGGACGAGTGAGAAAACATGCTGAAAACATCACCGGTTGTGCAGTCCGATTTCTTGACAGTCTCACGGTGCTAATGGTAGCGTACCGCCTCTTTTCTGGTCGGTATCCCACCAGGTTCATTGCAAGGAGGATCGGTCAATGTTGAAGCGGTATTTATTGGCTCCGGGCCCAACTCCTGTCCCACCCGAGGTGCTGTTGGCGATGGCCCGGCCCATGATCCATCATCGGGCCCCGGAATTCGATCCAATTTTTGCCGAAGTCCGCGAGGGGCTGAAGTGGCTGTTCCAGACCCGCAACGATGTCTTAATGCTGGCTTCCTCCGGGACCGGCGGTATGGAAGGCTCCGTGTCGAATTTTCTGTCCCCTGGCGACAAAGCGCTGTGTGTCAACGGTGGGAAATTCGGTGAGCGATGGGGCAAGATCTGCAAGACCTTCGGAATTCAAGTGACCGAGATCAAGGTGGAGTGGGGCCATGCGGTCAATCCTCTACAGGTTGCCGATGCGTTGAAGAAGGACCCCTCTATTAAAGCGGTCTACGTACAGGCGAGCGAAACGTCGACCGGCGTTTCTCACGATGTGAAGGCTCTGGGCGAGATTGTCAAAGCGCATGAGAATACCATTCTTGTCGTCGATGCCATCACGGCGCTCGGCGTGTTTGATATTAAGACTGATGCGTGGGGGCTTGATGTGGTCATCACCGGCTCGCAGAAGGCGCTCATGCTGCCTCCCGGCATGGCGTTTGTGAGTGTGAGCGACAAGGCCTGGGCGCTGGCTGAGAAGGCCAAGAATGCCGCGTTCTATTTCAATTTTAAGAAGGAACGTGAGAATCAGACGAAAAACCAGACAGCGTTTACACCGACGGTATCGTTGGTTATCGGTCTCCAGGAGGTCTTCAAGATTATGAGGGCCGAAGGGCTCGAGAAGATGTTTGCGCGGCAGGGTCGGTTGGCCCACGCGATGCGTGAAGGAGCCAAGGCAGCCGGGATGGCCTTGTTCCCCAAAGAGTCACCCAGCGATGCCTTGACCGCGGTCTGTGCACCGGATGGCATTGACGGACAGGCCGTCTACAAGAACCTTCGTGTGCAATATGGCATTACGGCTGCCGGCGGGCAGGATCACCTGAAGGGAAAAATTTTCCGTCTGTCGCATATGGGCTATGCGGATACGTTTGATGTGATTGCTGCTTTAGCCGCCACCGAGATGGTTTTGAAAGGGCTCGGTCATCCGGTGAAATTGGGCAGCGGCGTTGGAAAAGCACAAGAAATCTTGATGGTCAAGTAACCACGGCGGGGGATGCAATGGGCGCAGCGAGCATGAAAATTCTGGTGAGCGATAGTCTGTCGAAGCAGGGAGTGGAGGCTCTTGAGAAGGCCGGTTTCACCGTGGTGGTGAAATCGAAAATGCCGAAAGAGGAGCTCTTCAAGGAAATTAAGGACGCTGACGGGCTCATCGTTCGATCCGGCACCAAGGTAACGGCGGAACTTATTGCCGCCGCCGAGAAACTCAAGGTGGTCGGACGCGCCGGATCCGGCCTCGACAATGTCGATACCCCTGCAGCAACCCGCCGCGGCATCGTGGTCATGAATACGCCGGGCGGCAATACGGTGACGACCGCCGAGCATACGATGTCGATGATCTGCGCGATGAGCCGGCGCATTCCCCAAGCCACCGCTTCGGTGAAGGCGGGCAAGTGGGAAAAAGACAAATTTATGGGCGTCGAGCTCTACAACAAGGTGCTCGGCATTGTCGGGGTCGGACAAATCGGCAGTCATCTCACGAAGTTGGCGCAGGGAATCGGCATGAGCGTGATCGCGTATGATCCTTACCTGGCTCCAGAGCGCGCCGAGCGAATGGGTGTGGCGATGGTCGAACTCGGCGAACTGTTCCGGCGTGCCGACATCATCTCCGTCCACACACCTTTGACGCCGGAGACGAAGGGCATCATCAACGCCCAGGCGATTTCGACGATGAAGCCCGGGGTGATGATTGTAAATTGTGCCCGCGGGGGGATTATCAATGAAGCCGATCTGTGCGAAGCGTTGAAGACGAAGCGCGTAGCGGCGGCCGCGTTTGACGTGTTTGAGGAAGAGCCGGTCAAGCCCGATAATCCGCTGTTGACGCTGGACAATTTTATTTGTACCCCGCACATCGGAGCCCAGACGACTGAGGCGCAAGAGAATGTCGCTGTGGGTATCGCGGAGCAGATTGTCGATTACTTTACCAAGGGAGTGGCCAAAGGGGCCGTGAACATCCCATCGGTGGCGCCGGAATTGTTGCCTCGTTTGCAGCCCTACTTGACGTTGGCGGAAAAACTGGGGGCGCTTCAGACGCAACTCTGTCACGGCGGGATTGAACGGGTCACGGTGGAATATAGTGGTGAAGTCACCACTCTGGCCGTGGCTCCCGTGACCATCGCCGTCCTGAAAGGACTGCTCACACCGATCATGGAGCACGCCGTGAATTACGTGAACGCTCCGATCGTAGCGAAGGAGCGGGGTATCGAAGTGAAAGAGGTCAAGAGTTCGGACGCCGGAGATTTCACAAGCCTCATCCGGGTGCGGGTCGAGGCTGGCAAAGCTTCACACCAGGTCGCAGGGACGCTGTATCATAAGAAGGATGCGCGGGTCGTCGAGATCGATACCTTCAAAGTGGAAGTCGTGCCCGAAGGCCATATGCTACTCATCCATAATATCGATCGTCCCGGCGTGATCGGAATGGTCGGGAAGGTGCTGGGTGACAACAGTATCAACATCGTGCGGATGCAGTGTGCCTTGGAAAAGCGCGGAGGGAATGCGTTATTGATCATCGGTTCCGATACGGAGTTCCCCTCCGGTGTGCTGGATCAGATCAAGTCCAGTTCGAATATTCTCTCGGTCAAAGTCGCAAACCTTTCCTAACGATTGTAGACATCTCGGGTTGCTATGGCCTCTGCTCCTCCGACGCCCAGCGTTCCTACAGGGCAGATCCACCCGTTGCGCGAGCGGTCTCTGGTTCCCGTTGGGATGGCGACCATCCTGCCGGAGGCAGCTCAACATGTCAGGCGTCTTGAATCCCGTCTGCTGGCCCAGGTCAATGGCTGGGGTTACAACGAGATCATCCTGCCGACGTTTGAGTATCTTGATGTCCTCGCGCCGGGCCTTGAATCCGAGTTGATCGAGAAGTGCTACAAGTTTGCCGACCGGACCACCGGGCGCATCCTGTTGCTTAGGCCCGATGCGACGGCACAGATCGCCCGTACTGTTGCGATGGGCATGATGGGTTCTCGCCTGCCCCTGCGGTTGTCGTACCGCGCCACGGTTTTTCGGTACGAACCAGAGCATGCCGGTCGAGATCGTGAGATCTTTCAGGTCGGTGCGGAACTTATCGGCGCTGATGACGCCACCGCAGATTGCGAAATTATCGC
>DATIGF010000059.1:0-31849 GCA_035454865.1 Nitrospiraceae bacterium | reverse complement strand
CGGCAGCATGATATTGACGCCGAAGCTGTTCTCACGTCCGGCACCTTCCTGGCAGGCACGCATGATGCCGTCCGCGCCTCCGGTGATGACCATGAATCCTCGTTGAACAACGGCCTGCGCGAAGCGGTAGGCCAGCTGGTAGTTAGGATCGTCGGCGGGAGTCCGTGCCGAACCGAAGATGCTGATTTTCTGCCGGTCGCGATAGCCGTGGAAGACGCCGAAGGCGTGCCGCAGTTCTTTGACCGCGCGGTTCACGATTTTCAAATCCAGGAGGTCGAGTTGCGCGTCGTGGAGTTTGAGTAATCCCGTCAAGAGTTCCTTCATGAGCGCAGCGTGCAGGTCATCCTCGGGGCTTTCCAGCAGGGTGCTGATCTGATGAAGGATCTCGTCTTTCGACAACGTGGGGCGGGATCGAGTCTGTTGTGACTTGCTGGGTGTGTCCATTCGGCGTCCTCTCGCTTAAACCGATTAGGTGAGAGTGCAAATTTTACCAATGGATCGGGCGTTGGTCAAAGAAGATTCGATTGATGCGCGGTGATTCAGGGCAGATCGGAGGATTCAGGGGAATTCTGAAGCACCCAGGCCTTGATCCTGGACTGATCCGCAGGAGAGAGATTCGTAAATTGGATGTCTACACCTGGGGTCGAGTCGACGCGGGATTTGCCCGCACCGCGCGTCAGCTCATAATCATCCAAGATCGTGCCCCGAACGGTCAACGGACTCGTCAGGGTGGGGAGGGAAAAGCTCACGACGACTTTGGTCCCCGGGAAGAGCAAAGCGGGGGATTCCACCAGGGCGCCGATGTGGCTGAGTTGGATGATGGTGGCGTGATGCTGGGCCCCCGGGCTCTCCCCGTCCATGACGCTGATGGTAGCCGGGATCCGCGTCAGGCATCGTTTGGGAGAAAGGACAAGGTCTTTCACCGTGAGGACGCCGACCGGCTGATCCTGCTTTGTGACGATGAGAATCGGTGTCCCGGTGGACATCATGAGCGTCGACGCATCTTCCACTGCCCGGTCGTATTCGATAAATTGAACGGGTCGTGTCATGATGGTGCGTACTTCGATTTCATCCGGTTCCAGACCCTGGGCGACCACTTTCTTGACGATGTCGGTCGGTGTCATGAGTCCAAAGCGCGACTCCGTATCTTTCACGAGCAGACAGGGCATCTGTTCGCGCTCCAGGAGAGAAGCGGCCTCGGTGACCGATACGTCGCCGGGAATCTGAACTACACCTGGTGTCATCATGTGTGCGACCACTGTGATCTGGTGACTCGGGGCTTTGGGCCGTTGATCATCCTTGTTCTGCATCGCTCAGCCGGATCCTTTTGCTTCAAAAAACGAGGCGCCTGGCCGCCGCGATGTATGCCAAGTATAGCAGAAGGTTCTTGCCGCCCCTGCTCTGTGGAAACCCTTGTCATGCAACGGTTTCCGGGCATACACTAGGCATGAACAGTAACCGTTGGTGAAGGGGGTTGCGTGGCTGTTGGGAGCCCAGTCCGAAAAGAGTTTCTTCGTCGGCTTGCGCAGATTCCGGCGCATGGGTTGGGCCTTTCCGTCGACGTCTATTCGCCCGACCTCAATAGCTTGCGTCGAGCACTGCAGGAACGTCAAGTGCCGCCGGACTACCTGGAGGTTTTTCGCGCTACTGCAACCGCGCTGGCTGCGGTCAGGAAGCAGGGCGGCAATGGCTTGCTGACCTATCATGGCGAAGGGCTGTGGCTGACTCTGCCCGAGGCCGCTGACGATCCTTTGTTCAGACAGGAAGTCTGTGAAGTCGCGCGGCACCTTGAGGTGTTGCAGAGTGCCTGGTTGAATCATGAATGTGCGACGAAATACGTGGCAGGCTATTCCTTTGGGACCTACCTTCCCCCGCTCTATACAAAAGCCAGTGCAGAGGTCGTGGCCGACAATACCATGCTTGTTCAGAGTCTCCTCGATCGTCACTGTTCCCTGGCGAACGGGAGTGCACCCTTGGTGCTGCTTGAGATGCCTCCTCTTACGTACTTTGTAGCAGGTGCGTTGACGATTCCAACGTTTTTCAGTGTTGTGATCGAGAAAGTGCCGTGCGGGCTCGTTTTGGACGTCGGCCATCTGTGGAGCGTCTTTCGTTATACGGGAGCCTGGCGAACCACATCACTTGAGCAGTTCGTCGATGCGTTTCTCGCCGAGTACCCCGTGGATCGCGTCGTCGAAATCCACGTCGCAGGGCTCGCTATCCACGAATCGAGTTTGGCCGTTCATGATGAACCGGTGGAAACGAGGAGACACGATACTCTTCCGGCCTGGACGGATGCCCATGCGTCCCCCATCCCGCCGGTCTTGTTCGAGATGCTCGATCAGATTCTGAGTCACCCGCGCCTCACCAGTCTGAAGGGCCTCGCACTGGAAGTGGACACGAAACCAATCGAGCTGATCGTCGATGAATTCGCCCGATTCACTCGTCGCTATGCCCCCGTATTTCCGCGGGTGGAGGCAGACACGAGCGATTCGGATGAGCGAAGAGATACGATGCAGCGGGAGCCCGTGTCGGCTTCGATCAAACAAGCTCTCGGCGAGGCCTATGATCAGTACGCCCGTGTGGTCGCAGGCCGAGCCAAACCGGACGGTCCGGATTGGACTCAACGACCGGCATGCATCGAAGGATTGGAGGCGTACCGGTCAGTCTACCTTCCGTACGAGATTCTTCACTGGGGAGGCGACGTAGTGGCCATGTTCCCAGAGACATGCGTTTGCCTCAATGAACGTGACGTGCCGCTTTCGAGATTTGTGTCGTTCTGGTTCCGCCAGCCGCGGCCGTTGTCCGGATCGTATGATTTCTTTCTCCTGAAGATTGAACGGTTTTTGGAATTTGTGCGCGAGGTAGTCCCGGAGTTGGGTGATATAGCCGAACGAGAGGCCGATGAACTTCGGCAGGCCTACCATTCTGCCAACGAGCCGGTCGTCGAGACCGCGAGTGAGCTGGCATGAACTTTTGGCCCACGCTACCACGCCCCGTCATCGGCCTGTCGCCTATGGATGGCGTCACCGACGCCAGTTTCAGGTCTGTCATCGCGCGGCAGGGCAAGCCTGACGTAACCTTCACGGAGTTTACGCATGTTCACGATGTGTGTCGCGGGCCGGAGATCCTCCTCGAGACGCTCATCTATAGTGAGGGCGAGCGCCCGGTGGTGGCTCAGCTTTACGGAAAAGATCCGGACTTGTTCTATCAGGCGGCTCACGCGGCGTGTGAGTTGGGCTTCGACGGGGTGGACATCAATATGGGATGTCCGTCAAAAAATGTGGTGTCATCCGGGTCCGGCGCAGGGCTGATCAGAACGCCGGACCTCGCCCACGCCATTTTTCAGGCCACGAGGCGCGGAATCGAAGACTGGGCAGGCGGACAGACGCTCGAACAAGCCGGCTTCAAGCCTGCTCGGGTTGCGGCAGTTCGCCGACTCAATGAGCGGCGCGGCGGCCTGAACCCCACCCGGCGGCGCCTACTGCCTCTTTCCGTGAAGACCCGGCTCGGCTATGACTCGGTGGTGGTGGAAGCGTGGATTGAGCATTTGTTGCGGGAGCAGCCGGCAGTGATCTCACTCCACGGGCGAACCCTCCAGCAGATGTATCGCGGCGCGGCGGATTGGTCGGCCATTGCGCGTGCTGCAGCATTGGCCAAGGGGACCGGGACGCTGTTATTCGGCAATGGCGATGTCCAGAGCCTTGACGAAGTTGTGCGGCGGGTTCGTGATACCGGGGTTGATGGAGTGTTGGTGGGGCGGGCCGTTCTTGGAACACCCTGGTTCTTTCGCTCAAAGGAACAGGCCCGCGCGCTCGCATGCAAGGCGAGCGGCATCGGCGGGGAATCATGTGTCAACGATGGAGTTTCGCTTGATCAGCGCTTTGTCATCCTGCTGGATCATGCCCGACAATTTCAGGTGCTCTGTGGCCAAGGCCAGTTTCACCGCATGCGCAAACACTTGGGCTGGTACTGCAAGGGATTTTCCCATGCCGCCGCGCTGCGCGCGCGGATGTTTCGGGTCTCCTCCATCGACGAGCTTGAAACGGTCATTGCCGACTATCGGACACACGGGTTTGTCGACTCGGTTCAGCTTGAGTCCGCCGATGATGTGAGCACCCTGGCGTCCCGATGCAGCTAGTGCTGGCTTCGACCTCGCCCCGCCGTCATGAACTCCTTGCGCTTTTGGGGCTCCTCTTTGATGTCTGTGCTCCGGCTTTCGAGGAACAGCCGATCCCGGGTCTATCTCCTCTTCAACAGGTCACACATTTCGCTCTTGAAAAGGCGCGATCTGTGTCCCAAGCACGGCCACATGACCTGGTGCTTGGCAGTGACACGGTGATTGAGCTAGATGGCCGGCTGTTGGGAAAGCCACTCGATCTTGGAGAGGCGCGATCCATGCTCAATCGTCTGGCAGGCCGACCGCATCGCGTTCATACGGCGGTGGCTTTGTGCAGTCAGGTGAGAGGAATTGAATATGTCGACGTTGCAACCTCGACCGTGCATATGAAGGCGCATGTTGATGAGGCAATTGAGCGCTATCTCGCAACCCAAGAATCGATTGGGAAGGCCGGTGCCTATTCGATTCAGGGGATGGGCGGCGACTTAGTTGAGCGAATTGACGGCGACTACACGACGGTGGTGGGATTGCCGGTGAAGATGGTGGCTCGGCTTCTCCAATCCGCTGGGTATCCTGTGCCACAGGATGTCGAGGCGCTGTATCAACTGAAGCCGTATCCAAACTGGAGTCGGTTCGCAGCCTGATTGCAAAGGGGGAGACGGTTCCCCTACAATGCGCCCGTTTATTCGTCATTTTGTCTACGGAGGACGTCATGGCTTCTGATGGAAACACCAGGGTCTGGGGAGTTGTTGGTTTGGTCGGAATCTTTGCGACGGGAGTCAGTTCGGTATGGGCCATCGATGTGAAACTGTCTGCCGAAGATGCCCAAAAAGCGCTGGAGGCCGGCCGAGCCCCCATGGAGAAGGCCAATACCCCGGAAGAAGTTAAGAAGGTCCTTCAGCAAGCATCTTTGGTTACCCGAGTGGGGGCCGATCCAGAGAAAGATCCTTGTGGCGCCAGCGCGGTTCTCAGAACGAAGCGCTATCGGCTGGAAGCATTCGGCCGTCAGGAAGCGGCAGAGTCGAAGAAGCGGAAGACCGATGTCCGCATGCCCGAGGAGTTCATTAAAAAAGTCGTGGACATGCCCAACATGGAAATCGAGGTCCAGCTGTGTGGCGATGATGAGTACTTTGCCGAGGGGGCCATCATCGAATTGCAGCAAGGGTCAAAGAAGATCAAGCCCATCGACATCGGAAAAGCGGAACGCGGAAGGAAGAACGAGGGCAACGGTCCGGCCTTTCGATCCCGCTTCACCGCCCTGTTTGCATACGAACAGTTCGACCCCAATGCCGCGTCGGTGTTCGTTGTGAATCTTCAGGACGGGAAAGAGGCAAGAATTACTGCCGACTTCTCCAAAGTGAAGTAAGCCCGTCGGATGATTTGTTGTCGCAGCGTGCCGGGGGTTGTGGCGCTGCTCAGGCGGTCGGCTCATTGAGCCGGATCGTGTAGAGGTAGTGGTACAAGCCTTTGCGCTCCATCAACTGAACGTGAGTCCCTTCCTCCACAAGCTGACCTTTGTCCAGGACCAGAATCCGATCGGCGCGTTGAATGGTCGAGAGTCTGTGCGCGACGACGAAGGTCGTCCGTCCTTCCATTAGACGCTCCAACGCATCCTGAACCAACCGTTCCGATTCAGTGTCGAGGGATGAAGTGGCCTCGTCGAGCAGGAGGATGCGCGGGTTTTTGAGAATCGCCCGCGCGATTGCGATGCGTTGACGTTGTCCGCCTGACAGGTTGATCCCTTTCTCCCCGACAACCGTTTGATAGTCGTCAGGCAGACCGGTGATGAAGTCATGAGCATGGGCCGCTTTGCTGGCCTCCTGCACGGCTGATTCGCTCGCGTCCAAATTTCCATAACGGATATTGTCGAGGATCGTCCCTCCAAACAGGATGGTTTCTTGGGGAACAAGCGCAACCTGCCGGTACCAACTCTCTACAGTCACCTGGCGCAGATCGTAACCGTCGATTGTGAGGCGACCCGCTGTCGGGTCGTAGAACCGGTGGAGCAGGTTGATTACGGTGGTCTTGCCGGCGCCAGTCGGTCCGACAAAAGCAATCAACTCACCTGGTTTGGCTTCAAACGATAGATTCGATATCACAAGAGTACGAGGATCATAGGCGAAACTGACGCCCTCCACTCTGACGTGACCGGCGGCCGCAGTGAGTACTTGCGCATCGGGCCGATCGTGGATTTCCGGTACCGCATCGAGGATCTCAAACACCCGTTGCATCGCCCCCTGCGCTTCTTTGATTTGCGCAAATACGCGGGCTGCCGAACTGAAGGGCCCGATCAAGATACCGGCGAACAGGACGAAGGCGAATAGATCGCCCGGCGTGACAGTGCCCTCAATCACCTGCCGGCCTCCATACCAGAGGACAGCAGCCGCGGCTGAAAATGTGAGCAGGCTGATCACAGGTATGAAGACGGCCATAATTCCAGCCCGGTGCAGCGTGAGGTGAAGCGCCTGATTCACCTGGGCGGCGAAGCGTGCCTCTTCCCGTTTGGTCTGGACGAATGATTTGACAATGCGAATGCCGGAAATCACTTCTTCTACCAGCGTGCTGAGCGCGGCAGTCTGGTCTTGAATTGATGTGGAGAGGGACTTGAGTTTTCTTCCGAAGAATTTCGCGACCAGGACCAACAAGGGGAGGAGAATCAGAATCAAAAGGCAGAGACGCCAATTCATCGTAAGAAGAAATGCAATCCCACCCACGAAGGTTACGAGTTGTTTGGCGCTGTCGATGGGAGTTTCTGTGACGACGGATTGAATGACTGTCACGTCGTTCATCAATCGCGAAAGCAATTCCCCGGTCCGGCGCCGCGCAAAAAAACTTACAGAGAGCGTTTGCAGGTGGCCGAACAAATGTCTGCGAAAATCCGCGACGATTCGCTGTGATACCCACGCGCTCAGATAGCTATGGCCCATTGAGCAGAGCCCCTGTAGCAGGACCAGCCCGAGGAACAGGCCGATTAACTCAGTCATTCTGGTGCCATCGCGCTGGACAGTGATGACATCCCACAGGGTGCCGGCCAAGCGCAGTAGAGCCAGATTGATCGCTGCCACGCCCATGACCAGTAGGCCTGCCAACAACATGCGTGTCAAATAGGGCTGGACGAATGGCAGGAAGCGTTTAAAGATCAGCATCGCAGATGAAAGGGTTATGCCAGGCAGATGGAAGTTTGCGCTCGGTTAAGGATCACAACGGAACAACGTCGGAGTGACGAGAAGAGGGCGGGGCGATCGACAACGGCTAGAGTTGGGCGATTGACTCGATCAGGTTTTTATTGATCGCCACGAAATCCGACCGGTCCTTGTCGTTGATGATGACATCGGTCAGGCTAATGAAGAGACGTGTTTCTTCGTTAATCGCGTCAGAGACACGATTTCGCATTGGAGGTATCAGGAAGTCCCCCACGTAGGTACAATTCACCGTACGAACGCGGATGCGAACCTTCTTGCCCTCGGGCACGATCTCCTCCTCCCGCGACGCGGGCTGAGCTTAGCTTTTACGGCGAAGGAATTTTTGACGCCGGCGCAGCTTCTTGTACTTGTGCTTGCGCATTTTCTTCCGGCGTTTTTTCAACACGCTCGACATACTTCGTCTCTCCTAGGGGGCGGAGTCTAGAAGCTTTTGGCTGAAAATGCAAGATCGCCGCGGGAATGCCCCATGGCTTTTCTCTCATCCGGGATCTGCGCGCGATCGCTCCTTGACCCGTGTTCGTTGCCTTCCTATACTTGCACAATGTTTCATCAACGAATGTGTTCCTCTTTTTTGTCTTGGCCGATCGTCGGTTGGCTTGCGCTGCTCACCGTCGTCGCGGGCGGTTGCACGTCCAAGGCAGTCCAATATCCGGAAGACCATGAACGCTTTCGCCGCATCGATCAGGCGGTCGAATCATTGCGGGATGCGTACCAACATAAAGACCGCTCCGCTTTTCAAGCGGTGATGTTGCCGGTCGATCAGCTTGAACAGCTTCAGCGGCAGGCAGAGGAGGATTTCGACACCTTTCACTCCATCGTGCTCGACTTCAAAACCGAACGGATCATGATCGACGGCGACGATATCGACGTGTATGTTCATTGGCAAGGTGTGTGGAAAAAAGACGCCGATGACGCAGGCATACGACAGCGCGGCCACGCGCGGTTGCAGTGGGTCGGGACGCACTCGATTCTTCTTCGCGGCGTCCAGGGAGATCTGCCGTTCGGAATGAAGACGAAGCAAACGTTGTCCGACGTCCCTCCACCTCAAACCAAGCCACGACAGTAACGCCGATGCCGAAAAATTCCCCGCCCCATGCAGATTTTCTCGTGATAGGCAGCGGAGTCGCCGGGCTGCGTGCGGCGCTTGAACTGAGCCGTGAGGGTCGTGTGATCATGCTTACCAAAGGCCATCCTTTACAGAGCAATTCCATTTTTGCACAGGGCGGGGTTGCGGTTGCGCTGAGTGAAGAGGACGATGTTGCGATTCACCTCACGGACACGGTGAAGGCGGGACACGGGTTGTGTCGTCGCGAGGCTGTGCGGGTCCTGGTGGAAGAAGGCCCGGCCCGGATTCAGGAACTGATCCGTTGGGGGGCGAAGTTCGACAAGACGGGGGGGAAGTTTGCCTTCGCTCGGGAAGCGGCTCACAGCCGAAGCCGAATACTCCGTGCTCGCGGTGACGCAACGGGGAATGAAATGGTGCGTGTTTTGATGGCGCAAGCCAGCCGACAGAAGCGGATTCACCGGCTGGATTACCATTTCACCGTCGACCTGGTCGTCGAAGACGGGCGATGTTGCGGGGCAATGGTCCTGAACGAGAACTCCGGGGAGCAGTTTATTCTGCCCGCGAAAGCCGTCGTGCTCTCAACCGGGGGCGCCGGCCAAATCTACGCCAGGACCACGAATCCTCCTAACGCGACCGGCGACGGCATGGCGATGGCGTTCCGTGCCGGGGCGCAACTCCAAGATATGGAGTTTGTGCAGTTTCATCCAACCGCCTTGTACTTACCGTCGACCCCTCCCTTTCTCTTATCCGAGGCGATGCGGGGAGAAGGGGGGCAGCTTCGCAATAATAAGGGTGAGATATTCATGCAACGGTATCATCCGTTGGGCGCACTGGCGCCACGGGATATCGTAGCGCGGGCGATCTGGTCAGAAATGGCGGCGACCCGGGCCCGGCATGTTTATCTGGATGTGACCCACCTCGGAGCGGATTTTATAAAACGGCGATTTCCGACAATTTATGCAACATGTCTTCGTCACGATATTGACATCACGGAAGAATGGATCCCGGTTTCTCCTAGCGCCCATTACATGATGGGAGGAGTATGGACCGACCTCAATGGCGCCACGACCTTGCCGGGCCTTTTTGCGGCCGGCGAGGTCGCATGCAGCGGTGTGCATGGCGCGAACAGGCTGGCCAGCAATTCGTTGTTGGAGGGATTGGTTTTCGGCATGCGGGCTGGGGTCGCCGCCACATCGTGGGCGTCACTTTGTCCTGTGCCGGATCTGGCCAAGCAGGTGATGGAGCTACGACGCCGTAAGTTTAGTCAATTAGACGACACAGAGAAGTTGAGGAGTTCCCTTCGCCGAACTATGTGGGGACAAGTCGGTGTCATTCGGTCCCGCGAGTCACTCATTCGCGCCACAGCGCAGCTCTCTCGGTGGGGGCGTATGGTGTCGAAGCCGTTTGCCACGAGGGCTGATCTTGAGGCCAAGAACATGGTCCAAGTGGCGTACTGTGTGGCGGAAGCAGCGCTCTGGCGGGAAAACAGCGTGGGCGCCCACTTCCGTTCAGATTTCCCAGAAGCCAAGCGCCCGGGCTGGAAGCAGCACAGCCAGCTCTACCTGACGGAGCGATTTGCTGAACGGACGGGACAGAAAAAACAGGGGCTGGTTATTGCACTGCGGGCTGCGAAGGCGCGATCACGCGGCCGGTAGAGGCGATCTCGCGTGTGAGGAAGGTCCGATAATAGCGCAGTACCTTCCGGACGTACTGGCGGGTTTCATCGATCGGCGGAAGAGCGCGATAACGATCCACGACATGCTCTCCAGCGTTATAGGCTGCGAGCGCCAGCGGAAGGTTTCCCCGAAACCGATCGAGTAGTTGCCGTAGATATTTCGTCCCTCCTCCGATATTGTCCTCAGGATCGTACAGATCCCGCACGTCCAGTCGTACCGCGGTTTGTGGCATCAGTTGCATTAGACCGATGGCCCCCGCCCGTGACACCGCCAGCGGATCAAAATCCGACTCCGCTTTGATCACGGCGCGGATGAGGGCCGGGTGTAGTTGATGCTGACGGGAGAACCGACTGATCATCGGCTCCAGCTCGCGCTCTGTGATCATGGGGTGCAGTCGATTCGGGCTAATGTCGACTCGACGGTAGCGAACATCAGAAGGCACGTTCGTGAGTGAAATGGTCCCCTTGGCGTCGATATATTGGTAGATTTCCGCTTGGATAGTCGAAGCGGGTAGCGTGAAGTAAGCAGTTAAGGATAGGACGATCAATCCAAGGATTCGTGAGCTTCCAATAGGTTTTCTTGGTTTCAACATGGTCAAACGATAACAGCCCGCATCCACCTGTCAAGAGAATGCAGATCTTGTGCCTCTTTGGCGGATTTTAAACCGGTGTGAAAACAAGGGGATGAGAATTCAATGGGAGGAGGCCGGTTCCAAAAAACGTACTCGCGCTCCGATAAATAGTTCTCGGAGCTTCCGCGTAAGCGGGCCGGGTTTGCCCTGTCCGATGGGCCTGCGGTCGACGGCGGATACCGGCATGAGTTCCATACTGGTGTTCGTGAGAAAACACTCGCTGGCTTGATATAACTGGTCCGGGGTGAAGCGTCCTTCTTCGACCGGGATCCGCAATTCCCCTGCCAACTGGAGCACGATTTCTCGCGTGATGCCATCCAATAGGCCGCATGCGAGAGACGGGGTTCGTAGGCAGCCGTCGGCCACGAAGAACAGATTGCTCACCGTACATTCGGTCAGATGGTCCTCCCAATTGAGGAAGATGCTGTCGAACGCCCCGGCGGCGATCGCTTCGCGTTTGGCAAGAATGTTGTTGAGGAAGTTCGTGGCCTTGATTTGTGGAGATACGGCGCTGGGTAAGTTCCGTCTGGTCGAGGCGATGATGAGTGCGACACCTTCCTCATAAAGGGAATCAGCGGGAGGCGAGAGAGGCTTGGCCATAATCACCACTGTCGGGGATGGGCAGAGCGCAGGGTCCAGCCCGATGTCACCGATTCCGCGTGAAACCGTAATTCTCAGATAGGCGTCCCGCTGCGCATTGCCGACATTATTCCGCGCCATTGATTCGTGGAGAAGATCCCCCCAGTCTTTCATGGGGACGGGGATCGTCAAACCGATAGCTTCCGCCGATCGAAACAGTCGTGCCAGGTGTTGATGGCGCATGAAAATGCGGGTGCCGTAGGAGCGAATCGTCTCGTAGACCCCGTCTCCATAGAGGAACCCGTGATCGAAAACAGAGATCACGGCCTCTTCCTGCTTCACAAATCTGTTGTTCAGGTAAATCCACATGGCATGGAGGTCCGTTACTTGAATGCGCTCAGAAAGGCCTGGGCTTTATGGATGGTCTCTTCGTACTCACGCGCCGGTTTGGAGTCCGCCACAATGCCGGCGCCGACCTGAAGGTAGCCCTTGCCGTTCCTCATGACAAGGGTTCGGATCAAAATATTGAAGTCAAGATCCCCGCTCCAGCTGAGATATCCCATAGAGCCGGTGTAGGGACCACGGCGTACCGGTTCCAGATCCTCGATGATTTCCATGCAGCGAATCTTGGGTACGCCAGTGATCGTTCCGCCAGGGAACACTGCGCGGAGCAAATCAAATCCGGTGGCGTCGTTCCGCAGGGTGCCGGCAATATGCGAAACGAGGTGATTCACATGGGAATACCGTTCCAACGTCATCAGCTCATCGACCTGGACGCTCCCGAAGTCGCAAACCCGGCCAAGGTCATTGCGTTCGAGGTCAACCAGCATGACGTGTTCAGCGCGTTCTTTTTCGTTCGCGCATAGCTCCTCCGCAAGCCGTTGGTCGTCGGCGGCATCGCGGCCGCGTGGTCGCGTACCGGCAATCGGCCGCGTGTCCGCTCGACGCCCATCGAGGCGGACGAGGCGCTCAGGCGACGAACTGATGAAGCTGATTTGGTCGAGTCGGAGCAGCCCGGAAAATGGCGAAGGATTCAAGGCCCGCACGCGCGCATAGGCAAGCAGATCCGTCTGAAGCTCACTTTGAGGCGCGAACGAATCACAGGTCACGGTAAAACGGTGCGAGAGGTTGGCCTGATAGATATCGCCGGCTGCAATGTAGTCCTGACAGCGCCGGACGCGATCCATATATGATGACCGTTGTTGTTCCGGCGAGAAGGTGAGGGGATCGAGCGCATCACGCCCCGTTCCAGTTGCGCGAGCGCTTGACAGTCGCGCTTCCAACGCAGCGAGGCGGTCGCGCCCCTCCCGGTAGAGTTTTTCCCGTGGCTCGCCCAAGAATCGCTCGAGCGGCGGACAGAACATGAGCACCAGGCGGCGTAGCTCATGATCGATCGCGGCTACAACATCGAAGAACGCAAACTCGAGGTCGGGGGTGGCAAGATCATCGAGCGAGAGCGGCGACAACGTCTCGAATTGGCGGACGAGATCGTAACTGAAGTAACCGATCGCTCCTCCAAAAAAAGGCGGGACATCGCGGGGACGGGCGATACACGAATTCCCGATAAGTCGGGCAAGCTGCTGAAACGGGGGCTGGTCACACCGCTCATTACCCTGTGCAGTTTGTCGTACGCATCGGTCGTCTTTTCCGCTCAACACTTGATAAGGGTCGCTGGCGAAGAATGAATAGCGCCCGGTGGTCGGACGACCATTGCCGCTCTCGAAAAGAAAAGATGGGCGCTGAGTCGAGGCGATTTTAGCGTAGAGCTCGAACGGGTTTGTCGACGGACAGGGAAGTGTCACCACAAGGGGCGCCGGGGGGCCTTGTAGAAATGAAGTCGCTGAGGGCAATGTCATCGGCATGATGAAAGCGCATCCCTGTAGAGAAAGGTGGTTCACTATACCGCAGCGCCTTCCCAGAGGGACAGACCTCTAACGGCTTGACATTCCGAGCGGGATTCTGCTTGAATTGCGCGCCCATTATCGGCTGAGTACTGCTCATGTGCTGCATGTGCACTCGCCTCCCGTGGGTATGGCATGCCCCCTTCACAAGATCCGTTCTACGCGGGGCTCGGCCAGGCCGTTCGAATCGGAACGGAACTGCTGGCTGCGCTCATCGTCGGAGGCGGGCTGGGGTGGGTTGTCGACACCTACTTGTTAGGTTCGACTCCATGGGGGTTAGTCATCGGTCTGGGGCTTGGCGCGGCTGCCGGGGTCAGAAGCGCCTATCGATCCGCACAGCGATGGCAAGACTCGTCGGACAACTCGGGTAGACAAGGATAATTCATGGAAGAAAGTCCCCTCCATCCGTTCGAACTCCATAACATCATCCCGATTAGTCTGGGCGGGTTGGATATTTCCATCAACAAGGCCGTCATCATCATGTGGGTGGTTGTAGCCGTTGTGACGGCGTTGATGGTGATGGCAGGGTCTGCGCGGCGGCTCGTGCCGGGGAAGTTGCAGAGCTTGGGCGAAATGCTCGTGGATTTTATTCGCAGCATCATTCTGGATACGATGGGGCAGGGGGGGATGAAGTTTTTCCCGCTTGTCGCCACACTGTTCCTCTTCATCCTGTTTTCCAATTTGATCGGATTAATTCCTGGGTCCTATACTGTTACGAGCCAGATCATTGTCACGGCAGTGTTTGCCATTGTCGTCTATGGACTGAGTCTCGTCATGGGCTTTGTTCTGCACGGCGCAAAGTTCCTCGGGATTTTGGTTCCGCCCGGGACACCGGGTTGGCTATTGCCCCTGATGGTGCCGATCGAATTGATCAGCCAGCTAGCCCGCCCGATTTCCCTGGCGGTTCGATTGTTCGCCAACATGACGGCCGGCCACGTGATTCTCGGGGTGTTGTTCGGGCTGGCCATCAGTGGCGGGGTGTTGATCGGGTGGTTGCCGTTTGCCTTTACGATTGCGATGAACGGATTGGAAGTCGGCATTGCGTTTATTCAAGCCTATATTTTCACCGTGCTGACATGCGTCTATTTGGGAGATGCATTCCATCTGCATGGTCACGACGACCACGCGCACTGACGCGTGTCGACACAGACAAGGGAGGAGCGAGACACAATGGATTCAGCAGCAGCAGCATTGTTGGGGATGGGGTTGGCGGCAGCGGGATTTGCCGGAGCCGGTGTCGGCATCGGTTATATTTTCGGCAAGATGATTGAAGCGGTGGCGCGCCAGCCGGAAGCCGAAGGTCGAGTCGGCAAGTATATGTGGATCGGATTCGCACTGGTCGAAGCGATTGCGCTGTATGGCTTGGTCATTGCGTTCATCATTATGGGCCTCCGCAAGTAGTCGCGGACTCTCCGATCGAACGATTTCTGTAGCCAAAGGAACGTCTCATGCCGCAGTTTGAATCACAGTTTTTCTCCTCTCTGATTTTCTGGGAGGTCGTGTCCTTCGGAATTCTTCTCTTCGTGCTCTATAAGTTTGCCTTCCCCGGCATTCTGAGCGTTCTTGAAGAGCGGGAAAAGAAGATCAAGGACAGCTTGGATCAAGCCGAACGTCACCGGTCCGAAGCCGAGCGCCGGCTCAAAGAGTATGAGGCGAAGCTTAGCGCGGCGGCGAAGGAGGCAGAAGGGATTCTGGCGGCGGCGAAGGAGCGTGCGCAACGGCTGCTAGATGAGAACGAACAACGGTTGACCGCGGAGGCTGAGCGAATCAAGGGTGATGCGACGCGCGAGATCGAACATGAGCGGCGGAAAGCAGTGCAGGATATTCGGAACCAGACGACCGAACTGGCTCTTATGGTGGCGGAGAAGGTGGTGCAGCGGAGCCTGACCGAAGCCGACCAGCGGAAGTTTGCCGACGAAGCGCTTGAGGCGCTTTCGAAATCCTACCGGCGGTAATGTGTTGTGGCTGAGTGGAGTCAGCTCAGGCTGACTCCACCAGGCCGATAGCCTTCCAAATCCACGGTCACGAATTTGAATCCCAGCATTTTGAGGCTGGCGCTGACCCTTGCGCGTCGCCCGGTTTCCATGAACAGCTGTAGTTCGTCCTGGCCGAGCTCAATTCTTGCAATTTCTCCATGGTCACGGACTCGATAGTGCCGGAGCCCCTCACGGTGAAGGACGGCTTCTGCTTCTTCGAGCCGGCTCAGTCTTTCCCTGGTAATGGTGATCCCTCGAGGGATTCTCGATGAGAGGCAGGCTGCAGCAGGCTTGTCCCAATTCGAGAGTCCGAGGGCTTTGGCGAGGATGCGAATGTCGGCCTTCGACAGTTCAGCTTCGAGCAGCGGGCTGCGCACTCCCCATTCGCGCGCGGCCGTGATGCCGGGACGGTCATCACCGAGATCATCCAGATTCGTCCCGTCCACCATGTAGGCGGCGGCTCGCTCTCGGCGCAACATCCCCATGAGCCGGTACAGATCGGTCTTGCAGTGGAAGCACCGGGCGGCGTCATTCCTGACAAATTCGAGAATCTCAAGCTGATCCGTCCGGACAATTTCATGGCGTGCGCCGATTTCGCGGGCGACGCGTTCGGCGGCCTCCAACTCGATCGACGGGAAGGTGGGCGAGATGGCTGTAATACCCACAGCCATTTCCTTCAATTGCTCGTGGGCTACCTTGAGCACGAAGGTGCTGTCGATGCCCCCGGAATAGGCGACCAGCACGGACTGCATGTCGGAGAGCAGGGCGCGGAGACGAGCGAGTTTGCTCTGGAGAGACGTGGCATGCATAGGCATTCGAGATCCGCGGTCAGCTTCTAGTGACGGACTTTGGCTTTCGCGATGTTGCCGACGACCACGAGGGCATAATGCTGAGGATCAAGATATTGTTTGGCGACTCGCTGGACATCCTCTTTTGTCACACGCTCGATCCATTTTGGGTACTGACTGAAATACTCAAACCCCAACCCGAAGTACTCCACTTGAGCCAACACCTGCGCCAGCTTGGCTGTGGAGTCCAATCGTAACGGGAAGCTGCCCATGAGAAACGATTTGGCTTCGGCGAGTTCCTGGTCGCTGACCGGAGCCTCGCGAATAGCCTTGATTTCGGCCAGCACACCGCTGATCGCCTGATTCGTTGTTTCCGTTCTGGTCTGGAGATTGACCCAGAAGGACCCTGGCATCGACCGGGCATCGTAATGACTCATGATGCCGTACGCGAGCCCCTGCTTGTCGCGGATGGAGTCCATCAACCGCGAGGAGAATCCCCCGGCGCCGAGAATATGGTTCATGACCGTCACGGCGTAAAAATCGGGATTGGTCCGACTGATCCCTCCATGCCCCAACACGATGGTGGACTGGGTCAGATCTTTTTCAATGAGTTGCACGGCCTTCTTGTCGATAGGGCCGGGTTTCTTGGCCGTTCTCGCTTGTGCAGTACCCTTCTTCCAGCCCCCGAAATGCGTTTGGACCAGCGCCGTGGCCTGCTCCACGGTGACATCGCCGACGATGGTCAGAATGACTTGACTGGGGAGATACTCTTTGGCGTAAAACCCTTGCACATCAGCCAAAGTCACTTTGCTCAGCGTCTCTTCGGTCCCGTTCACCGGCCACCGATAGGGGTGGTTGTGGAAGACCAATTGGTTGAACGCCTTCATGGCCACATGGCCGGGATCGTCTTTGTCACTGGCGATTTCACCGAGAATCTGCGAGCGCACCCGCTCGAATTCTTGCTTGGGGAAGGCCGGGTGCAACAGGATGTCGGCCAGCAGCGTAAAGCCCAGGTCGACGTCTTTCTTGAGGACGCGCGCCGAGGCGGTCGTGAAATCCTCACCGGCTTTGACTTCCAGCGAGCCGCCGACGAAGTCGATTTGTTCAGCTAGCTGTTTTGACGTGCGGGTTGTCGTCCCTTCATCCAGGAGGCTGGCCACCATATTCGCCAAGCCTGCCTTCTCCGGCGGGTCTTGAGCCGAGCCCGCCTTGATCAGGGCATGGATTTCGACGATCGGAAGAAAATGCTGCTCCAGCACGAGGACCGTCATCCCGTTTGCGGTCGTAGTTTTGGTCGGGGAGATCTCTGCCGCCTGTCCCGATACGGTGAATTCGGACAGCATGGCGATGAGCCACACCATGCTCATCAACGACCGTCTGAGAAATGGTCGGGAGCTTGGACTCGGGGGTCTCTTGGCTGTCGGTGCGCAAGACATAGTGAGGTCTAGGGCTTCCCGTGTTGAGCCGCCGTCGGAACCGGTTCCGGTTGTTTGGCAGGCAGTGGAACGAGAATCCCCACGGTCCGGTTGTCCTGGTGTAGATACTGCTTGGCGACTCGTTGCACATCCTTCGCGGTGACAGCCCGTATCCGGTCGAGGAATTGGTCTACTCGTCGCCATCCGGCGCCGATCGTCTCAGCCTGGCCTAAAAGCATGGCTTTTCTGAAATTGGAATCCTGCTCGAAGACATGGGCGGCTTCGACTTGATTCTTGGCCCGTTGGAGTTCCGTTTCGGTCGGAGGATCAGTTTGCAGCCGGGCGATTTCTCGGTGGAGGCCATCCTCGACGAACTCAACCTTTTGTCCAGGGCTCACCAGCGCATAGAAGTAAAAGAGGCTGGGATCCGTCTGCATCAGGCTGTATTCGGCGCCGACAGCCAGTGAGGTCTTCTGGTCATAGACCAAGCTCTGGTAGAGGCGGGAGCTTTTCCCATGAGAGAGGATCGACTCGAGTATGTCGAGGGCGTAAGAGTCTTCGCTGGAATAATTGGGTACGCGGAACCCCATCATGACAAATGGAATCTGCGCTTCACGCTTAAGCAGAAACCGTCGTTCACCCCGCTGTTCCGGTTCGGCTGAAATCGCTTGTTTTGGCGAAGGGCCTTTGGGAATCGGTTCAAACAGCTGCTTGATTGTTGCCAGCAGGGAGTCCGCTTTAATATCGCCTACCACAATCAGGGTGGCGTTGTTCGGAGAGTAAAATGTGTCGTAGTGACGCTGCAGGTCATCCAGGGACATCGCATCGAGATCGGCGAACCAGCCGATCACCGGCCAATGATAGGGGTGGCTGAGGAAAGCCTGGGCAAACAATGCTTCTACCAGCGCACCCTGCGGGTCGTCTTCGGTTCTGAGCCGCCGTTCTTCTTTCACCACTTCACGCTCTGTCTGGAATTCGTTGTTGTCGAGGATGAGGCCCTGCATCCGGTCGGCTTCCATCTCCAGTGCCAGGTCGACACGGTCGGATGCAAGATTCTCAAAATAGGCAGTAAAGTCCTGGCTGGTAAACGCGTTATCGATCCCGCCGTTCTTGCGGACGATGCGGGAGAAGGAGCCTTTGGGATACTTGGCCGTCCCCTTGAACATCATGTGTTCGAGCATGTGTGAGAGTCCGGCTCGGCCCATCACTTCGTTGCGGGAACCGACTTTGTACCACACCTGTACCGTCGCCACCGGGGCCTTCGGGACTTCGACGAGAAGGACTTTCATACCGTTCGAGAGAATGTATTCGTGGGGGTCGGCTGCACTCGACGGAGACGTTCCGGCAAAAAAGAGAAGTGCTGCGAGGAGGCACGTGAACGAATACTGATGAAAGTTCTGCCAGATCATGATGGGGTGACACGCACGCGGCATGCTAACAACGGGATTCGATAGGTGTCAAGGTAACCGCGTCACGGCCGGCGGAGAGATTCCCCAATTGTCCGCAGGCGCCGAGTACGTCTCGCCCCCGACTCTTGCGGATAAAGACAGCGATGCTGGCCTGGCGCAGCGTGGATTGAAAGCGGAGGACGTCACGGTCTGGTGGGCGACGAAAGCGGCTGCCGGGAAATTCGTTGAAGGGGATCAGATTCACTTTGCATCGTATGCCACTGAGCAGTTTTACGAGACGATGGGCGTCCTCGGCGCCATCGTTTACGCCGGAGAGCAGTACAAATTCAAACGTCAGCCGCCTGCCCGGGGCGAGCGGATAACGGCGGCACGCGGCCATGAGTGTCTTGAGCGAAGCGATTTCGCTGACCGCGGGCATCAGGTCTCGACGTTGCTCTTCGGTGGTGGCATTGAGCGAGATGGCCAGATTTACGCCGAGTGCCGCGACCTCCTTCAGGCGCGACGCCAGGCCCGCCGTGGAAACCGTGATGCGTCTGGGCGACCATCCGAGTCCCCATGATTTGTTCGTCAGGCAGGTGATTGCGGCTGCGAGTGCATCCAGATTAGCCAAGGGCTCTCCCATTCCCATGAAGACCAGATTGGTGATGCGTTCATCGGCGCCCAGCTGGTCTTGGGCGGTCAAGACCTGGTCGACAATTTCGTAGGACTTGAGATTCCGTTTCAACCCCATTGTTCCGGTCAGACAAAATCCACAATCCAACATGCAGCCGACCTGGGTTGACACGCACAGCGTCAGTCGTTCGTCTTCTGGAATGAGCACCGTTTCAATCGTCAGGCCGTCCTCGAGCGTCAGCAGGAGCTTGCGTGTTCCGTCCTGAGATTGCAGCACAGTACAGCGGGTCGAGCGCTGAATGGTAGCGAGCCCGGTCAATTTCAGCCGATCACGCGTGGAGAGATCGGTCATTTGGGCGATGGTGCGTGCGCGTCGTTGGTAGAGCCAGCGGAGGATTTGCCCCGCACGGTAAGCAGGCCACTCCTGTGAGCGGACAAAATTCACCATCTGTGGCTCGGTGAGGCCGAGCAAATTGATCAGAGGATTCGGCTGCAACATTGAGCTGGTTCTCGCGTCTGTTCCGCGGCGAGAAGCCTATCATAAGTGACGACCAAACCAACACCGCGGGAGCTTAAGGTGGCCATGAAACTTCTTCCATTGCGATCTGTGGCGTATATAATGAGTGCCATGTGTACCCGTCCTGAACATCCTCCGGTCCTGGGCCGTGTGATGGCGTTGGGTTTCACGGTGGTCCTGATCGTCGTCGGGGGAACTTCATTGCGTGACGCATTTCCGGCGCAAGTTGCGGTTCCTGAACAGCAGAATGGGGAGGGCTGTGCGTCCGCGTCTGACTGTTTCACGGCAGCAGCCTGGCCGAAGGAACGGCTGGGCAATGTCCTGACCAGGGATCAGGTTGTTGCGCTCAAGCTCGAACGGCTCCGCAGAATAATGGAACAGTTTCCGGCTTCGCTTTGGGCCAAACGCGCGGGATTACTGTCGGGTGTGATCCTGATCGAGCGGAATCCGGCTGCCGCGATGCAGTATCTTCGTGCGGCTCAGCGGGACTTCCCTGTGCTGGATGACTATGTTCGATTCTGGATGGGTGAAGCCCTGCTTCACCTGGGTGATGCCAAGGAATCGGCGGCCATGTTCGAGGCGGTCCTCCAAGCAGTCCCTGATTCGAACCTCTTCAATCAAGTGACGCTGCGTGCCGGGGAAGCCTGGTACCAGGCTTCTAGCTGCCCGGAGGCTGTGGGCTGGCTGGTTAAGGCGGTGAGTCTGAACGACAAAGATCCACAAGTCTCACAAGCCTGGTTGCGATTGGCCGCCTGCTACCTCAGGGACAATCAATTTGCAGAGGGCAAGGACACTCTGAAGCAGCTGTGGGCGAAGTTTCCACAGACAAAAGAAGCGAAAGAGGCGGAGAGCCTGCTCGCAAGCAATATCGGAGGAGAGCCCTGGGTCCCGCAGCCGGACGAACATTACATCCGGGCCCAGGCGTTTCTCGGACAGGCCCTCCATGTAGAAGCAATCGAGGAGTTGAAGAAGTTTCTCGCACGAGACTCCTCGTCTTCCCAACGAGGGGAGGCCAAGCTCAAACTGGGCGTCGCGCAAGTTCGGCTGAAGCTCTATGATCAGGCGCGCGACACCTTTCAGACGCTTGCGGGAGAGCAGGTGGCTCAATCCGATGAAGCCACCGTGTGGCTGGCCCGGGTCTATCTTCGGCAGGGACTTGGCGAGAAGCTGTTGGATCTGAGCCGGAGTCTCCAAAAGCGTTCGCTGTCTCCCGAGCAGAAAGGACAGATCAATTTGTTTGCCGGGATCTGGCTGGAAGATCAGGCGCAATTTGATGAGGCGATTGCGAAGTACCGGCAGGTAGCGAAGTCGGGTGAGCCGGCATCCCAGCGGGCTGAAGCGCAATGGCGGGAGGGCTGGGTATTCTATCGAACGGCTCGATATCGTGACGCGGTCACAGTATGGCAACACATCGTCGACCAGCGGGACAGCGATTTTGAACCGCAGGCGCTCTACTGGATTGCCCGTTCTCATGGCCAAACCGGCAGTCCGAAATCGCGAGAGGTATTCCTACTCCTCTGCCAACGGTACCCCTACACATATTACTGTCAGCTAGCGCGGGAGCAGGCTGACATACCTGCTCTTGCTCCCGCTGAGCCGGAGAGCGTTCAAGTCGCGGCCGCTTCGGCAACGGCGGTCTCCGACGCACCCGCGGCATTTCCAGACGCCAATCGGACGGAAATTGATCAGCAGCCGGCCTATCGGCGGGCGGTTGAACTCAGGACTCTGGGTCTTGAGCAGGATGCAGCGAGAGAACTCACCGCCCTGACGGACCGTTACAGCCGCGATCCCGACGCATTGATGGCTTTGTCCGTGATGTTGAATGAAGTTGGGGCCCATCATCATGCGCTGCGCCTCGCGAGGGCCCGATTCCGCGACAGGCTGGAGCGGACCGGCGGACCGGTGGCGGCGAGCCTCTGGAGCGTGGCCTATCCCACCGGACTGATTCCCACAATTAGGACACAGGGGGTTGACGGGGTCGATCCCTATCTCGTCGCCGCGATCATCCGGGAAGAAAGTCAATATGATTGGCGCGCCGTTTCCCGTGTCGGGGCCATCGGGCTGATGCAGGTCATGCCCGCCACTGCAAATGCGGTGGCCCAACGCCATCATCTTCCTGGTGTGGTGCGTGAGGATCTATTCGATCAGGAGACCAACATCCGGATTGGGGTCCGGTACGTCGACCAATTGCTCGCACAGTTTTCCGGCAACGTGATGCAGACCATTGCGGCCTACAATGCCGGCCCGATCGTCGTAGGAACCTGGGCGACAGCCCATCGCGGACGTAGCGAAGACGAGTTTGTGGAATTGATTCCTTTTCAAGAGACCCGACAGTATGTGAAGCGCGTGCTCCGGAGCTACAAAGAATATCGGCGCCTCGCGGGAGAGCCAAAGCTCATTTCTTGACAAGATGTTGTGAAGTTTTTATAGTGCGCCACAATCCATAGGGGTGAGAGGGATATAGGTTGCCATGTCATTGGATCGTCTTGATGCGCTTGAAACTCGAATCAGGGATTTGGTGAAACTAGTGCAGGAACTGAAGCGAAAAAACGCCTCGTTAGAAGATGAAGTCAGGTCGGCTCGTCAACGACTGGCGTCACAGGATGACTTGAATCGCCGGTGGGAGAAAGAGCGGATCGATATCAAGTCAAGGATTGAAAAAGTAATCGGTGAGATCGAACTGCTGGAATGTGTGGATGATTCCAAGGAGGTGGCCCTTGACTAAGACGATTGATGTCGAAATCTACGGCCAACGGTATTCGATCCGCGGGGATGCTGACGACGCCTATATTCGGCGTCTGGCCCATTTTGTCGATGATCACATGAAGCACCTGGCCGAAGGAATGAAGACGGCGACCCCGTCGAAATTGGCTGTGTTGACGGCGATAAATCTCGCCCACCAATTCTTTGAGTCAGAGAAGAAACGGGCGCAGGGTGAGGCCGATGTCGACCGGCGGATGGTGACGTTGATGGAATCTATTGAAGAGCAAATGCCGACGTCGCTCTTTCGATGAGACTACCAGTTTCACCTTGCTTTCAAAAGGGTCCTTTGTTATCGTGAGCTCAGAATAAGCAGTTAGGCGAGTGTGCTTGTGGACAAGCGGGAGACTAGGGGCACCATTTTAGAATAGTTGACTCAACTGGAAACGAGTGTTGTGAGAGCGACAGAGGATGTTTGGGTATCCATGTACGATGGGTTAGTCTGGTGGATTCTCACCATGTGGGTCACTCCCGTCCGGCAGTTCTTCGGGAACATGCAGCAACAAGTTGCAGGTGGTACGCAGTGGCTGCTAGCCGGTCATGGCGGGTATGAATATCCCATACCTGTTTCTTTGGCCAATCCACTTCGACGGCCGGGAACTCGGCGTCTCCGGATCCCGCGATCGAGGGGCGGCGAGAGGAACTTCGCTGGTGTCGTACAGGTAAACAGACCTTCTCGTTCGTTTCTGAGCTGAGCTGCTAGCGATCTCCTGGGCTTCTTCCGTCCATTCGTACCCCGCTTAATCTGAACTGTTACAGTGTGCGTGAACCAGGTGCGCTTGCCTGGTTATTCCGAGAAGGGGGTGACTCCCATTTCAACCTCAATTGTCGTGTACATATTGTGCGGGCTTTTCGGAGCCCTCGTGGGTGTCGGATTATTCGAATTGGTGCGGCGCAACATGGCTGCTGCCAAGCGGACCGAGTTGGAGGAGCAGGCGAAGCACGTTGTGCAGAATGCGCAGCGTGAGGCTGAGAATGTCCTGAAAGAGGCCAGGCTTGAAGCCAAAGATCTCGTGTTTCAGGCAAAGTCGGAACTGGAAAAGGAGCAGAAGGCAAAACTCATCGAGCTCTCGGCGGTCGAGAAGCGACTGCTCCAACGGGAAGAGGCGTTCGATCGGAAGCTTGCGACGATCGAGAAGCGGGAGAGCGAGTCACAGAAACGCGAGCAGGAGTTCGCGCGTCGGGAAGAGGGGCTTGCGGCGAAGGAAGCCGCTTGCGCCAAGGCTGAACGAGAGCATCGCGAGGCATTGGAGCGTGTGGCCGGTATGACGGCTGAAGAGGCCAAGAAGCACTTGATCGTTGAAATGGAATCGCAGGCACGCCTCGATGCGGCCGGTATTGCGAAGCGAACAATCGAAGAGGCCCGTGAGAATGCCGAGAGGGAGGCCCGCGAAATTATCACCAGCTCCATCCAACGTGTCGTCCGCGACTACGTGTCGGAGTCAACGATCTCTGTGGTTCCGATTCCGAACGATGCGATGAAGGGACGGATCATCGGTCGGGAAGGGCGCAACATCCGTGCGATTGAGGCGGCTACGGGGATTGATTTGATCATCGATGAGACGCCGGAGGCAGTAATCATTTCGGGGTTTGATCCCTTACGACGCGAAATTGCTAAAGTCTCGCTCGAACGGCTGATGCATGATGGGCGGATTCATCCCACGCGAATTGAAGAAATTGTGGAGAAGGTGAAGGTTGACATCGACAAGTTGATGTATGAGGAAGCCGAAAAGATCATCTTCGAGCTGGGGCTTGCGGATTTCCATCCCGAGCTGATCAAAGTGTTGGGACGGCTGAAATACCGCACGAGCTACGGGCAGAACAATCTCTATCATGCCCGGGAAGCCGCCTACATTTGCGGCATCATGGCGTCGGAACTGGGCCTCGATGTCAGGCTGGCGCGGCGCGGGGCGTTACTCCACGATATCGGCAAGGCAGTCAGCCACGAAGAAGAAGGACCGCATGCCATGCTAGGGGCGGAGATTGCCAAAAAGTACGGCGAGTCCCCCAAGATTGTGAATGCGATTGCCGCGCACCACGAGCAGGTGGAGCCGATCTGTCCGGAGAGCGTCTTGGTGGCTGCAGCTGAGGCACTGTCGGCAGCACGACCCGGGGCCCGGAGAGAAGCACTGGAGTCCTACGTGAAGCGTTTGGAGAAACTGGAATCGCTGGCCACGGGACAGAAAGGCGTGCAGAAGGCCTATGCGATTCAAGCAGGGCGCGAAATCCGTGTGATCGTGCGACAGGAGGACATCACCGATGCGGAGTCGTTCCAGCTCTCGCGTGAACTTGCAAAGAAGATCGAACAGGAGTTGACCTATCCCGGACAGATCAAGGTTACGGTTATCCGGGAAAGCCGGTACGTGGAATACGCGAAATGAAGGTTCTTTGCATCGGCGATATTATGGGAGAGCCGGGACGGCGGGCTGTGGCGCGCGCGGTCCCGCGCATAGTTGCGCAACGTCAAGTGGATGTGGTCATCGGAAACGGCGAAAATGTCGCGGGCGGATTCGGTGTTACACCGGAGTTGGCCGAAGAGCTCTTTGAAATGGGCTTATCGGTGATCACCACGGGCAACCACGCGTGGGACAAGAGGGAAGCGCTGGATTATTTCACCCGCGAAACGCGTTTGCTGCGTCCCGCGAATTATCCGGCCGGGGTTCCCGGGAATGGAAGCGTGGTTATTGAGACCCCAGGCGGAGAGCGGCTTGCAGTGCTTCAATTGATGGGGCGGGCCTACATGCCGACGATTGATTGCCCTTTTCAAGTTGCCAAACGAGAATTGTCGCGATTAAAGCGAGAGACCTCGGCGGTAGTTGTCGACATGCACGCGGAGGCCACGTCGGAGAAAATGGCCATGGGCCACTACTTGGATGGAGATGTGACGGCTGTTGTTGGAACCCATACGCATGTGCAAACCGCCGACGAGCAGATCCTTCCCAGAGGGACGGCGTATATCACCGATATCGGTATGACCGGACCGCTTCATTCGGTGATCGGGGTGAAGAAAGAACTGGCGATCGAAAAGTTTCTGACTGGTATGCCCCGCCGGTTTGAGGTAGCCTCGGGACCATCGGTATTCTGTGCGGTGTTACTCGAACTCGATGCCCGGTTGGGCAAGGCGATCGCCTTTGAACGAATTCGTATCATCGACTAGAGGAGATTGTCCACGAGCATTCGTACTCGGTCCTTCCTCACCCCCGCTGACTCCTCCTCGAGGCGAGTTCTCACCGTCTCGGAACTGACCGGCCTGGTTCGTACGTCGCTTGAGGCTGATTTTGCCGAAGTGTGGCTTGAAGGAGAGATCTCCAACCTGCGTGCGCCCGGCTCCGGGCATCTCTACTGCACCCTTAAGGACGACTCCAGTCAGATTCGGGCCGTGATCTTTAGGTCGGCCGCCGTTCGATTACGGTTCGGATTGGAAGACGGGCTGCACGTAATTGCGCGGGGAAGAGTGACGGTATACGAACCGCGTGGCGAGTGTCAGGTCATTCTAGAGCATGTGGAGCCCAAGGGCCGCGGGGCGTTACAACTGGCCTTCGAACAACTCAAGAATCGTCTTGCTGTGGAGGGGCTCTTTGACCAAGAAAGAAAAAGACCGTTGCCGGCTTTTCCTCGGAAAATCGGCATTGTAACGTCGCTCACCGGTGCAGCCGTTCAGGACATGCTTACCGTGCTGCATCGCCGCTGTCCCATCCTGGGGATCATCATTGTTCCAGTGCAGGTCCAGGGAGAGGGTTCTGCTGAACAGATTGCGTCGGCGATTCGATCGTTGAATGAATCAGACCACGTCGATGTGATCATTGTGGGGCGGGGAGGTGGCTCTGCGGAAGATCTTTGGAGTTTCAATGAGGAAGTCGTGGTGCGTGCGATTGTGGCGTCGCATGTTCCGGTGGTATCGGCCGTGGGGCATGAGACGGATATCACCTTAGCCGATTTTGCGGCTGACGTCCGCGCGCCTACTCCGTCAGCCGCAGCGGAAGCTGTAGCACCGGTGTTGCGCGAAGTTGTGGGGCGCCTTGCCGATCTTACCACCCGCTGCACGCAGGCGATGACCTTGCGTTGTGCCGAAGAGCATCAACGGCTTGAGCTCATTCTCGCTCAAATCGCCAGTATTCGTTTCCGGATTCTGCAGGAAGCACAGCGTGTGGACGGAGCGGTCGTTCAGATGCGGCAGGCTGTGCAAGGCGTTCTCAAACGAGGGTGGAAGAAAGTCCAATTTATCAAGCATGAGCTGGTAACCAGAAGTCCGGGGTCGCAAGTGCTTCATGGTATGGCCGTTGTGCCACATTTGCGCTCCCGTCTTGTGGGCGTCATGCAATATGGATTGGAGCGAAGGATGCAGAAGGCATACACCTGTCTGGCCAGTTTGCATAATCTGAGCCCGCTGGCGATTCTGGGTCGTGGTTATAGCATTGTGGAGACAGTCTCAACGCACCAAGTGATTCGCGATGCCAGCCAAGTTTCAGTTGGCCAAGGAGTGTTGGCACGGTTGGCTGAGGGGCAATTGCACTGCACCGTGAACAAGATTGTAAAGGATCCTTCGGTTTGAAAACGGGATGAGACCCGTTATAATGAATCACCTTTTGGAAGGAGATTGTAGTGGCCGGAGCAAAGTTTGAGCAGGCGATGGCGCGATTGGAAGCCATCGTGGGCGAGTTGGAGAAGGGGGATCTGCCTCTCGATGAATCATTGAAGATTTTCGAAGAGGGCATTCGCCTCTCAAAGAACTGCTTAAAAGTGCTGGAAGAGGCTGAGCGGAAAGTCGAGGTCCTCGTCCAAGATAAGAACGGTAAAAAACAGCTTCGTGCATTCTCAGCTGATGACGATGACACGCAGGGCTCCGATTCCGGGTCGTAGGGTTTCAGCAGTCCGATCTCCTTCTCTCCCCTTGATTTTTACCTTCAATATTCATGGGTATTAAGACACCTCTCGAAAAAGATCGCCTCGATCATCTCATGGTGACGCAGGGGTTGGCGCAGAGTCGGGATGCTGCGGTGCGGATGATTCTTGCCGGCGAGGTTAAGGTGAACGGCGCGGTTGTGGACAAACCGGCCAAATCGATTCCTGTTGAAGCGATGATCGAGATTCTTCAACAAGTCACTCGCTTCGTTAGCCGGGGCGGAGACAAGCTTGCTGCGGCGCTAGATGCCTGTTCGATCTATCCTCAGGGTGTGGTCTGTCTTGATGTCGGATGCTCGACCGGAGGCTTTACGGATTGTCTGCTTCAGAGAGGGGCGGCGCGAGTGTATGCCGTCGATGTGGGCTATGGCCAATTTGACTGGCGGCTGCGGCAAGACCCTCGTATCGTGCTGATTGAGAGGACCAATATTCGTTATATTGATCGCACTTCAATTCCTGAGCCGGTGGGTCTTGTGGCCATTGATGTTTCATTCATCTCGTTGACGAAAGTACTCCCTCCCATCATTCAGCTCTTAAGCCCTGGCGCGCTGGTCATCGCACTTATCAAACCGCAGTTTGAGGTGGGAAAGGGACAAGTCGGTCGAGGTGGGATTGTTCGTGAGGAGACCCAACGACAGGAGGTGCTCCGGAGAATTGTTGGCTTTGCGACGACGATAGGTTTGCAGGCGAGGAGGACACTGGACTGCCCCATTAAAGGGAAAAAGGGGAATCATGAAATTTTGGCAATTTTCGAGTTCAATGGTTTGCTTCATGGTATGAAAGAGGAACGCAACCGCGACGTATCGTAGAGCTGCTGGAGGGATGATGAAGGTACTCGTGACGGGTGGCGCAGGATTTATCGGGTCTCATGTGGTTGATCGCCTCGTGGAAGAGGGACACAACGTCGTAGTCGTTGACAACCTATCTTCCGGGAAGCGAAGGAACGTCAATCGTGCTGCCAGTCTGTATAAGCTCGACATTCAAAGCGGGCGCCTGGAACGGGTGTTTCGTAATGAACGGCCCAACGTAGTGATTCATCTTGCGGCGCAGATCAGTGTGCGGCGGTCAGTTGAAGATCCTGTGTTCGATGCCCAAGTCAACGTTCTGGGCACCATGAATGTCCTTCAGCAGGCGGTTCGGCATGGGGTGAGAAAGGTGGTATTCGCCTCATCTGGGGGCGAGATCTATGGCGAACAGGAGACCTATCCCGCGCCAGAGGTTCATGCAACCAATCCGGTTTCCGCATATGGCATCAGTAAACTCTGTGCGGAGCACTATTTATCTTACTTCCGGCGCACCAGCGGTATTCAAGTCGTGAGCCTTCGGTATTCCAATGTATATGGACCGCGGCAGGACCCCGAAGGCGAAGCCGGCGTCATTGCTGTCTTCATACAAAAAATGCTGAACAATGAACAGCCCATCATCAATGGGAACGGTCGTCAGACTCGAGATTTTGTTTTTGTTGATGATGTGGTAGAAGCCAACTTGGCTGCGATGGGGCCTGATTCCCAGGGGATATATAACGTCGGAACCGGAGCTGAGACCTCAATCAATGAACTCTTCCGGATGCTTGTAAGCTTTACAGGTTCCGGTTGTAAGGAAGTTCACGGCCCGGCCAAGCCAGGAGAACATATGCGCAGCGTAATCGACCCCGCGAAAATCAGGCAGGAGCTCGGGTGGGACTCCAAAGTGGAACTCACCGATGGACTTAAGAAGACCGTAGAGTTTTTTCGAGAACAGATGGGGTAATTAGCAGTACCTAGTTGCGGCTTATGCCCCCAATGGCTACATACGGGTACCCCTAATATCTAGGAACTGCTCCGTCCACCTGGGCGGACCAGGCATCAATCCCACCAACCAGATTCTTGACGTTCGGGAAGCCTTGCTGCAGGAGGAAGCCGGTGGCGTCTGCGCTCCTCATCCCGTGGTGACAATAGGCGATTATCTCAGTATTCCTATCGAGTTTTGAGAGTGACTGAGGTAACGTACCAAGGGGGATGAGCACAGATCCCTCGAGTTTGGCCAGCGAATTCTCCCAGGGCTCCCGAACATCCAACAACACAAGTTTATCCCCCTTATCGATTCGGGCTTTCAGTTCCTTGGGCGTGATTGAAAAGCTCATGACAGTCCTCCAGCTGATAAATCGCACTACAGCTCGTCATCTTATGTGACTCAGGAAAAGGCTGTCAAATTCACCAGATCAATTCGATAAAGGTGCTTCAGGCTTATTGCGACTGGACGGGAACAGTGTTATTGCTATTTTCCCCCACCCGATAGGCAGTGACCCTGAGGAGCCGCTTTGAAACCATATACATTCGAGCAGGGCGTGAACTTGAAAATTGCCAAATTTTGTACATTTTTGTCAAACATCGTCAACTGTGTCGCATTTCACAGACATCAATCCTATTGAAAACCAGAAGTTCAATGTGCGGTTATTGTATAAGTAATTGAAAAATAACATTTTTATAAAAACGTTGTTTCTGCAATGAGGCATGAGTGTTGCTTTACATCTACGTATAAGTTGCCAAGCCAATAACGAAACAGGAGCCGTGCAGATCCAGTTGCTTGTGAAATGGGGCATCAGGTATCTTTTCCCACCGAAATGGGAATAGAGACAACAGGCATCCTGGTCGTCATGGTTACGGCTGCCACTCTAGAAGAGGCTTCAAGCATTTCAGATAAGTTGGTGAGGTCCCGTTTAGCCGCCTGTGCGACGATAATTCCCAAGGTGCACTCAACTTATTGGTGGGAAGGAAAACTGATGACCGACCAGGAGGCCATGATTTTCTTGAAAACGACGTCAGAGAAGTTTCAAGCACTTCAGGAGGCGGTTCAGGAGATGCATTCCTACAAGGTGCCTGAAATCATTGCTATGCCGGTCTCAAAATGTCTACCACAATATATTGAGTGGGTAGTAAGAGAAACACGCTAGATGATGTGGCCAAGAAAGGCTCTGCTTTCATTGCTATCATAAGGGTTGACCATGGCTGGCTAGATGGGTAGACTCATCACCATCTCAGTGCCCTGGGTCTCCCGAAGAATGAGGGAGTGAATGTCATGGGTCAGATGAACAGCCAGGAAAACAGCGACGCTTACACTGTGGTGATCTTCCGAGGGTCAACCGCGAAACCTCTGCGCTTTAGTTTCCCGAGGAAATTTGTTCGTAAGCTGTTAATAGTTGGATGTTTATTGGTCATTGCAGATCTTCTCGTAATCTCCCACTACGTCATTCGGACAGGAGAGGTCTGGGAGTTGGCGGCTTTCCGCACTGAGGCCATGAGTGCACGCGAGCAGACCGCAGCTTTCTCAACAGCTATCGATGATCTCAAGAAACGAATCTTGGCCATGAAAGAGGTTAATCAGCGACTTAGGGTCATGTTGGGGATTGAAGTTCCCAAGACTGGGGATATGGTCAATGGTCGTGGTGGTGAGGAAGTGCCTCTTCCAGAGGGAAGCACGATGCCCAGCGGCAGTGCGGATAAAGGCGCAGGGGTTAGTTCAGGCAATGATAAGCAAAGGGCTGAAGGGGATCATGGCCGCACGCCATCAGCCAGGACTGAATCAGCTCATGCTGACCTCGAGGCGGTTGCGTCGGTCAAAGAAGGCTTGGGATGGCTTTCAAGAGAAGCTGCCACCCAGGAGCGCCTTTTGAACGAATTAGCCCAGGCAGCTGAGCAACGCTCGTCTCGCTGGGCCGCGACCCCGTCGATATGGCCAGTGAAGGGTTGGGTGACTTCAGGCTTTGGCCCCCGAATTTCTCCCTTTACCGAAAAGCCGGCCTGGCATGATGGGTTGGATATCGGCGCAGCACCAAATGCCCCAGTCCAGGCTCCGGCGCAAGGCAGAGTCACAGCGACGGGATTTGATCCCAAGTTAGGCAACATCGTTCGTCTCGACCATGGATTTGGGGTTGAGACGCTGTATGGTCACCTGGCAAAGTCGTTAGTGAAGGAAGGACAGAGAGTCAATCGCGGCGACGTCGTTGGTCTCGTCGGGAGCACCGGTCTTGCAACCGGTCCTCACCTGCACTACATGGTTAAGGTCCATGGCCAGGCTCTTGACCCTAACAAGTATATTCTCGAGTAACATAAAAGCTTTCAATCTCGCCTGTCACTTGTCCCGTCCAGAATTTTTCCCTCTTCCTCTTTCTTCTCGATCAGGAAACTGTTAGCACTCTTCACAGCGCGGGCGGCCCCCCCCTACTGCTTCGCCGGTCATCCTGAATTCGATGTGTTATACTCCGCCCGCAACGGCCGTGAACGTTCTCCTTAACCACTACCTGCCGCCGCATGACTGA
>DATIGF010000058.1:0-13832 GCA_035454865.1 Nitrospiraceae bacterium | reverse complement strand
TCCCGTTCGCGGTGGGGAAATTTCCAAAGCGATACGTGGCATCGTCGGTGAAGAGCGTGAGGGCTTCCTCTACCTTAAACCCCTCAAACAAGCTGATCAGATGTCGAATTGTCTGTGTTGCACTAGTTGTCACGTTTGACTCCAATCTCGATACTCACCAGCACCTGGTGGAACGGATAAGCAGGCGGGCTCCTATGAAAACGCCGGACTTGGGTCCAGGAAGGCGCGCAGCGACTTGACCTTCCCGCCTTCAAGCCTGATCACGTCGCAACACGGGACAGTGACTACTTTTCCATCTTTGCGCCTCACGTAAGTCAGGTCCAACTCGCAGCAAACGATGTCGCCCGATTGCCAGATGTTCTTCACAGTGTGAGTCACACTGGAGAACATTTCCAGCATGGGTTTGGCGAACTCGACGATGCCTTGGTGCCCTTTTACCGCGGGAAAGTTTCCGGCCCGGTACTCGGCATCCTCAGTAAAACACGTCAGGTATGCTTGCACGTCGTTGTTGTGGACGGCGGAAAACAAACGGTCAATAATCTCCGAATGCATTGAATCCCTCCCCAGTGGTTTTCAGAGCGGTCGCTATGTCGTGATCAGGTTGATCAGTTCCTGCGGAGCGAACACGTCCCGGTAGAAAGTCAACTGCTCACTCTTGAAGTAGCAGGCGCCCCGGTGGCCGCGCCGCACCCAGCAGACAGTGCCTTTCGCGATCGTCTCGTTCGTTGCTGTGTCCATGCAGGCCCATTCGAAATGAACGAACTCGCCATGGAACATCACGATCGGCCAGGTCATGATGACCCCAGGCTGGGCAATCAGCGCCCACCAATGCTGTTCGCGGGATTTCTGCTCATCGAGGCCGTAGTACGGGCCGTCCTGGCAGAAGTAGACAAGGTCGCTGCGGTATTCACCCGTCAGCAGATCACCGCGCCCTTTTCGAAGGGCTTCGCAGTGCGTCGGCCACCATGCCTTGTTCTCCTTCTCGATCTGTTCCGAGCTATACCCCGGACCGATCTGAGGCAGTTTTACCTCTTTCAGCGCGATGTACCGGCTCGCCTCGTCGAGCAGCTTTTTGGACACCTGGGGCGAAACCGGCTTCGGTACGGAGTAATCCGCAGCCAAGTCCTTGTAATAGTTGATCCTCTTTCGCATCCTTGTCTCCCCTCAGTTAGAAATGGCAGCCACAGTCGCTTGAGTTTGATGCTGCGTTCGTGATCAGACCGGATCCCCAAAACCGGTCTTGCCCTTGGCTACGATCTCTCCCAGCCGGCCGAACGCGCTCGCGGCTTTGTTGAACCCCGCGTAAACGCACATGAACAACAGTACTTCTTCAATTTCGGCGAGCGTCACACCTTGTCTGAGAGCCATGTGCACGTGCGCTTCGAATGGCGCTCCGGGGCCGGTCTCATTGGCATTCGCCACATCGACGGCGATCGTGATCAGCGCTTTGGTTCGCTGATCGATCAGTGGGAGTCCCCAGGCTTCACCAGCCACGCGGGTACAGAAGTCGCCGAAGCGCGGATGAACGGAACTCAATGCCTCTTGTAGCGCTGGATCGCCCAAGACCGCGTTCTTCTTTATGGAAATGTCGGCCACAGCTTGGAGTCCCTTCCTTTCCTACGCGCCCTTTGCCTGTGCCGTGGCCAACTGGCCCAGCATCAATCCGGTAATGTCGGCCTTCAACTGGTTCACCGCCCCAATACTCGTAATCAGCTCCGCAACCGTCGAACTGCGCTGGCCCGCCAAGGTCATCGCACCGTTGTAGACGAAAGTGTAGGCGCTCCTTTCTGGGAAGGGGCTGATCTGCTTCACGTACGTGGCCTGATTCGCCGTGGCTGCGGCATAGGCGTCCGAAGCGAAGAAGCTCTCCATATCCAAACGGTTGGCGAATGCAATCTCAAACGCCGCATCGTAGTTCTGGTCACGCGGCTCGGCATGGGCAACGCCGGCGGCGTCGGGGCGAGAGGCGTCAACTTCCTCGAAGAGATGCAGCCGGAACTTTAGAGCGAGATCGCTGGAGGCCACCGCGGGGGCGACGCTTGTGCTCAAGTATTTGCGGAATTCCGCGGTGCTCACTCCATCGGCCTTCTTCACCATGACGTGGAACTTGGGGATGCCAAGCGAACCGTTGGGGTCCCCCGTCGCGATGCCGTCCACGTACGTTTTGGAGTTCCCTGGGCTGGTGTTGTAGCCAATTGCCTTGCGGAACAGGTTGTGCTCGTCGTCCATGAGGATCGCCGCGGAACGGAACCAGGTGTTGCGGTCCGCTTCGGATCGGAAGGTCAGCTCAGCAATGCCGTCGAACTGGTTGTCATCCGGAGTCGAGTAGTTGATGCCCGCGATCTCAGGCCAGACGCCGCCGTCGTTGTGGGCCACGTGGAGCTGCCAGTATTGATGCTGGCCCGGGAGCCGTGCACAGACAGGACCATGGACATTTCGCCAATAGTCGTCAAACAGGTCCAAAGAAATCCCTTTTCTCTTCCACAGCAGGACATAGAACACCACTTGTCCCTCGTGGTCCCTGGCCGCGAAATTCACCGTTCGCATCGTTTTGTCCCTCACAATGGCTGGATTGCTATGAGTTCACCGGCCCGCGGCGGAAGCCCGGCCTTCGATCTCTTTGAGGAAAGTCTCCATGAACTGCTGGGTGGCGGCGGGATGTTTGGCCGTGATCAGATTTCCGTCGACAACGAGGTCGGCCGTTTCGTCCCCGCCGAAAACAACCTCGGCGCCGGCATTTTCCACATCGCAGATGATGTTGTGGGCACAGGTGACCTTTCGGCCTTTGAGAAGCGCTGGATCTGCGCACAACAGCCAAAGAGAGTGGCAGATGGTGCCGATCTTGGCCTTCTCCGACATCGCCTTTCGGATAAAGGCCACTGCGGGCGCCTGATTTGGCTGGCCCTTCTTGGGATTCGCCTGATACCGCAGCCGGTCCATGGCATAGGCGCCGATGAGGATTATGCCCTTGTAGTCCGACGGCTTAACATTGTTAAGCTCTGTTTTGACGATCACGTGCTCCTCGATGCGGCCGTCATCAGGGTTTCCGCCAAAGTGCAGTTCTGGGTTACCCCACAGGTGGGAGATATACTCGACCTCGTAACCATGTTTGGGAAAGAACTCGTTGAACATGCGAAATTCTGTCTGATCGAAATGGTCCTCTATGAGGACGCCAATCTTGCCGTTCATATGTTATTTTTCCTTCCCAGGAGAAACGAGATGCCTATAACAATATCACCACAATGCAAACTCGTCAAGAGGAGAGTGTGGGTCTCGCATGTCGTATTCCCTTCGGTGACGCACCTATAAGGATCGAAAAATCCTATATCTTCTAGTACTCTCCCGGTTCGCCCGCCTTAGTACAATATACTGTATAGAGACAAAAAATCCTTGGCAAGCCTTGACAGCTGTGGTAGTATTGCTGCTACGCGACGCTGATCTGGGACTATTTGAATCTGGCGGAACGCTGTCCGATCTGAATGCTCTTGCTATGGGTGTGCTGGCCCTCAGGTGAGGACTCGGTCTGGTGCGCTGGGAGCGACCGAGCCTGGGCGGAATGGAACACCGCGCGCCGTGGGCCGCCGGTCTGAGGTGCGGCTTTGAGCATTTCGATGGATAAGCTGTGAGTCTGGGGATGCATTGTTTTCGTTGCAACAAGACGGTCACATTTCCCGGATTAGCGCAAGAGGGCGTGGTTTTGGGCAGTCTCCGAAGCCGGCCTGGGTCGCTGCTATCTAAGAAACGTCGGTTCTGATGTGTGAAGAGCTGGCTTAGTTCCCTGGAAAGGAAGATGGACAATGAACGTCGCTTTTACATTCTCTGACACCGTGGCCGGATACGTCAGTTCCGTTGATTCGAAGGCGAACGCGTTTACGCTGAACCTTCTGGACGGCCGCGAGCAGACGGTTCACCTGACGCCCACGACGTATGCCCGCTTCACGCGCAACCTCGGAGAGGGGTACAGGGACGCCACCGGCCTGACGCCATCCCTGATCGCGCTCAACCGTCAGTTTGTCTTTGTTTATGGGACGTTTTACCCGGGCGGGGAGGGAACGGGAAGGTTCGAGGCCCAGTGGATCGTATTTCCGGGAAAAGGTCCAGGCGTGTTCCGCCATGAGGAGCCGGACTGGTGGATCAACCAGTCACGGTCCATCGGTCACTCCTACCTGAAGTGGCAATTCAACCATCCGGGGCAGGAAATCGACTACCGGAACTACCGGACCTTCCTACACCTCGGAGGCGCGAAGAAGGGCGACTACCTTCAGGAGACCGACACGATCAGCCGCCTGATCTACGGTCTCTCCACCGCGTACATGCTCACTGGCGAAGACGCCTTCCTTGAAGCTTCCGAAAAGGGCACCCAGTACCTCCGCGACCACATGCGCTTCCTTGATGAGGACAATGGCGTTGTCTACTGGTACCACGGGATCAAGGTCTCCGGCGATAAGGAAGAAAAACTTCTGACGTCGGAGTTCTCCGACGACTACTACTCGATCCCCGCCTACGAACAGATCTACGCGCTGTGCGGCCCCTGCATGACTTACAGGCTGACTGGCGACCCGAAGATTATGTGGGACATGGAGAAAACGATCGAGTTGTTCGACAAGTATTACAAGGACAACGAAAAAGGCGGCTACTTCTCGCACCTCGACCCGATCTCGCTCGATCCGCGGGCTGAGTCTCTCGGCAACAACCGCGCCAAGAAGAACTGGAACTCGGTCGGTGATCACGCGCCGGCTTACCTGATCAACCTCTACCTTGCCACCGGCTCCCAGAAACACGCCGAATTCCTCGAGTACACGTTCGACACAATCTGCCGCCATTTCCCGGACTACGAGAATTCGCCGTTCGTCAACGAACGTTTCTTCGAGGATTGGAGCCACGATCAGGGCTGGGGATGGCAGCAGAATCGCGCCGTGGTCGGCCACAACCTGAAAATCGCCTGGAACCTGATGCGGATGACCTCCCTGAAGAGCAAGGACGACTACGTGTCGCTGGCCCGGAAGATCGCCGAACTCATGCCCGAGGCGGGCAGTGACCGGCAGCGCGGCGGCTGGTACGACGTGGTGGAGCGCGTCATTCAGCCCGACGGTGCGCACTACCGATTCGTCTGGCACGACCGCAAGGCGTGGTGGCAGCAGGAGCAGTCAATCCTCGCCTACCTCATTCTCCATGGCGTTCTGAAAGACGATCAACATTTACGGCACGCGCGCGAGGCGGCCGCCTTCTACAACGCGTTCTTCCTCGACCACGACGACGGTGGTGTCTACTTCAACACGCTCGCCAACGGCCTGCCGTACCTGCTCGGCAACGAGCGTTTCAAGGGCAGCCATTCCATGAGCGCATATCACTCCATGGAACTCTGTTTCCTGTCGGCTGTTTACACCAACCTGCTGATCACCAAGCAGCCGATGGACTTCTACTTCAAGCCGTACCCGAATGCGTTTCCGGAGAACATCCTGCGCGTCTCTCCCGACATCCTTCCGCCGGGCAGCATCCGCATCGAAGAATGCTGGATCGACGGTCAGAAGTACGACGGCTTCGACGCGGCCGGCTTGACCGTAAAGCTCCCCGCCGGCGACAAGCGGCAGCAGGTCAAGGTGAGGATCGCTCCGACGAACTGGCTTCAGTCGCAGTAAGTGAGGTAAGCCTCAGATGACGGTGCAGGTGTCAGAGCAGAATAACATCACACGGGTTGCCCTCACCGGCAGCCTCGACGGTAAGACCGCTCCTCAGGTCCGTGAGGAGATCCGGCCGGCGCTAGAGAAGTCGATGCAGGTCATCTTGGACATGTCCGGCGTCGACTACCTCTCCAGCGCCGGTCTAAGGCTGCTGCTGCTGGCTTATCGGGAATTCACCGCCAAGAAGGGAAAGCTGGTCCTTCTCGGCGTTTCCCAGGATATCCAGGCGGTCATGTCCCACACCGGGTTTCTGAACTTCTTCAAGCTGGCTGCAACCGAGCAGGAGGCGTTGGAGGCTTTCAAATGAATCGCACGGACATGGAAACTCGGATCGACTACTACCCCACTCACGAGCACGATGGGTATCGCTTTCGGCGTGGCCACACGCTCCCGTTCGGCGCCACCATCGTTCCAAACGGAGTGAACTTCTCGGTTTTCTCGAGTTCCGCCACCTCGTGTACATTGGCTCTGTTCCGAAGGCACGAGCCAGAGCCGTTCGTCGAGATCGACTTCCCGCCGGAGTTTCGCATCGGCGACGTCTATTCGATGATCGTCTTCGATCTCGATTACGAAGAGCTCGAGTACGGATACCGGTTCGACGGCCCCTTTGACCCGGACGCCGGCCACCGTTTCGACCGCACGAAGATCGTGATGGATCCTTACGCCCGCGTGGTTGGTGGGCGGGACGTGTGGCGGGAGCAGCCGGATTGGACCAATCTCTACCCCCACCGCTCGCGTCTCGCGTTCGACGATTTCGACTGGGAGGGAGACCGCCCGATCGAGACGCCCATCCAGGATCTCGTCATCTACGAGATGCACGTCCGCGGATTCACGGCCCAACCGCTCGCGAGGGTCTCGGCTCCGGGTACCTTCGCCGCCATCCGCGAGAAGATCCCCTATCTCAAGGAGATCGGCGTCAACTGCATCGAACTGCTTCCCATCTTCGAGTTCGACGAGTGGGAGAACAGCCGGCGGCACCCCGATACCGGCGAGTTGTTATTGAACTACTGGGGCTATAGCACCCTCGGCTTCTTTGCCCCGAAAGCCGGGTATGCCGCCACCGGCCGCTTTGGCATGCAGGTGGACGAGCTGAAAACGCTGATCAAGGAGCTCCACCAGAACGGCATTGAAGTAATTCTCGATGTCGTCTTCAATCACACCGCCGAGGGAGATCACCGCGGTCCGACCATCTCGTTCCGGGGCATCGACAACCGGACTTACTACATGCTCACTCCGGGGGGTTACTACTACAACTTCTCCGGCTGCGGCAACACGCTCAACTGCAACCATCCGGTCGTGCGCAACATGGTGTTGGATTGTCTGCGTTACTGGGCCGCTGAGTACCATGTCGACGGATTCCGCTTCGACCTTGCGTCCATTCTCGGCCGCGACCAGAACGGCGCGCCGTTGTCGAATCCGCCGCTTCTCGAGTCCCTGGCTTACGATCCGGTGCTCAGTAAGTGCAAGCTGATCGCCGAGGCTTGGGACGCCGGCGGCATGTACCAGGTGGGGTCTTTTCCCGCGTACGGGCGATGGGCCGAATGGAACGGCAAGTACCGTGACACCATCCGCAAGTTCATTAAGGGAGATCTCGGTCTTGTCGGTGAGATCGCCACGCGCATCCAGGGTTCTCCAGACCTGTACTACTACCGGGGGCCCACGGCCAGCATTAATTTCATCACCTGCCACGATGGGTTCACCCTGTGGGACCTGGTTTCCTACAACGGCAAGCATAACGAGGCGAACGGCGAGTACAACAACGACGGGAGCAACGACAACGAAAGTTGGAACTGCGGCTGGGAAGGCGAGAGCGCGGACCCGGCCGTGCACGCCCTCCGCATGCGGCAGGTGAAGAACGCACTGGCGATTCTGCTCCTCAGCCGAGGCGTGCCGATGATCCTCATGGGAGATGAAATCGGCCGGACGCAGTACGGGAACAACAACTCCTACTGCCTCGACAACGAAATCTCCTGGATGGATTGGGGGCTGGAAAATCGCAACGCCGAACTGCTGCGGTTCACCTCTCTGATGGTCCGTTTCCGCCGGGCCCACTCGACGCTGCGGAAGAACTGGTTCTATGAGCATCGCGACCGCGTCGGAAGCGGCAAGCCCGATATCAGCTTTCACGGCACGGAAGTCTGGCGGCCGGATTTCTCTCCAGGCAGCCGAACGCTCGCTTTCCTGCTTTGCGGCAAGCATGGCGAACCGCCGCACGGCGACATCTACGTCGCCATGAATACGTACTGGGACGGTCTTCCCTTCCGGTTGCCGGACGCCGGCGGTGGGAACGTCTGGAAAGTGGCGGTCAATACTTCCATGCCGTCGCCGCAGGACATCTATGAACTGCCGGATGCGCCCCGGCTTGAGAACCAGGACGAGGTGATCGTCGGCGGACGGTCCGTAGTGGTTCTGGTTTCAGATCGCGCGTAGAGAATCAAGGAGATTATTTGAAATGGCACTTGAGATGAGTTCGTCAGTGCAGGGCGTCAAGGCCCTCCTCACTCTTTCCGGAGAGCTTGACGGGAGTTCGGCCCCCGCCGTCCGGGAAACCGTGGACCGGTTACTGAGCAGTTCGCCGTCGCACCTTGTGCTGTCTGTCGAGAAGCTGAGTTTCATGGCCTCGGCGGGTCTGCGCATTCTGATTTTCGCTAAGCAGAAACAGCCGAGCCTGAAGATCTACTTTGTGAAGCCCCAGGAGACCGTTGTCGAGACTCTCAAGAAGACCGGCTTCTACCAGGGCGTCTACATCACCGACAGCGAAAACATCGACGAAGCGGCGGGCTAGAATCGAAGCAAACGCGAAACTGTCCGCCGGACAGAGGTTCGGGTCTCTCCGCCGCCAGTTTCGCGTCCGGCCGGAGGCCTCTCTAATGCAAGAGCGCACGTTCCCAGGTACCCTCGACGCACTGGAGCCCATCCGCAAGTTCGTCTCCGAGGCGGCCGAGGCCGCCGGCATGGACAGGAGCGCGATCTACAACCTCTGTCTGGCGGTCGACGAGATCGCTACCAATGTCGTATTGCACGGTTACGAAGAGGCCGGGCTGTCGGGAGAGATGTCGGTCTCGGCCGCCGTCGGACCGGAAAATCTCGTCATCAGGCTTCTCGACCATGGCAAGCCGTATGATCCCAATTACCACGACACACCGAGCGGCGATGACCTGAGCCGTCCGCTCGAAGAACGGGAGATCGGCGGACTCGGCATTCTGCTGGCGCTCGATGGTGTGGATGACCTCCAGTACGAGGTCACCGACCGTGGCAACGAGCACCGTTTCTTTGTCCAACTCAAAAAATCTTCGCGTTAAGAACCGAAATGGCGACCGACAAGCTTCATGGCCTCACGGACAGGGATCGCAAGCTGGAGATCCTTCTCGATATCTCGAAGTCCCTCGGCCAGGAGGTTCAACTCGACCGTCTGCTGGCCATCATGGTGTCCGAGGTGACCCGGGCGATGGAGGCGGAGCGCAGCTCGCTTCTCCTCTACGACGAGTCGCGGAACGAACTGGTGAGCAAAGTCGCCGAAGGACTCGACGTCAAGGAGATCCGTGTTCCGGTGGGCAGCGGTATTGCAGGAATGACGGCCCAGACACGCTCCACCATTAACGTCCGCGACGCGTACCAGGATCCCCGATTCAACCCGGACTACGACAAAAAGTCGGGCTTCCACACGCGTTCGATCCTCTCGATGCCGATCATCAACCAGAAGGGCCGGCTGCTGGGAATCGTCCAGGTCCTCAACAAGGACAACGGACCCTTCACCGCCGAGGACGAAGCGTTTCTGCAAGCCATATGTATCCATCTTGGACTTGCGCTCGAGCGGGCTGAGCTTGTCGAGTCCTACGTCCAGACCCAGAAGCTGCAACAGTCGCTCCAGTTGGCCCGCGAGATCCAGATGGGCCTCCTGCCGAAGAAGTTCCCCGCGTTTCCCGGCATCGCCGAGATCGACATCCACGCCTGCATCACCCCGGCTCTCGACGTGGGCGGCGACCTCTACGACTTCTTTCTGCTTGACGACGATCGCGTTTGCTTCGTCATTGGGGACGTCTCCGACAAGGGCATTCCGGCTGCCCTGTTTATGGCGATGGTGCGGACGGCGTTCAAGATATCGGCCATGGCCATTAAGAACAACATCGCGGCCACGCTAAGCACGGTCAACCGGTTCCTCGTCGAGAACAACGAATCGCAGATGTTCGTCACCATGTTCGCTGGCATCATTGACCTGCGGACAGGTGCCGTCGAGTACAGCGACGGAGGTCACGAGCCGCCGTACATCGTTCGGTCCTCCGGCGCCGTGGAGATGCTCGAGAAGGAAGGCGGCATCGCCCTCGGCTTCATGGACGGCTTCGACTTCCCGAAAGGCAAGTTCCGGTTGAACTCCGGAGAGTCGCTCATCCTATACACGGACGGCGTCAACGAGGCCATGAACGTCGACAGCAAGATGTTCAAAACATCGGGTATCGTGGACACGCTTCTTTCGCTCGGCAACGACGCCACCGCCGAACGGCAGGCGACGACCCTTGTCCGCCGAGTACACGAGTTTGCCGCCTCCGCACCGCAAAGCGATGACATTACCGTGGTGGTTCTTCGCTACTGCGGCTCTGAGCAGGTAGTTCCCTCGTCCGCATGAATCTCGGCGCGCCCCTTGAATAATTGGCAGGGCGGGTGTATCTTTCAAGCCGGTCGGAACCCTTCGGGAGGAGGAGACTGCCGTGGAGAGACGACTGATTCTGACCGTGGGCATCGTGATATGCCTGGGTGTGAGTATCGGATGCCAGGCGCCTGCCGCGCTGTCGGAGACCGAGCAAGCGGCAATTCGCCAGGCTGATGAGAACTGGGCGAAGCTGATGAACGCCAGAGACTTCAAGGGAGTGGCGGCGCTATACGCCGAGGACGCCATCGTTCTGCCGCCCAATGAGCCCGCAGTTGAGGGCAGGGCCGCGATCCAGGCCTGGCTTGAGGCCCTTCCGCCAATTTCCAACGTCCAACTGGAGACATTGGAAATCGCGGGACGAGGCGACTTGGCCTACTCGCGCGGAACTTATTCTGAAACCATCACCCCCACCGGGGCAGTGCCTGTGGAGGACCGCGGCAAGTGGCTGACAATCTATAGCAAGCAGGCCGATGGATCGTGGAGGATTGTCCGCGACGTCTTCAACTTCGACCTTCCGCTGCCGGCTCCGGAGAAACCTGCCGGACCAGCGAAAAAGTAGAAATCAAGGAGGCTCCCCCTCGGGAGAGGCTCCGTCCGCCCGCGCTTACGCAGTTCCCCAGTCACTTCACCCGTCTCGCCTGGACCTTCTGCCCGTCCATGTCCAGCAGGGCTCCGGTGACTGTGCCGAGCGCATCCCGCTCGAAGGTCAGCGTCGTCGGCACGTCCACCACGAAAAACTGCGACGCCGATTCCGCCTTCACCTCAAGCTTTAGCGTCTGGCCCTCCTGCTCGACAAACAACCGGCCGTCCTGCGCGGTGAAAACCAGCGCCATTCCGGGCCCCACCTCGTACCTGCCGGCAACAGCTTTCAGCGCTGCGGCCTCGATTCTCACGTCCGGGCGGCGCTTGGGGACCTCGTAGCTCGCTCCCCATAGAATCTTGTTGGCCTTCTGGGTGATGACTGGCATCCACGGCCCTTCCATGTTGCCGAGAACGATTAGCACGACTCCATCCTCCGGATATCGCGCGAAGTCCGTGACGAAGCCGTTGACCCAGCCGCCGTGCCCGATCGACTTGTGCCCCTCAACGCTGCTAACCAGCCAGCCGTAGCCGTAGTACGCGTTCGGGTCGTTGAATGGCGGCGGAAACGCGGCCTTCACGTACGGAGTGAAGGCCTTCTCAAGCGTCTCCTTCTTGACTAGCTTGCCTGAGTACAAAGCCTGATCGAAGCGAAGAAGGTCCTCGTCGGTCGAATACAGTCCGCCCGACGAGAACGGACCCATCATCTCGTCCTGTATGGCGTTCGCCAACTGCCCGTCCTGCACAACGTAGCCTGTGGCTCGATGGTGAACAATTCGCTCGTTGTGGTCCAAGCCGGTGTGAATCATGCCCGCGGGGACCAGGATGTTCGCCGCCATGAAGTCCTCATACTTCATCCCTGACACCTTCTCGACTACCCGTCCCAGTAGTCTGTAACCCCCGTTGCTGTACGTGAACCGGCTGCCCGGCTCGAACTGAAGCGGCTTGTCTTTCATCGATTCCAGAGCTTTCTCGATTCGCCGCGGGTCACCATAATCCTTGTACGCGGGCGCCTGCGAGACATCAGGGACACCCGAGGTGTGTGTCAGAAGGTGATGCAGCGTCACCGCCCGCCAGGCTGGCGGTGTCTCCGGCAGGTGCTTGGCGAGTGGATCCTCCAGCGCCAGACGTCCTTTTTCCCACAGTTGCAGCACCGCCAGCGCCGTAAAAGATTTTGTGATCGAGCCGATGCGGAACACCGTGTCCGCTTTGTTCGGCACACTGTTCTCGATGTCGGCCATCCCGTAGGATTTCCGGAACAAGACCTTCCCGTCTTTCGCCAGCAGCACGTTGCCGGAGAACCGCTCGGTGTCGACCCAACCTTTCAGGTAGCGGTCAATGTGTTGGGCCGGATCGCCTTCGGCGCCCGCTGCCGTCCCGGCAACAAGCAGCCCAGCCAACGTCCATACGAAAAATACCGGATGAACCAGCATGTCAAGCAACTCCCGTCCGCCGCGCCTTCTTGGGCAGCGCGGCACACTCGTAGCTACGAACGCAGTGCGCCGTCTGTTCCCGTGTCCTTTAAGGAATGTCACAAACCGCGACTGGTGCCTCACCGGTCTGCACGACAGCGTGCTGCTCACGCTACTCTCACCGCTGAGCAGGCGGCGTAGGCGTCGAACCTTATGGGGTTTTGATCCTGTCACGATTCCGGCCTGCTACGATGAACTCTCGGCATGGCCCCAGTAGAAGGAGAGTGGATGATGAAGAAGACAGCACGACGTGATTTTCTGGCCGGAGCCATCAGTGCTCCGTCTCTCGCGGGAGTCGCCGGACAAGGCGAGAACCCATCCAGCGCGCGATCCAAGCGTAGTCCTGACCGATTTTTCACGCGAAGGATGGAAGAGATGACCAGCCGTGAGATCGAGTTCTATCTCAAGAATGGCGGCGATCTCGTCTTTGTGCCATTCGGACCCATCAGCGGGCACGGGGCCTTTATTCCGGTCGGAATGCACGCCCACTGGGCCCATGCGCTGAGTGTCGTCCTGGCCGGTAAAGCCAATGGCTTGGTATTTCCCCCGAGCTACACCTGCTTCGCCGGCGCGACCCGGTCTTTCCGTGGGACGGTGTCATTTGAGGTTGGCGAGCAGGTTCGCGCATTGAAACGAATCGCATGGCGTCTGTACAAGGCCGGGTTCCGGCGCGTCGTGCTGGTGGGTGGAACGAATCCGGAAGACACTGGCGGTATCATCGCCGCGCGAGAGTTGTTCGATGAGACGGAGAAGCCTTTCCTGTTCATCAACTGCGAGAAGCTCCTGGCGTCTCCGCAAGCCCGGGAACTCTACGTGGGTTACCCCGGGAGTTCCCACGAGACACAACTTTGCCTGGGTGCCCTGAAAATCCTGGGGCGAGAACGCCCGGTCCCCGCCGCGAACTGGGCTAAGGAGATCGAGTCGAAGCGCGACGACAGCGGCGACCAACCGGATGAGATTCGCCGGGACATAGAGGCCATCCGGAGAATAGGGGCAGTGGGCTTCCGTTACCACGAAGAGGGAAACCACGGCAATCACGGCACGGCCGGCCTCGTCTACAAAGGGCGGTCGGACGTGGATATGGCCGTTGAAATTATCGAGGCGTGCGCGGATGCCGCCTTGCCGGTCCTCGACCACTACAAGCACTACGCCGACTGGCTCGAGAAGCACCCGTTCCAATGGGTGAAGGCCACCGAGAGGCTCAACGAAATGTGAGAGTAGCGACCATGGAGATCGGGAATTCCGGGTTATAGTGGGTGATCCACTTTCGTCCGGTAGCGGATATCAGACAGGCTCACCGAAAGTTTTCGACCAGCATCAAATCGAGCCCCTTGTCCTCATTCTTTGAGAACAGGAGCGACCGGCGGTCGGGTGAAACAGAGATCCCAAATCCCACGGCATCACTCACCGGGTTGCTTCCGGCTTCGCCGTATTCGGCAATTGTCTCTGTTT
>DATIGF010000057.1:0-6428 GCA_035454865.1 Nitrospiraceae bacterium | reverse complement strand
AATCTCGTTGGCCCAGCTCTACCACACGGTCGCAGCAAACCTAGCCAGCAGCCGGTGCTCTCGTGTCATAGGCGATGAATTTGAAAGCGGCACCCTTTTCAAGACCCATCCGGGGGCACGATCTGAACGTATTCAGGATGCGCTGTATCAATGTTGACTGGATGGGACGCGTGGAGGGGGGAGGTCAATCTGACCAAGGAGGAATCCATGACTAGAATAAGAAAGGCGCTCGTCACCACATGCGCGCTCAGTATCGTCGCAGCGAGCTTCGCTGTGCAGCCGTATCACGCTGTTTCAGCGGAGGAGCGCAATACCAGCTCGGACGTCGAGCTGTTGCGCTCGGATCTTCGGACGAAGAAGATGGAACTGATCGCAGACCGGATGCAATTCACCGGCAAGGAAGCCGACGTCTTCTGGCCCCTGTACCGGAAGTACGAAGTGGAGTTGGCGGCGATAAACGACAAGAAGATTGCGGTGATGCAGGACTATCTGAAGTCGCACGACAATCTTGACGATGCGGGTGCCAAGGATCTGGCGCGGCGGGTCTTTGAGGTGGATCAGTTGACCCTCGATCTGCGGAAGAAATCATTTCAGGAAATGGCGGGAGTGCTGTCTCCCAAGACAGCAGCGAGATTTCTCCAGCTCGAGCGTCGCCTCCAGCAACTTCTGGATGTCCAACTGGCGTCGGATTTAAAACTGATCAAAAAGTAGTGGAATGTCTGCGGGCGTTGAGGAACTTGCCCGGAAACATGCTCATGTGTGAATGACGGCCGATCACGCGCTGCCTGAGCTGGAAGGCGACGGTCCATTGAAGACAGATAAGACGGGGATGATATGACCAGTCCTGATCAATTGCCGGAGCAGAAGATTCGACGTCGTTGTGGCGCGCGCCTGCTTCTCAGTTGGACTGCTGCCTGCTTCCTTGCCTCAGGGCTCGCGGCAGCGTATGCCGGGAGTCGGGTAGTCATTCCAAAGCCGACCGATCCGCTGGCGGCGACTCCGCCTGCGCCCAGCATGGACCCGTCCGTCCTCAATATCCCCGTCATTGTATCCGCACAGGACGTGATTCCCGTGGTCATCGATGCATTTCCTGACGTGGTGACCAACGAAGGAGACTGGCGCGACGGACCGCCGATTCAAGGGCAGCCTCCGTACCAGTGGCAGTACCGGTTGCATCGAGGCCCGGTTCAGGTCAGCTTCGGCGACCGCCTTCTCGAGACGAAATTCCCGGACGTTCGTTACCGGGTCGGCGTGCGTGACAAGCGGCCGGGGAGTCAGATCGAGGATGCGATCTGCGGGTACGGACAGGATCCCCCCAGACGTCTCAGCCTGACGGCCCGATCGCAATTGCGGTGGACCGATGAATGGACAGTTCGGGCGAGCACCAGCTTTCTCCAACCGGCCTTCCAGGATCCATGCCGGCAGGTTGGTTCAGGCCCTGATGTGACAACCATCGTCAAGACCGAGGTGGAGTCCCGACTCCCGGTCCTGGCCAGGAGGCTGGACGACAGGATCCGGGAACACAGCGAGCGGCGTCGCGCCATGGAGAAAACCTGGCGGCAGCTCCAGGAACCGGCCGAGTTGGCGCCGGATCTGTGGCTGAGACTGCGCCCCGGTGCCGTGCAGGCGGGTCCGTTTATAGGCAACGGCGATCAGCAGATTCGTACGTCGGTCACTGTGGAGCTGGAGCCGGTGATCGTGAGCGGGCCGAAACCGCCTGCTGAGAATGGACCGGTGCCGCCGCTGCAACTCGCGCCGGCTGCGTCGGACGGCTTCCATCTGGCGGTGCCCATCACCGCCGACTACGTCTGGATCAATGGCCGGCTCAAGGACCAACTCGTCGGGCAGACCATTCCCATGTCGCTGGGGGAGCCGGTAAGGATCACGTCCGCTGAACTCTACGGGAGCGGACGGAACCTCATCATTGCGCTGGGGGTGACAGGCGGAGTGGACGGCATGCTGTATGCCTCCGGGAAACCCGTTCTGGATGCGTCGACCAACATCCTCCGGTTCGACCAATTCGATTTCACGATGGAGACGCGCAATGTGTTGGTCCGTGCTGCGCAGCGGATGATGCGGGGCGTCATCCTGGATGCCATCGAGCCGCAGACGAGAATCGATCTCTCAGAACAGATCGACACTCTGCGCAGCCGTCTGGGGAAGGCCCTGAGTCGGGAAATCCAGCCCGGGGCAAGGCTCGAAGGATCCATCACCAGACTGGAGCCCCGGGGTATCTACCCTGTCACAGGGGGGGTCGAAATCCAGGTGATCGCCCACGGGACACTGGAACTTCGTGTGCAGTGATCCGGAGGATGTGTCCGATTGACGACCGGTGGCAGTGTACTCTCAGGTTGTTGACAGATCAATCGAGAGCGAACATGCTGGCGCCCGCCGATAGTTTGCACTAGGTAACGGGCTCCTGTCGGCTCATGTTTTGAGTTCGTAACGATCCTGACTCTTGGCATCTTCAGCACACAGGGCCCGGCTCAACGCCTGTCGTGAGCCGGCGAGGCGTAGTTTAGCTCAGCCACAGACCATGATTAAAGAACCGGCGGGAGAGGAAATGATGGCGCGACAAGCAGGTTCCGATTCCGACTGTCCATGGAGAGATCCTCATTGGTCTGTTGCCGCCGGTTGCGCCGGTCTCTTGAACTCGTGGCGCGTGCACCATCCCTGGGAACTGAGAGACTGCAATTGGGCAATCCTCCTCGGGGCCCTGTGTCTGCTACTGGCGGCTTGTGCAGGCCCGGTAGAAGCCGTCCGGGCTGATCCCAAGGAAGTCCAGAGAGATCTCGCGCGGAGCGCAATCTCGACAGGGGAACCGAGTTGGTCGACGCGTAACGCCCTCTACGAGCACGGCCTCTTCGACACCTTCGAGAAGAACCCGGAACCCACCATCACTGAATTGCACCGGGTCATGGTCGAGGAACGTGGTGATCCCCACCTCCTCTTTGCGTTGGCGGAGCTCTCCTTTCTCCATGGGCAGAAAGCCAAGAAGCCGGAGTACGATCTGGCTGCTGCTGTGTACGCGTACGCGTTCCTGTTTCCGGAGGGGACCGGCCAGGCTCCGGGACGGTTCGATCCCCGTCTGCGCATTGCGACGGACTTATACAACTGGGCGCTTACGAGCGCGTTCGCATCCGAGGACGGGTTGGAGGTCCTCCCGCGAGGCGGGACATTCAAGCTGCCCTTCGGGCAAATTGAAGTAGCCTACGATCCCGCCGCCGCGCGTGCCGGAGATCGTGAACTGTATGGGTTCATTCCCAGCTCGGAACTCAAAGTACATGGCATGGCGATGCGGTATCGCATGTCGGGCCTCGGTGTCCCGCTCGCTGCCTCTACAAGGCTCGTCGATGACTCGAAACCCGGTCGGGATCTAGTAGCCCCGCGGCTCAAAGTCCCGTTGACTCTTCTTATCCGGATGCCCGGGGCCCGACGGGATCTCGTGCAGGGACGGCCTCTGACCGGGACGATTGAGCTTCACCTGGCTTGGGACAAGGAATCGGTCGCGATCGCCGGCGAGGAGGTTCCGCTCGAGAACGAACCGACCGCGGCACTGGCGCAGACGTTCACCGGCATCCCGATCATGGACCTCGAGCTCCTCGGGTTCTTGGGCCGGCTTACCGGGCTCGGAAAGGATCGGCCTCCGCTCGTGTCGTCCACGCCGTATCATCCGGGGCTTATCCCAGTGGTCTTCGTGCACGGGACGGCTTCCAGTGTGGTCCGCTGGGCGGAGATGTATAACCGTCTTCTCGGCGATCACGAGTTGCGGAGCCGCTATCAGTTCTGGGCATTTCAGTACGATTCCGGCAATCCCATCGCACTCTCCGCTCTTCGTCTGCGCGAGGCCCTAACCGCCGCGGTGGCACGGCTGGATCCGGAGGGGAAGGACCCGGCTCTGCGCCGGATGGTGCTGATCGGGCACAGTCAGGGAGGCCTCTTGGTCAAAATGCAGGCCATCAGCACCGGGGATCGCCTCTGGAACGCCATAAGCCGCAAGCCACTCCAGGAGTTGGAGCTGTCGGACACGACACGCGACCTACTCCGAAAAGGGTTCTTCCTCGAACCACTACCAGAAGTCTCTCGCACGGTGTTCATCGCCACGCCCCATCGCGGCAGCTATGTCGCGGGTTGGAAATTTGTCGGCAACTTGGTTCATCGGCTCATGACCCCATCCCCCATTACCCCCGAGATGGGTAACGAAATCTTCAAGAATCGGGACGCGCTTGTGGGGCTCCCGGTCGTCCCGACAGCCGTCGACAATATGTCGCCGAGCCATCCCTTCATCCAGGGCCTGCAGAAGATTCCAGTCGCCTCGTCGATCAAGGCGCATTCGATCATCGCGGTTGAAGGGGACGGGCCGGTCGAAGAGGGCAAGGACGGCGTTGTCGCGTACTCAAGCGCCCATATTGACGGAGTCGAGTCCGAATTGGTCGTGCACTCGAGCCACTCCACCCAGGGCAAGCCCCAGACAATCGAAGAGGTGCGCCGCATCCTCCTGTTGCATGCGGACGTGAAGTGACCAGCGGTTTGCCGACCTGTTTCTCAGTCTTGTCCCCGCTTCCCTGCTGACCCGGTCAGGCCGGGATGCATTGAGGTGCCGGATCTCTGGAACCGGTGGCGGAGTCCTCGATGATCAGCCAAGAATGAGAACAGAGATACGTGCCGGTTTTTCCGTCGGTTTCGTCACGAACTCACCGGGCTCTTCTTCTGGGTTGTGATGGCGGGAGATAGCAATCGAATCAGGGTGGTCCTGATGTGATAGGCCTATCGTGGGGAGTCCGAGACAGTTGCGAGTGACCCAGGGATATTTCCTCCGAGGTCCCGCACCAGTTTCTGAAATTCCGGGCGGCTGTAGAGAATCCGTTTCCCGACCTCGCGCAGCCGGTCCACGTCGGTGTCCGGAAGGTCGAAACTGGTGGGCAGATCCAGGAAACCTTGCCGCTCGTTGGCATCCGGCAGTCCCTTGAAGGTGACCTCCACGACATAGTAATCGAGGGGCTTGCCACCAGGCTGGGTCGCCTGACGGTGTGCGGACCATTCCCTGACCATCTGGCGCAAGAGCGCCGTTGATTCGAACGTATAGTTATTGATCATCGCGGTCAGCGCCACATCGCCTACGTCCGTTATGCCGGGATCTTCTTCCAGCAGGCTCCAGTGGCTGGTCGAGTGCTTGGTTTCGGCATTGACGATGATGAAGGCCACACGCCGGACATGTTCCAGCCCGCGCGACTTCAGGACCGTCGCGACGTCGTCGTGGGCCATGAAGAGGTCCAGGTACCCCCGCACACCGAGGTTATCGCTGACCACGCCGTCCACCAGATGGATGAACGGTTTGTCGTTCCAGTTGCGATAGGCTTGGGCCTGCATCGCAAAGCGATAGGCCCGGCTCCTGAAGTCCCCAGAAGCAAGCGCCCTGGTCATCCATTCCTCTTCCTGAAACCCGCATTGTCCGGCGTAGTTCCGGAGCGTGATGGCACCGAGCGGGCCGGGGACCGAGGACGAAGCCGCCGTCGCTCTGGCAAGCGGAAACGCTGCGAGGTCGGAACAGATGAGGCCAAACTGAAGCGGTGAAAATGTGAAGTAATTCCCATCCGTGATGTCGGTCGCCTGAATTACGAGCCCCGGCCCTTTCCGCGGATCGATATCTTTGAAGGTCGCTTCGTGAAAGAGGTGGTCGTCGAGATATTCAGCTTCGAGATCGCTCTTGCTGAAGTATGCCGACGCAACGCGGATCATGTTGACGGGATTCAGCAAGCGTCCGATGAGACCCCAGGTCACATTGCGGTACAGGAAATTCTCCCTAAAATCCGTGAAAATCCCGTCGCCGTGCAGGGCAAAGTAGGCAGCGACGATGCTGCCTCCTGAAACTCCGGTGGCCAGATCCACTTCCTGGGCGAGGTGATGACGGGTACCGGAGGCGGCATTCGGACTGTTCGACAGAGCAGGAACATCAATTTCAGCCAAGGCTTCCAGCACGCCATAACCCAGCGCGGCTGCTCGGGTTCCACCTCCGGAGAACGACACGACGAGCAGCAGGTCGTCTGATCGCGTCGGAGAATTCACCATCGCTCCCATAGTCAATCGGGGCGGTTCGTACTTTTCCAGCTTCGGATTGATCGGGTAATGGGCGCAACCGCTAATCAAGATGGCGAGAAGAACCAGGCCTGTGGTCATCTTGCTTGTCGTCACGCTGTTCCCTGTCATGAATGCACAACCTCCCCTTGAGCGCGAGTCCTTTGTCGAATAGACCGGAATAGGCCGATGACTGTCAGCGATTCGCCATGTGCTGCCTGCGACTTGTTGAAGCCCGTCAGGATAGCATCAATCTTGAACGACACACAACGCAGCGCCGCTTGAGCTCGAATAGTCCTGACGCACGTATGACAGTTTGGGCTAGTCCTTCTAATCCTGCGTTGTGCCTATGG
>DATIGF010000056.1:0-29226 GCA_035454865.1 Nitrospiraceae bacterium | reverse complement strand
CCGACAGCCCCCAAACACTTAGCTCTTTACCTAAGTGTTACCCGAACATATAGTAAGGCGCATGGCTAACTCTTCGATTGCACTCGATCGCGTTTTCTACGCCCTGGCAGATCCAACCAGACGTGCGGTCCTTGAACGGCTGAGCAAGAAGCCCGCTCCCGTCAGCGAATTGGCAGCACCATTCGACATGGCGCTACCGTCGTTCATGCAGCACCTGAATGTCCTGGAAGACTGTGGTTTGGCACGCTCCCACAAGGCCGGCCGGGTGCGAACCTATCAGCTTGAGCCACAGGCGCTGAGAGCAGCGGAGCAGTGGATGGTGAAACACCGGGCGATGTGGGAAGCCCGCCTCGACCAGTTGGACGACTACCTCAAGAAGATGAAGGAGGCCAACCGATGACGCCTGTGAAGCATCAGCCCGATCCTCGACTTGATCTGGTCTTCGAACGCATCGTCGATGTGCCGCAGGAGCTGGTCTGGAAGGCCTGGACCTCGCCGGATCACCTTACACCCTGGTTCACTCCGGCACCCTGGAAAACAGTCGATTGCGAAATCGATCTTCGGCCGGGCGGACTTTTCCGGACGGTGATGCGCTCGCCGGAGGGACAGGAGTTCCCCAACATCGGCTGTTATCTTGAGATCGTCCCGACCGAGAAACTCGTCTGGACGAACGCCCTGCTACCCGGCTACCGGCCAGCTCCTCCGCCTGCTGACAATGTGGCCGCCTGCGAGATGTTCATGTTCACGGCAATCCTTCTTTTTGAACGACATCAGAAGGGAACCAAATACACGGCGCTCGTGGTCCACAAAGACGAAACAGGTCGAAAGCAGCATGAGGAAATGGGATTCCACGAAGGCTGGGGCAAGGCCTTCGATCAGCTCGTGGCCTACGTGAAGACCCTGTAGATTGGGAAGGACAACTAGGGAGCGTCTAAACCTTACCTTGTGGATGAAACGCTAGGACCTTTTGCGGAGACTGGCGGGCTTTCGTTCGAGACTTGGTGTAGAATTTGCGAATGACGAGTCGCCTTCCCCGCGGGGGCTCGCATGGCACGGAGCAACCAGGAACAGACCTACCGGGCGCGCGCCCTGAAATTGTTGCCGTGGATCTGTGCCCACTGCGGGCGCGAATTTGACGGCAGGAAGCTGAACCAGCTCACGGTCCATCACAAGGACCACAACCACGACAACAATCCGCCCGACGGCAGCAACTGGGAGTTGCTCTGCCTCTACTGCCACGACAACGAGCACCAACGGTCTCTGGTAGCTGACGCCCCGGATAAGGCGACGCCGAGCCGGGCACCGGATCGACCCTTCACCCCCTTCGCTCAGCTCGCGAACCTGCTCAAGCGAAATCACACAGCCTAACGAAAGCGGCCCGGGACCATTCGCGGAACGGGAGGGGGGGGCTGGTGTATTTGGTTCATTTGGTGTGTATCGTTTGTTTGGTTTGAGCACAAGATAAAGAAGATAAACAAAACAAACCAGATAAACCGCTGGAGAGTCGCCCTCCGCTCACACAGCGACAGTCCGGACCGACTACTGACGGAGCGGAATTGTTAGAAGAATCCCACCCATCACGTCTCGCGGCTTGAAATCCTTCCTTGGGCTGTTGGGGTGCGCATTGTGACAACTCACGCACGACTGAGACACGGCTTTATCTGCATAGAGAGCTTGGAAGACGGAAGTCCCATCCTCTGTCGTCACCCCTGTATAGGGTCGATCAGGATTCACGAGAATCTCCGTCAGGCCGGTTCGCTCGAAGTCGGTGGAGGGCCCGTTCTTCTTGTTGATCGCCCAATCGCTGATCAACCGGTATCGCACCCCACCCCGTTGTTCAGCCATGAGCCGGCCCGCTTCTATCAAGAATTGGGCTGGCAGAGGGAGTTTGGCAGTCTCCCTCCAGTTTTCCCCGGCAAAGACAACTCCTCGCAACTGCAGCCGCTCCACGATCTCCGTCGTATAAAACGTTCGATCTGCCTGAATCACACCATGGACATAGTCGGCGACGGTTTCGGCCGGTATACACTTGGGCGGACCTGCCTCCCTGTTTGAGGCAAAGACAACCCACTGACTGAGTAGACCCGTTGCAATTGTGCCGACAGCGAGACCGAACCAAAAGCCTCTGCAGTTCATGATGCGTTCTCCATGGCTTGTTCTACCGGTTACCTCATTCGCACCCCTGGAAAAGCATACGCCCAACAAGCTGATAATTCGAGAGCACCTCCCGATGCAATAGCGCCCGAGCCCCTTTCACGGCGCGAGGCGGGGAATTGGTTCGTGCGGGTTCTTACGTTCGTTGATGTCGTCGAAACGCGCACATCCGAATAAGACAGCTTGACCAAGCCGCCTCTTCGCACGTAGCATGGATCCAGGCGATTCAGCCACGCCGACTGTCTCATCCCTCGCGCTTCCCGGTCCTTCCTAACGCGATCGATTCTCCAGTCTCCGCCGCTCCGACGCCGGTATCGCCGTGAGGACTCTTCGCGGGACACGCACATCGCGACAAGGAGGAAAGTTGATGGCACTGCAGAGGCCGATTACCGACCGGATCCTTGAATTACTCCGATCCTCCCCTGAATGTGAATTTGAGGCCTTGGTGGCGCGCCACCCGGAATTCACCTGGAATGAGCTGTTCCTCGAAGTGGCCCGCTTGAGCCGCGCGGGACAGGTGATCATTACAAGGGGCGTGGGAATCTTCACAATCAAACAAGCGACGGCCATGAAATGAGTGCCGGAAATCCCAAGGTGCCAGAAAGCATGTAACCCCGCTGGCCGGGAACCGGGTCGGCTCGTCTTTCTGGTTCCGTTGAGGCGGCGAACGAGTGCAATGAGACGGACCCGAGCACCGGACAAACTGCCTCTGCTCCACCTTTTCCCCTCATTGGACCCGTGACCGGCCAGCTCCCTACAGGCGAGCACGTCGTTCAGCTACCATTCTTCGCATGTGTGCCGTGGGTAATTGCACCGCTCACTCGCAACGCCGCAGCGGCTAACATGGCTTCGGCGATCTCCGAATCCGATACGCCTATCTTTCTCGCCCTGTCCACGTGGAGTTTGATGCAGTAGGGGCACGGTATGGTAAGTGCCACGGCGATGGCCATCAGCTCCTTGTACTTCCTAGGGATTGCTCCTTCAGCCCAGGCCGCTTTGTCAAAAGTCCACAGCGCGTTCATCGCTTCCGGCGCATAAGCCTCTAGACTCTTCAACTTTTCAAGATTCTTCATGTCCTACATAACCGCCTCCTGAGCGCCTGGTGCTGAACCAGGTTGTGGCATGCCATTCCTCCTATGGTGAGTTCACGCTCGAATGCCGATCACTTCCAGATACTCCGCTAAGACCGTCGTGCACTCAGTCCCTGCCCGATTGTGAGCAGACCAGCGCGCTTCAAGCTCGCGGCAAAGACTCTCACCACCGCCGCCAAGGGAGGCAAATGTCTGGTTGGTCGGGCCATAGTAAAGAAGGAAAAGCTCCACTCCCTCTGAGGGAGGGAAGGTTCCCGCGACGCGCAGCGGAGAACTGTTCGTATCCTCTACCTGATTGATCCGGTTCTAGGAACGATCGAGACCTGAAACACAAGTCAGACTCTTGCGCCAGATAGACCGATTCTGAATCGCCCTGCTTCGCACAGCTTTCACCCGAGCTCACCGCTGCTTTCCACCTTGACTCATGCTTCCCGGCCGCATATTTTACGCGGACGTTTCATCGAGACGGGACCAATCGGTCTCGCGTGAACAGCGCGCCGTCACATTTACCACAGGGAGGCAAGCGTCATGCGGTTCGTCAAAGTAAAAGATGAAGAACGTTCAGGCGAAGTAGCGATCAATCTCGATCTTGTCCGGGAAGCTCACTATGGGGGAGGCCTGCTGCACCTCTACTTTGAACGCAGCGCAAGCGCGCAGGATGATGTAACGTTTACCGGTGAGAATGCACAGAAACTCTGGGCCGCTATGGGCTAGCGCCGAGCGGCAAAGGAATGGAGCGGGGGTCTCTTGCAGAGCGACAACGAGAGCATTTCTGCGTTATCGCGGCCACATCCACTGAGATCTCCACCCATTTCCATTCCGATGGACGGGCGAAAATAGCACGTTCCCCTCCAAAGACAGAGAATGAGGCAGGTCGCACATATCGCGGCGCGTGGCGGGGATCTGGCTCGTCCCGTCTAGCTGGACTTACTGGTTTGTTTGATTCAAAGAACCAGAGAGACAACGCGGCACCTGGCGACGGATAGACTGCCTATGAATCGCCGTCCTCTCCGTTCTCCTTCGCCCTACTGCTCATAATTCTCGACGACCTGCGGCGCGCGAACTTCCGCTTCGTCAGGGTCAGACCCGACGTCGCGAAGGGCGCGTCGCTGGCGCAGGAGGTCCCAGCACTGATCCAGCTCGACCCGGACTTGCTCAAGTCGTCGACGATCGGCTTTGTGGAGCACCCCCTGCTCGTGCAATTGATGCTCCTCGGCAACAAGACGTTGTATGTAATCAAGGACCGGCTGATCTGCAACTTGATTCTCCACGAGCGTCTCCTCCTCGAACGCGCTGCTTCAGCCGACCATGGCACTCAGCCTCGCATCGCCTTCTCAAAAAACAACCCGCGATTGATGTCGCCGATACTGACCATCCCGACAAGCTTGCCCTTGTCGACGACGGGGATACGCCGGAAGTTCTTGAGGCCCATGTACGACGCCGCTTCCAGCACGGGGGCGTGGGGCGCCACCGTGAGCGGATTCCGGCTCAAAATCTCTTCTACCTTCCCGCCAAGCGCCTCAGAGTACCCTGCTTCCATCTCGATAAAATCCCGGCTGTGCACGTTGTCATGAATGTAATAACCGTAGTTGGGATACAGCGGCAACAACACATCGCGCAATGTCACCATTCCGATGAGCCGGGCCTCTCCCTCAATTACGGGAATGGCGCCGCAGTGGCGGTTCATCATTTTCACCACAACCGACCGGACCGTATCGGTTTTATTGGCGGTCACGAGACCAGTTGACATGACATCATGGACGAGCATGGCCACCTCCTCCTCTCTCTCAATGGTTCAAGGCCATGAGAAGTCTCGGGCTCATTTCTTTTTCCGGGCGCCTTCTCTCGACACCACAATATCCTGGCTGGGTCACCTGTTTCCGACAATCGCCAGACCTGTTCCAAAATGAAACAGCACGGGCGACCCTGCACCAAGGTGGGAGGTCGCCCGTGTGTGGCGCTCAGGACGCCGATTCACGCTTTTGTGCGTTGATCCTGAAGACCCGTTCGAGGAGCGGGGGTAAAAGGCGACTCGTCAGGGGAGAAGCAACTCCATCCCGGGCGCTTGTGTTCCTCACACCAACCCGGAAACTCCACCATCATGGCTCACCGGTATGTGTGTTTCCCTTACGCGGGAAGACGACAGCCGATGAAGAACCGGCTAGTGTGACTGACGAGGAGCCCGCCCGTAGCTCGGCGGGCCGTGGTGATCCGGTGGATTAAGGTCTTCCATGTCCACCTCCTCCTTGGTTCGGAATGACCGGAGGGAATCACTGCAAGAACGGTTTCATCCTTACGCTTCTTCACCCACTGTGTCAACGGCCGACATCCTTTTTTTTTCGACAGGCATCAGCATAACCCGTGCCATCCGGTTCAGACTCCGCACAACGGGATACCGGGGGCACAGTCGGCATCAGGAACATAAAAATGCCCAAAGAATTTCCACGCAGGGCGCACAGTAGATCTTGCTGCTTCCTCCGGTCTATCCAGTATCTCCAGTGCGGCGGACCAGGAGGCAAGAGAAACCGGACAGACCCGACAACCGGTCGGAAGTTCGCTCCTTGTCTATCTTCACTCTTCACTGCCAAGTTGAACGAGCCGGTTCGAAGAGGGACCTGACTCCGACGAGATAGACCTTGCCGCCGACGCCGAATGTCAGTTCGCGCGTCCAGCAGGCTTCCACTAGCTTGATGGTTTCCTCCTCCTCCGTCGACGACGTGGCATGCACTTCAAACACCTGTCTTCTCTCCGGTGGCTGGGGCATTAGGAGCAGAAATCCCCCCGGGCTGGCATCGAGAGACAACGCATGCCCGTCAGTGATATCGACGATCTCGTGGTCGGCGATATGCGCAAGCTCGTAAAAGCACGGTCGTATGTTCAGGACGCGCTTGTCTACCCTGCGGTCCTGCTTGGGTGCCTCTTCCATTCTCGATCGGATCTCCGAAGGGGTCACATGCGACCTGTGACGCTAGGGGCGCCTCGTTTGCTCCCATCCGCAAGCCCCCGGGAGGGTGCGGCACGCCACGCGTTAAGCTCACTGTTATGAATGTGCAAGGAGACCGCCGCCCGCCGTCTGCCTTTCTGGCGCTTTCATCCGCGCATGCATCTGCTGACTCCTGTCCTTCTCTTTGGATCTGAGCTCTTGCAGAACGATAATAATTCGAGAATAGTGGCTCGCAGCCCGATCGGGCTGCCCGAATCCGCGAAGCAGAACCCGTCGCCCGCGCTCGGATACGACTCGACTTACTTCGAACGGCTCCCAGTTGTTTGTCTTCAGCCGGTCGTCAAGGCGTTCTTTGATTTGATTACGAAGTTCGAGTACGCGCGCAGGGAACACAATCGCGCCCAGTTCTGCCACCGTTTTGCAGATGTTCCGTATCAATTCGATGGCCCGCCGATTCACGTACTGCAGCTGCAGCGCGCGTGAGAAAACCAGGATTCCCGGTGTCGACATGTTCGAGACTGTATTGACCTGAAGACCAGACGCGACGAAAGCTCTGCTCGCTTCTGCCAAGATACTCATGACGCCCTCCTCAGCACGACCCTATAGAATGGACTGGAGAACGCGTAGTAACGCACCACGCTGCGTAGGACAAGATCCGCTGGACAGGTTCCGGAGAAGGAGAGACTGGAACGACGACGTTCGATCCATAGTAGAGACTCGCGATAAGCACGCAAATCTACTTAGAACGTGTCACAGGGGAACGGGAATTACCAATTCGTCGAAAGAATGGCAATCCCTCTAAAGGGTCATCTATGCTGACCGATGAGTCATCCAGGAACGATGAAAATCGGAATGCGATGCAACATCAACCGGTTACAATGCAAATGACGGAGGCCTCCGCAAGCACCCAAACCATCCATCCAGCCGTTGAGCTGAACGGGAAACGGGACGAAACACGGGAAAGGACTTACTTCGCTTCAATCCATTTGGTCTCTCCGGTTGATGTTGTTCATGTGATTCGACGAACGAATCCGACGGAAGAAATCACGGCAACGGATGGACTCGCATGTCGCCGGCTCCGCTTCTGTGCGGCGTACGAGAGATGTCTCGTTGTCTGACTCAGCCGGAGACACGGCGCCGTCAAAACCTCCCCGGTCGATCTCCTCACGCCTCTGTCAGCGCGCTTCCCTTCATCCGGGCACAGGGGTGGACCGGAACGCCCCTGAACACGTAGAATGCGGTACTGCTTTTCCTTCCCCTCTCAGCCTCGAAGGCGCGTTGGAAACGGCACTCCTTTAACCGCATCGCTCTTAGTATGAAGGGATCGTCATGAGTCTGAAATGTGGAATAGTCGGGTTGCCCAATGTGGGCAAGTCAACCTTGTTTAATGCGCTGACCAGATCGGGAATCGCCGCGGAGAACTATCCGTTCTGCACGATCGAACCGAATATCGGCATCGTGGAAGTACCGGATGCCCGGATGCAGGCACTGGCCGATATCGTCAAGCCGCAGCGGATGCAATATGCGACCGTTGAATTTGTGGACATCGCCGGGCTGGTCGCCGGGGCCTCGAAGGGCGAGGGCCTGGGCAACCAGTTCCTGGCCACCATCCGCGAGACCGACGGGATTGTGAATGTGGTGCGCTGCTTTGAGGACGACAATGTGATTCACGTCGCGGGCAAGGTCGATCCGATTTCCGATATTACGACTATCGTCACCGAACTGGCGCTGGCAGACCTGACCACCGTGGAAAAAGCCCAGGAAAAGAATGTGAAGCTGGTTCGCGCGGGCAACAAAGACGCCGTCAAGCTGGGCGAAATCCTCGATCAGGTGGCAGCCTGTTTGAACCAGGGGAAACCGGCGCGTACCCTGAAACTGGATGCGACACAACTTGCCTTGCTGAAGCCGCTCTGCCTGCTCACCCTCAAACCAGTCATGTACGTGGCCAACGTGGCCGAGCACGGATTCACGAACAATCCCCTCCTGGCCCGCGTGGAAGAGTTCGCCGCAGCCGAAGGGGCGCCGGTGGTCCCCATCTGCGCCGCGCTGGAAGCCGAGATCTCCGTTCTGTCGGACGAGGAGAAAAAGGAATTCCTGGCCGACACCGGTATGAGCGAGCCGGGTCTCAACCGTCTGATCCGCGCCGCATACAAGCTGCTGGGCCTGCAGACCTACTTCACCGCCGGCGTCAAAGAAGTCCGCGCCTGGACCATTCATGTGGGCGATACCGCTCCCCAGGCGGCCGGCGTCATTCATGGTGATTTTGAAAAAGGCTTCATCCGCGCAGAAGTGATCGGCTATGACGACTACCTCGCCTGCAAGGGCGAAGCGGGCGCGAAGGAGAAAGGAAAGATGCGGCTGGAAGGGAAGGAGTACGTGGTGCAGGACGGCGATGTCATGCACTTCCGCTTCAACGTGTAGCAGAAGGCCAACCAGTGCGCCGGCGGGGACCTTCTCGATGGGGCTTCTTTCGGTTATCCGGTCTGATTCGAAGAACGACTGAGACAAGCCCCCGCCACAGCGCAGAGACTGCTCCGGTATATGAACCAGCCGCCGAATCACTCTCATCCCCGCGACCCCTTACACGGGATCACGTTGGAGACCATCGTGACACAGCTGGTTGCGCGACACGGATGGGCCGAGTTAGGACGGCGCCTCCCCGTCCGGTGTTTCCTCCACAACCCCACCATCAAATCCAGCCTCACCTTTCTCCGCAAAACACCCTGGGCACGCGAGCGGGTCGAAGGGATGTTCATCGCGGAGCTACAATGAGGGTACATTGACTCCATGGCATTGAACGCGACTATCTACAGGGCTGCCCTGCAGATCTCCGACATGGATCGTCATTACTACCAGGACCATGCGCTCACGCTGGCGCGCCATCCGTCTGAAACCGAGGAGCGCATGATGGTGCGACTGCTGGCCTTTGCACTGCACGCGCACGAGGCCTTGTCGTTCGGCCGAGGAGTGGGCACCGAGGACGAGCCGGCGCTCTGGCAAAAGGATTTGAGCGGCGCCATCGACCTCTGGATCGAGGTGGGACAACCGGACGACAAGACCATTCAGCAGGCCTGCGGTCGCGCCAGCCAGGTCGTTGTCTATACCTACGGCGGCCGGGGCGCCGATCAGTGGTGGGTCAAGAACCGTACTGCGCTCGAGCGCCTGGCCAATCTCACAGTGATCCATGTTCCTTTGAACGGAAGCCCGACCCTGGTCCAACTTGCACAGCGCAGCATGCAGCTGCAATGCACCATTCAAGAGGGACAGATTTGGATCGGGGACGGGGCTCACACGGCACACATCGAAATGACGATCGTCAAAGCCGCTTCCAGCCAGTGACGGGGGATGGCATGAAAGAAAAAAAACGCATTCCTACAGATAGTGAGCCGATCGCCTGGTCCAGTCCGTTCGCCGCGCTGAAGGCCGTGGAACTGCCTTCGGTTTCAGCCAGGCAACCTGCTACCGACCAAGCCGACGTGGCGCCTCCAGCCTCAAAGAAGAACCGTGGCCGCGTGGATATCATCCGCCAGACCGCACAACGCGGCGGTAAGACCGTGACGGTAGTTACCGGGTTTGCCGGCATCGGGCAGGCAGAGAAAGAGCGCCTCGCCAAGGAAATGCAGAAGGCCTGTGGAGCCGGCGGCACGGTGAAGGAAGGACGGATCGAAATACAAGGCGACCAGCGCAAGGCTGTGGCCAGGATTCTGACCGACGCCGGTTTTCGCCCGGTCTTTGCCGGAGGCTGACCTCTCCAGCTCTACCCGCTCCCGCTGATAATGTCCCGGTAATAGGTCTCGAGCATCGAGACGCGGGCTTGTTCGACGATCACCAGTTGCCGTTGGTCGAAGGTATTGGCACAGTAGAGGTAGGAAAGGCCTTCGGCAGTCCCGAGTTCGACATGCATCTGACGGCCGTCCCGTTCCTGACGGGTCGTCTCTTCATCTATCTTACGGTCTTTGAGCTGTTCCCACGCCATTTGCGCGGAAGGCCAGTGGTTTTCGAAGAGCGGCGCCTCCGCATCGCCCGATTTGCTTTGAACCATGTTGCGATCAAACGGCCGGCCTTCATCCGGCTCCGGTGATTCATCCCAATCGGGCGAAGGGCCGCTCCCCTTTTGCAACATATAGAGGGGGCCGTCGTCCACCACCTCTTCAACGGATTGATAGCGGACCGGCTCGGGTGCGTCGAGCAACCGCATGTTTCTCGCAGCCAGGGCGCGCTGAAACGGCACACGCCTCGCGAGTTGTCTGGTCTTTTCGAACACGATCATGCGGCCGTTCTGTCCGAGGATCGCGTTGAGCCGATCGAGCCGTGCGCCGATGCCGGTGCGTCGCTCGAACACCGCCTGTTGATTTCCATCACGCGCCCGCTCGAAGCTCCGCCAGCTCTGGCTCGGAATCCCCGGATCCTGCTCAACCTGTACCAGGGCATGGGTGGCGATGATGAGATCGTATGTACCGGTAGGCGGTTCAGTTTCGACATCCCCACACTCGAAGCGGACGTTGGCGAGACCCAGCGCTTGAGCTTTTTGTCCGGCCACGACAACCGAAGCTGGTGAGCGGTCGAAGCCGATAAATTGCTTCTCAGGAAACAGGCGCGCGTAGAACGTGGTAAGGATGCCGACGCCGCAACCGAAGTCGAGAATCCTCATGGCGTCTCCGAAACGGGACGCCACGCGCGCGCCGATCTCGCGGTAGTACTCATAGCGCTGACTATAGAGTACCGGCAGGATGGCGGCAGCTGCGGTGAGGTCGTAGAACGCGATCTCGTCACAGCGATCGCCTTCCCGCTTCTGGTCGGCCCGCACACTGAGTTGATTCAGTTGTGCAGGAGAGAGCTGACGACGTTGCCAGGCGAAGTAGTCTGCATCCGATATGAATCGCTTGAGACCCCACCAGGCGAGATGCTCGTGAAGCGATTGCCGCATTGAGTCGGTATCCATTGATCGCGTTTCATTACGCCTGCTCAAAACGTTTCCCGGCAAGACTGCAGCGAGCGAAAGGCCGAGGAGGTACATACCACGCTTTGCTCGAGCCGCTCGCTTCGATCACATGCGAGCGGATACTTACATTGCCTCAAGTTGGCCTCTCTGTACGTCAGGGGTCTGAGCGATGTGAGAACGACGCCGGGGATCGTTTTCAGCAGGCGATTACGGACGTTTCAGCATGATGGCGTCGAAGTACGCCTCCGGGACCGGGTGCGGGAATCTCAACTGCCCCGATCCGAACGCGACATACTTCTCGCAGGTCAACTGCTCCAGCCCGATCGGCCCCTTCGCATGCAGGCGCGAACCGCTCAGCCCGATGTCGGCCCCCATGCCGTAACTATCCCCGGCATTGAGCCTTGTCGATGCATTCACGAACACCGCACTCGCATCGACTTCCCGCGTGAAGCGCATGGCCGATTCGTAGCGGGTGGTGGCGATGGCCGCCGTGAGACAGGGTCCGTGCTCCACGATATGCGCCAATGCCTCGTCGATGTTCTCCACCATTTTGACGGCCAGAACGGGAGCCTGAAACTGGGTTCGCCAGTCGGCTTCCGTTGCCGGGATGATCGAGGTATGGCCCGACATGGCCATTTGGCCCATGAGCGCAATGGTCTTCGGACAGCCGCGCACCTCGACTTTGAATTCATCCAGCAATCGGTTGATCAGCGGGGGCAGGAACTGCCGCCCGATGAACTGCTGCACGAGCAGGGTATCGAGAGCGTTGGCTGCGCCCGCCAGCTGGACCTTGGAATTAATCACCACGTTCTGGGCCATGGGGATATCGGTATCTCCATCGACATAGAGATGCGTGAGCCCTCCGTCATAACAGAGCACCGGCATCTTGGCCTGTTCGATCACGACCTTCCGCAAGCCCGCCCCGCCGCGCGGAATGATGGCATCGAGACTTTTCCCCGAACGGATCAGCTCGATTGCCACCTCCTTCTCCGGACGCTCGATAAGAATCCAGGCGCCCTGGGGGATTCCGTTCTCCTCCGCCGCTTCCCGCAGGCCCGTCTCCATCACCTTGTGCGTCAGGCTCCATTCCGGCGCCCCGCGAAACACGCAGAGATTGCCCGCCTTGAGGCAGAGCGCGATCGACTCGACCGTCACGAGCGGACTCATTTCGGAAATCACTCCGATCACCCCGATCGGCACCCGTACCCGACTCACTTGGAGCCCGTCCGGTCGTTCCCATCGGGAGGTCACGGCGCCGACGGGGTCCGGCAGATCGGCAATGAGGCGGAGTCGCTCTGCTATTTCCTTTATGTGGTCTGCCGTCATCCGCACGCGCGCAACGGCGGCCTTCATCCGATCCTTGATGACATCGCTCTCATATGACTTCCCGACCGCATCGACGTCTTTCGCATTCTCCGCCAGAATCAACTCTTCATCGGCCGCCACGCGATCCGCCATCGCCCGCAACGCTTTGTCTTTGGTCTGACCAGACACCAGCGCCAATGACCTTGTGACATTCCTGCAGTCTTTCAAGACCTTATCCATGTACAGCTTAACTGGAACTTCAGGCATGTTTCCCTTCTTCCCGAGGTGATTCACGCAATTAGCAGATCGTCGGACCGCCAAATGCATCGCGACTATAGCATGCGATTTTTTCGGGAGTAAAGCTGAGGCGGCCCTATGAGCCCGATCGTTTTTCACGCTGCAGACCGACTTCGCGGCGCGCCAGAGTCCACCCGATCCATCCCCAGAGCAGCATGGCGGGAACCACCAGCCAGGCCAGCTGCGCGGTCGTGGCCCCCAGCGCTTTGACCCCGGATACAACCCAACCGGTCGATGCATCACCCCCGCGCGACAGGGCGGTGTCGATGAAGTTCTTCGCCTTGTACTTTTCCTCCCGACTCACCACGGTAAACAGCACTTCGCGCGCGGGCTTCGAGATGGCATATTCACCGACGCGGCGGAGCACGGTAAAGCACAGAAACAGTTCGAGGGCCTGACTCAGGCCGATGGCCAGAAATCCCAACGCGCTGATGACCGGCAGAAACAGCAGAGCCGCGACCAGGCCGAATCGCAACACCAGTCGATTCGTCACCCAGACCTGCGTCACGAAGGTCAGCACGTTCACGACAAGATCGATCCCGGCAAACAAACGCGTGCGCGTCTCCGGCGACGTGATCTCACGGCTGATCAACGCCGTTTGCTCCAGGTACAATACCGTCGCCGACATAGTCAGCAGGAAGAGATAGATGCAGATCCCCAGCAGGTAGGGCGACGCCGCCGCCAACCGGACCCCGGCCCACATGCTGCCGCCAAGCGACTCCGCGCCGTGCCTCATCCCGTGAGCGGCATGCTGTTTCGCCCACCGGTCAAGCCGGTAGATGCAGACTCCGCAAGCCATGAGCCACAGCGCGGCAATCACCATCAGCATCGGAATCGGCATCACATAGGTGACGCCCGTCGTCAGCACCGGCCCGATAATCGCTCCCGTGCTCCCTCCCGCGGCGATCACGCTAAAAAGCCGTGCCCCCTGTTCCGGAGTAAACACATCCGCCAGGAAACTCCAAAACACGGAGACGACGAACAAATTGAACACGGACAGCCAGACAAAGAACACCCGGGCTACCCATTCGGGGTGCCACTGATTGTTCATGAGGATGAAGAACAGCACGAGGTGCGCGGCAAAGAACCCGTACACCGACAACAGAAGTCGGACACGCGGCAGCTTTGACGAGAGGAACCCGAATACCGGAGTAGCCACGAGGAGCGTCAGAAACGTCCCGGTCATCATCCAGGGCAGGTGCTGGACTCCGCCTTCGATTGCCATTTCATCCCGCACCGGCCGGAGCATGTAATAGCCGCAGAGCAGACAGAAGAAATAGAGAAACGACCAGCCAAGCGGGGTGCGTTCGCCGGCTTCGGCTTTGACCCATTTCAAGAGAGCGGCTGTCATCCGGTCCTATACGGTCCTGTCAGGCCGAGACAGTGCCGCACCCCTCCCCTCTCCTGCAAGGGGAAAATTTGCTAGAATGCGCCCGACTGCACGTCTTCTTTCTCCGTGAAAGGCACCGGATGATCGATCTTCGCAGCGATACCGTGACCGTCCCGACCGATGGCATGCGGAAAGCCATGGCCCGCGCCGAGGTCGGCGACGACGTGTACGGGGAAGATCCGACCGTCAATCGACTTCAAGACCTGGCAGCGGCGCTGCTGGGCAAGCGCGCGGCTCTCTTCGTACCCTCCGGAACCATGGCGAACCAGCTCGCCATCCGGTCGCAGACCCAACCTGGACAGGAAGTCATCGTCGAGAGCAAATGCCACATCGTCCGCTATGAACAGGGCGCGGCCGGCGCACTGGCCGGCGTGCAACTGCATTGGGTGACGGGCGAACGCGGGATCATGACTGCCGAGCAGGTGGAGGCCGCCGTCAGGCCGAAAGATCCCTACAGCATCCCGACGGGGCTGATCTGCCTGGAGAACACGCACAACGCCGGAGGCGGAACCATTTACCCGCTCTCCACGATCGAAAAGATTCGAACCGTCGCCGCCAGGCACGGAATCCCGATGCATCTCGATGGCGCCAGACTCTTTAACGCCGTGGCCGCGACGACGCTTCCTCCGGCTTCCTATGCCCAGCATTTCGAATCGGTCTCGGTGTGTCTTTCAAAAGGCCTCGGCGCCCCGGTGGGGTCCCTGCTGATCTCCAGCGATCCGCAGCTCATCGACCGCGCGCGACGCTTTCGTCGGATGTACGGAGGCGCGATGCGCCAGGCCGGCATCCTCGCAGCTGCAGGCATCTATGCGCTGGAGCACCACGTCACGCGCCTGAAGGACGATCACGACCATGCCAAGAAACTGGCGCGGATGCTCCAGCAGATTCCGTCGGTCCAGATCGCACCCCAGCATGTCGAAACCAACATTGTGATCTTCGAGGTCGTCGACCAGCGACGTTCTCCGGCCGAACTCGTCGCCGCCTTGAAAGAACAGGGCCTGCTCATCAATGCGATCGGAGGGCAGAGCTTCAGGGCCGTCACTCACCTGAATGTCTCCGCGAAACAGATCGACGAGGCCGGCGCCATCTTCTCCCGTGTCCTCGCGCGCTGACCCTCCTCCGTTGACACCACTTTCCGCGACACATAAAATGCCGCCACGATTCAGATGGACAAGGCCATGCATCTCCAAGCCGTATCGTTTCAACAAATCAGTCAGATTCTGGAAGTGACGGATGCGCTCGGTCTCAATCGTGAGTGGGTGGAAATTCCCTTGTCTGCAGAGAATCCCGGCATTGTCCGGCGACTGCCGAACGGCAAGCTGGAAATTGTCGTGGATGCCGAACAGCCCTTTGATCAGTGGCTGAGCATGCTTCCGACACAAATCCAACTGACACAACAATCTACATGATGGATTCAGATACCACCGCCATTCCGACACGCGAAGAACTCAACGCCGAGCTGCTCCCCGTCCCGGAGCCGCCGGAACAGCCCGAAACGCCCCACCCGCCGGGGTTCGAGGATAGTATTGAAATCGCCCTGCGGCACATAAAAGGACGGCGTGGGGGCGATCTGGTCGGCGTCATTCTCGTGGGGTCAGGGGCGCGCCGGTCTGTCACCCCTCATAGCGATATCGACCTTATTGCCCTGGTGAAGGGAGAGGCCGACGGTCACGAAATTCTCCGGGTCGGCGAGCGCCTCGCTGATATCCGCTATCACGGACACAAGGCCGTCGAGGAAGAACTCGCTTATTCGCTGCGACTTCCCCCACTGCTCAGAAAAGGCCGGACGTTGTACGACCTCGACGGCATCAGCGCGAGGCTGATCGAGAAAGCGAATCAGCGCTTCCGGCAGGGCCCTCCTCCGGCCACAATCAACGAACAGATTCGCATGAAAGCCGAATGCTACCATTGGCTGGGGAAGGCCCAGGACCTTGCGGAGAAACCGGGGACCGCACAGTATCTCCTGACCTTGTTCTACGAAGATTGCATCCTGGCTTTTTTCCGACTGCGGGGATTCTGGTTTACCGCACCGGTGGACATCCATCGCTTCATGTTTTCTCGGGAGCCGGACCTGGCAGACCTGGCCGGACAGTTTCTCACAGCCACAACCCTGGCTGATCGGCTCAACGTTGGCCGGCAATTTGCCGATCTACTCTTTAAGGATGTCCCAAACCCTGCCCGTATCGACTGACCGGCCGGGCTCAACAGACCAGTTTCGGTTCTGCGTCACAGGCTTGTCCCTCGCGCGATCGATCCGGGCACGCATCATTGCCTCCGCCCATCTGGTGCGCATGCTCGGCGCCCTGCGCGCATCGCCGACCACTGGACGTACAGGAATCTGACGCGCTCAAAGAACACCAAGACTGGAAAAAATGAAAGGTTACGCGCAGGATTCCGGTGAGGGCCACTGAATGCTCGCCGACGCGATTGGAAATGACCACCCGGTTCCGGCAGGCACCACCGCCCTGTTTACCGGGTTTCGGTCGCGGCAGGAGCAATCCTTCACAGACAAGCTGCCGCCCGCCCTGCGAAACGCGTTCGGCGATCATGCGGTCCGACGTTAAACCATTCACCCTCTCTGCAGGACACACCCATGGCCCCCAACACTCAGCGAGTCGAGATCAGCCCCGCACAGGAAACCGTGCCGCCCGTCGAGCCCTGCACCCTGGTCATTTTCGGAGGTTCGGGGGACCTGGCCCGCCGCCGGTTGATCCCGGCGCTGTACAACCTGCTTCTCGACGGACTGATGCCCTCGAACTACGTCGTCCTGGGCATGGGCCGGACTCCGATGAGCGACGAAGAATTCCGGGCCGCTGTTCGCGATGGCGTGGTGAAACATTCCCGGCAGGCCTTGATTGAAGATACCTGGAATGCCTTTTCCCGACATCTGTTTTACCTGGCCGGCGAGAATGATGACGCACAAACGTACGTGCGTCTCAAGGCGCGCGCGGAGGAACTCGAACAAACGTTCCGACTGCCCGGCAATCGCATTTTCTATCTCAGCATTCCACCCAGTTCCTTCACCCCCGTCTGCGAGGGTTTATCAAGTTCGGGACTTGCAGGAACCCCGGCCACCCGTTCGCCCTACGCCCGTGTGATCGTCGAAAAACCGGTCGGACGCGATCTGGTCTCCGCCCAAGCCATCAACGCGGTGACAGGGCGCGTTTTTGACGAATCGCAAATTTTTCGCATCGATCATTATCTGGGCAAGGAAACGGTCCAGAATCTCATGGTCGTGCGATTTGCCAACAGCATTTTCGAGCCGATCTGGAACCATAAATACATCGACCATGTCCAAATCACGGTGAGCGAAGCCGAAGGCGTCGGCACGAGGGCGGCCTACTATGAAGAGGCGGGCGCGTTGCGCGACATGTTGCAGAATCACCTGCTTCAACTGCTCTGCCTCGTGGCGATGGAACCGCCCTATTCCCTGGACCCGGACGTGGTGCGGAATGCCAAGATGGAAGTGCTTCGCTGCCTCAGGCCGATCACGGGCAAAGAGGTGGAGAAATTTACCGTTCGCGCACAGTACACAGAAGGTGCGGTGCATGGCACGCGCGTCCCCGGCTATCGCCGCGAGAAAGGGGTCGAGCCGGACTCCATCACGGAAACCTACGTGGCCGTGAAATGTTTTGTGGAGAACTGGCGCTGGTCCGGCGTGCCGTTCTATCTCCGGACCGGAAAGGCGCTGCCCCTTCGGGCCAGCGAGGTCGCGGTCCAATTCAAAGAAATCCCGCAAATCCTGTTCAACGCGAACATTCAACAACCTCAAGCGCCGAACGTCCTGGCCCTGCGGGTTCAACCTGAGGAAGGACTCTCGCTCCGCATCGTGTCACGGGTACCCGGCACAAGGGCACAGACTCACCCGGTTGAAATGAATTTCAAGTATGGTGAAGTCTTCGGCCGGCCGTCTCCGGAAGCCTATGAACGGCTCCTGCTTGACGTCATGGCCGGCGACGCTTCCCGTTTTATGCGTCGCGACGCGGTAGAAGCCTCTTGGGCGTGGATCACTCAGATTCTGGAAGCCTGGGAACAGCTGGGACAACGCTGGCTACCGGAATATCAGGCCGGCACATGGGGACCGGTGGAAGCAGACCGTCTGATCCAGAACGATGGTCGGGCGTGGCGCGTGCTCTAACTCTCCTCGCGCGGATCGGGTTAGCTCTCCGGCTCCAGTCCGACCTGTTTTGCAATCTCGTCCCACTCTCCCAGCCCGCCGATAAATCGTCTGAATGCGCCGTTCTGATACAGTGCGAGCGCGGGAAGCGACGTGATCTCCAACTCCGCAGGTATCAGATGATTCTCCTCCACATTCATCGTGAGAATGAGCAGCCTCTCCCCTGTTTCTTCATGCCCCCGTTCGAGCTCAGCCATTAATGCGCGGCAGTGGCCGCAACCGGGCTTCCAGAATTCCACCAGCACGGGTACGGGACTCGTCTCGACCGCATGATCAAACTCCCGATCGGTGACCGCCTGCAGGACGCCGCTCACAATTGCACAACACGGCGCAGCATAGGTTTCAACACCCGGGCCACCTGCTCGGCAAATAGACGGTAGCCGGCGGTGGTGAGATGAATACCGTCATTCGAATAAACCTCAGCCAGTTGCCCATTGTTGGGATCTGCGGTGGCGTTGTGGAGATCCACACAGGCGAGGTCTTTTGACGCTGCATAAGCCTGGATCAGCTCGTTCAACTCACGCCGGCGTCCGAGATGAGCAGCGACCCATTCCTGTGCTTCTCGGCCGCCCTGGCCGTCCACAATCCGAATAGAGGGAACTGTAACCGGAATAGGCACCCCCCCGATTGCGAGGGTCTGCTCGTACATTTTGACCAGATTGCGCATGATTTCTGCGGGCGAGGCATTCCAGCCCAGGTCATTGGTGCCGCCAAGGATCGGGACATAGCCAGGCTTGTGATCGAGCACATCCCTCCGGAATCGCATGACCATTTCACCGGTCACCTCACCGCAGATCCCGCTGACCCGGACCTTCGCCGCAGCTCCGAGCTGTTCCTGCAAGAATTGCCCGTAGGGCGTCTCCGCCCCGACTGGATTCTTTCTGGTCGGCGATTGGAACCCGGCCGTCAGACTATCCCCGAAACAAATTACCAAGAAGGATTGAGCCATATGATGCAAATCGACCCTTCGCCTGCATGTGAGGCAAAAATAGCGCCGTGATGGCGGGTTGAATTCTACCGGTGCCTCCCGCCCCTGGCAAGGCGCAGCTTCCTCGTATGACGACACATGATCCGGGCCTGTCGCGAATGGCGATTTTCTTGACGAATCTACGATCTACCGGTAGGTCTTACCCTATGACCGATCTCAAGACGGCACAGGAAATGATGGCAGCGGCCGTAGCCGCAAAAGGGGCTGAGGACCCGGAAATCGCCTCCGTCAAGCGTGTCCTCAAACTGCTGGACAAAACGTCTAAATCGAACAGGACGTACGGTTCGACAAACCCTGTTGCGCAGAAGTTTTCTCAACAGTTGTTTGAAGAATTGACCGCTCACCTCGCTGCCTACTCGAAGCTCACTTTCCTTGTCCAACGCTCGGAACTGATGTGCAAAGAATACGTCGTGTATCAGGCGGAGAAGGAGGGAGGCAGCGAAAGCATTGCCTTCAAGCTCTATTCAGACGGCATCCGGGAGCTGGTTCTGCACCAGGGGCTCACACAGGAAGACCTGATGTTCTTCCTGGACTCCCTCTGGGGCGGACTCGACCCCACCAAAGACGACGACGACATCGTGACCCGCCTCTGGTCTCGAAACCTGTCGACCCTCTCGATCGTCACCGCAGAGGAAATCGCCAAGGCCTCGGTCGGCGGCGACGGATTCATTCGCCTTGATGGCGGCATGAACACCTCGGATTCGACTTTGCGGGAACTGCTGGATCGCGAGCGCAGCCGCAAAGGACGCGGGTCTCAGGGAGGCGCCGATGGAGCGGACCAGGGGGCCAATCCAACCGGTGGTGGCACGGGCAGCGGCGGAACCAGCCGGAACAACCGGTTCCAATCGGGGCTGGTGGGCTACGAAGTGACCGAAGAGGAGCTCGCCGAGCTCGCAAAAGAGATCGAGGCGGAAAGCAAACAAGACAGCATCATGTACATCCTGGACATGCTGACTACCATCCTCGCCTCGGAGAAATCTCCCGAACTGTTGACGAAACTATTCAGCCTCTGGGGCAATATCATTGAAGCTCTCCTGCGCGAGGGAAAGTGGACGGTCTTGGAGAATGTCCTGGGGCTGCTCCATGAAACCGAGGCTGTCCGCCCCGATATCAGCGTGGAACATAAGCAGCAGCTGACCGACCTCTTCAATGGGATCGGCCGTCCTGAACGGGTGAAAGCCATCGAGACCTATCTCAATCGCACCCCCAACGCCAACACGGAAGGACTATCCACCATCCTGCTCTTGATGAAGTCAGAGGCCGTGCCCGCGCTTTGCTCCCTCCTCGCGAACCTGGAGTCCCCGGCACACCAGGCCATCGTCTCAGAAACCCTTCAGGTTTTGGCGAAAGACCATCCCGATCCCTTGTTGAAGGGTTTGGCGGATCGCCGATCAACCTATGTCCACAACCTGCTCTCGATCATCATCAAGTGGAATAACCCGAAGCACGTCGAAGCGGTGGAAAAGCTGGTCCGGTACCCCGATGCGCAGGTCCGGAAGGAAGTCGTGCGCGCCATCGGCCTCTTCCGGCCGAGCGGCAACGGCATGAAACTCGTCTCCTTTATGGGAGACGCGGATGAGAACGTTCGCGTCGCAGCTCTGAAGTTTCTCATGTCCGGCCAGTATACTGCGCCATTTTCCATTTGGTCCCCAATCGTGTCGGCGGAAGAATTCATGGAGCGGTCGATGAGCGAACGCCGGGCGGTCTTCCAGGCCGTCCGGGCCACCTGCGGAGACGAGGCGATTCCTTATTGGGAGAACCTCTTTACGGAATGGACATGGACCAACCGGAAAAAGAAGGAGGAGTTGGCCATCCTGGCCGCGGAGACGCTCGGCAAGCTTGCCACCCCTGCCGCCATTACCACGCTCGAACTCGGGGTCAAGAAGGGAAGCGCCGCCGTCCGCCAGGCCTGCAGCATGGCGCTGTCGCAAATGCAAAAGGTGCAACGCGGGAAGCCGCCCGCCGCTGCTTCACGCTAAGGAGTATGTAAGGTGAGCGATCCAAAAATCCTCGAGACGCCGGTCAGCGACGAACAGAGCCAGCCGCTCCTGACACACGAGAAGTCGCTGACCCAGAAGATCGGCCACGGCTCAGAGGCCGGCGACCTTCTGGACCAACAGCTGGTGATGTTGGGATTCCAGCTCATCACCCAGTTGAATACGCTTATCAAGACTTCGAGGATTCATGGTCGCACCAATGCAGCACTCGACAAGCCTGTCGAGACCATGCTGACCCTCATTCAAACACTGGCCCATGACCAGCCCGTTACGCTGCGGGTGCAGAATGACTTTCTTTTTCTTGGCGAGAGCCATCTCAAAGTCAGCGCACAACAGATGATCGTCGTGTCCAGTATTATCGACACCATGAACAAGTGGCGGATTGGCGGTTTGACCTTCTCCTCGTCGGCCTCATCCAAAGACCTCCGGGAGTTCGCCTATCTCTTTGTCAGCCTTGACCCGGCGACAAAATCGCTCGAAGACTTCAGACAAGAACTGAAAAGCCACGACGTGACCAGCATCGCGCTTGAAGACCCCCGCGAACTCGCACTGAAGGCGGATGTCGATGCGTCCAGCCAGGGGACCGCGGTTGAATCCAACCCGAAGGTCACGCACAAGTCGCAGTCGAAAGCAGCCTATTCGAAGGCAGCCGGCTCGGTCGGCAATCTGACACAGTCTGTCCGCGATGGCGGCACCTTGAACTTCAAACAAGCCAAGCGCGCCATCCAGAACATTGTCGATCTCATGATGCAGGACGAACCGACCCTGCTCGGCCTCACAACACTCCGCTGTCACGACCAATACACCCACAACCATTCGGTCAATGTCGCCCTTCTCTCGATCGCCTTAGCCAATCGGGCCGGCTATCCTAAAGTCGAGCTCGCCGACCTGGGATTGGCGGCGCTCTTCCACGACATGGGCAAATCGACTATCCCGCTCGACGTTCTCAATAAAACCGGAGAATTTACGGAAGACGAATGGGCGGCGATGCGCAATCATCCGACTGAAGGCGTATTGAGCCTCGCCCAGTTACGCGGTATTACCAACCTCCCTGCACGCATGGCTGCTGCCTCCTTCGAACACCATATGAATCTGGACTACTCCGGGTACCCCAAACTGAAAACCCCGTGGAAGCTGTCCTTGACCGGCCGGATTCTCACGATCGCAGACTGCTACGATGCCATGACGTCATCCCGGGTCTACCGCCGCGAACCGATGTCTCCTTCGAAAGTCTTGAACATCATGTTTGGAAAATCCGGGAAGAGCTTCGACGCCACGCTCCTCAAGCTGTTTGTCAATTGCGTGGGCATCGTTCCAATCGGCAGTCTGGTCGTCCTCGATACCGATGAGTTCGCAGTGGTCCTCAAGCCGGCCGTTACCAAGACCGACGGCGAGCGTCCGCTGGTCAAAGTGATCACCGACGCTCAGGGTAACCCGATCGACAATGGGCCGGAGTTGGACCTTACCGAGAAAGATGATGTCGGAGAGTACCGCCATAGCATTATTCGGCTGGTCGACAACACCGAGTACAAGTTCGACACGAGCCGCTACTTCGTGTAACCAATCCTCCTCCCTGCTTCGAGCAGCTCTCCATCCACTGGGATACTTCTGCAGGATTCTCCGGCTGAATGCCGCGAAGACGTGCAGTGCCATCCCTCCGCGTTGCCGTCTCTCTCCTTCTGGGCGCCCGTCTCATTCGGGACCGGACACCTGCTCCCACGGTCTCCCTTGACAGGCCAACAAGGCGCAGTTATTCTGCCAAGAATTTTCCTCTACCCCGTCACGAGCCAGCATAAGGAGCCTCATATGCGAATCTCTCCCTTGCGCACGCTGCTCTCAGCGGCGCTGTTAACCCTGGCGCTCTTGCCCATGGCAACGCCTGCTCAAGCCGCCGAAGCATTCAAGATGGGCGTCGTCGACCCGCAATCCGTCCTGGAGAAATCAAAAGCCGGAAAGAAAGCGCTTGACGGACTGAAGGAATACGTCACCACGCGACAGAAGCTACTCGCCAGAGACGAAGAAGACCTGCGCAATTACGAGAAGCAGTTGAAAGAGCAGTCGGCCAAGTTGAGCGATACGGAGAAAAAGGAAAAGGAAACCCAGTTCCGTGCCAAGATTCAGGACTACCAGAAACGAGCTCAGGAATTTAACCAGGAACTACAAGGCAAGCAGAAAGAACTCGTCGACGATTACATGAAGAAAATCTCCGTGGCGACGCAAACCGTGGCTGAAAAAGGCGGGTTCGCGCTCGTCGTCGACAAAGGAAGCGAGCAGACCGTCAAGATCGTGATCTACAACAAAGACACGATCGATTTGACGGAACAGGTCATCAAGGAATTTGACCGGACAAACAAGTGATATCAACGTAGGCTTCGAGCCGGCTATTCCACGGGATAGCCGGCCTCCCGCCAAGCCCTGATCCCGCCGTCCATCGAGAACACATTAACATACCCCATCTGCTGCAACGCCTCGGCTGCCAGCACAGACCGAAACCCTCCGCCGCAGTAGAGCACGATCTTGTCCCGCTTATCAGAAATCAATGTTTCGATGTCACGTTCAATGATTCCCTTGCCTACATGTCGGGCTCCCTTGGCATGGTCCCGCTCAAATTCATGGTCTTCACGGACATCGATAAAATGGAATCGCTCCCCCCGATCGATCCCGGTTTTCACCTCCGCCACGGTGCACTCCTTCACATGCCGCTTTGCCTGGTCTACCAGTCGTAAAAACCCCGGGCTGTGCTTCACATGCCCTCCTGTTCGAACAGCGAAGCCTGCTCAACGCCCGGCCTACGAAAGGTATCGGGAATTGGGGCAGCTTCGTCCTCCGCAAAGCCGGCGCGTCTCTTGGCCATGCTGAAGAGTTGCTCGATCATTTCCCAGTAGACGCCCCTCCCCTTGTGCCGTTGGAAGAATTCCCCTTCCGTCAGTCCTCCCCCCCTTACCTCACGAAGTCGACTGGTAATTTTCCCGATACGCTCCGGGAACGCTACCTTCATCCGCTCCAAGAAAACGGGCTCAACGCTTCCGGAAAGTCTCAGCAGGCTTTGGGTCGCGGCACAGGCCCCTGCCTGACGCGCACGCCCCAGTAACTCCGGAATATCGTCCTCGTTCAGGCCCGGAATCACGGGAGCGATGGAGATTCCGGTTGAAATCCCGGCATCTGCCACCAGCTTCATAGCTTCAAATCGTTTGGTAATCGACGGAGCATGCGGCTCCACTTTTCGTGCTGTCTGGTCTGCGGCAAAGGGAATGCTGAAGTATACGCGAATCCATGCTTTCTGTTGCAGCTTGGCCAGCACGTCGAGATCTCTCAGCACCAGCGCACCCTTCGTGATGATGCCGACAGGATTCTGATATTCTGCACACACAATCAGACAAGCACGGGTCAGTCCATAACTGGCCTCCAGAGGCTGGTAACAGTCCGTGTTTCCGGAAAAGACGATCAACTCTCCTCGCCATGACGGTTTCTCAAGGGCGTGCCGCAAAAGGTGCGGGGCGTGCTCCTTGACGATAATCTTGCTGTCGAAATCCGTTCCTGCACCAAAGCCCCAATACTCATGTGTCGGACGGGCGTAACAATAGGCACAGGCATGGAAACAACCCCGATACGGATTCACACTCCATCGAAAGGGCAGATCCGGACTGTCGTTGCGACTCAATATTTCTCGAGTCTCATCTCCGTACACGGTCAGCTTGACTGCGCATGCCAGTTCAAGAAATTCCCGATGTTGCGAGTCGAACGGGTTGGGGGGATTTGAGATCGTACGCATGCCGACATCGTGTCTCTCGTGCACAATGGTTGTCAATTCCCGCAGCCAGGCCTGCAAGATCGGCGATGCCGCGCCGGCCGTTTCGTTGACTCTCCGGGACTCCGGTGCTAGATTCCATCCGCTTTTTTTGAAAGGTGACTCGTGCACGATTTGAAATACCTTCGGGAGAATCTGGACCTTGTCCGCACGTCTTTGGGACGGCGGGGGTATGATGTTCCGTGGGATGTCCTCCAGAAACTGAGTGAGGAACGACGGACAGTGACGACACAAGTCGAGCAGCTTCGCCACGAACTCAAGAAAGGCTCGGACGACGTCGCCAGGCTCCGTCGCGCCAAAGAACCGGCCGAGGAGGCCATGGCAGCCATGAAGTTGCTGGGGGATCGGATTAAAGAGCTGGAGGGAGGCCTGCGAGGAGTCGAGGAGACCCTGGGCGACCTCGCGCTCCGAATCCCTAATCTCCCCCATCAGACAGTCCCGGTCGGAAGCGATGCCTCGGACAATATCGAAGTCCGTCGATGGGGCACAGTTCCGGCCTTTTCAAGCTCTCCAAGACCCCACTGGGAAATCGGAGAAGCGCTCGGTATTTTGGATTTCGATCGGGCCGCAAAAATTGCGGGAGCCCGCTTTGCCGTCCTGACCGGAGCCGGCGCGAGGCTGGAACGCGCCCTGATCAACTTTATGCTCGAGGTGCACACGAGTCGACATGGCTATCGCGAAGTCCTGCCTCCGTTGATGGTCAATCGGCAGTCCATGACGGGAACGGGTCAACTTCCCAAGTTTGAAGAGGATCTATTTCGATTGCGGGACGAAGACTACTTTCTGATCCCGACGGCAGAAGTCCCGGTCACCAATCTCCATCGAGAGGAGATCCTGAGCGAAGACAGCTTGCCTATTCGATATACGGCCTATACACCCTGCTTCCGTCGGGAGGCAGGCTCGTATGGAAAGGATACCCGCGGCCTCATCCGCCTCCATCAATTTAACAAGGTGGAATTGGTGGCCTTTACGACTCCCGACCGCTCGTATGAAGAACTTGAGCGATTGACCGGCCACGCCGAGTATATTCTGCAGAGCCTTGGGCTCCCCTATCGCGTCGTGACCCTTTGTACCGGCGACATGGGGTTTTCGGCCGCAAAGACCTATGACATCGAAGTGTGGCTGCCTTCTCAACAACAGTATCGAGAGATCTCGTCGTGCAGCAACTTTGAGTCGTTTCAGGCCAGACGAGCCGCTATCAAATACCGCCCAGCCGGTGGAAAGAAGGACGCAAAGACCGACTTCGTTCATACGCTTAACGGCTCGGGACTCGCAGTGGGACGAACGCTTGTGGCCATTCTTGAAAATTATCAACAGCCGGATGGCAGCGTACTCATTCCAGAGGCGCTTCGCTCATTTATGGGGGGCCTCGACAAGATCGATAATACCTAACGCAAAAATACCATTGGCTGCATGGAGGGGTGACGGAGTGGCCGAACGTGCCGGTCTTGAAAACCGGAGATGGGGTAACCCATCCGCGAGTTCAAATCTCGCCCCCTCCGCCAAGCCGGCCGGTATCACAGCCCTAATCTCGCCTGCGGTCATTCTCTGTCTACAGATGCAAGTTCCTCACTGAGATCCCGACATCACACCCCTATCTTTCCTGTTCAGAACCCCACGCATTCACACGCTCTGTCTTCCCTCCTCCGCGTTGCATGACGTAGTAAGAAGACTGCTCTCTCCTCCTGTATGTAGAGCCTGGCCCCGCTAACAAATGCTTTGTTCAGATTATGGGTACGTTGCAACGTTCTGCAGGGCATGCCCCTTTCGTTGGGTCTAGCCACCTACTTGGGGACTAGAACAGGGACCGCTTCTATACTACTTTGCCCATAGAAGAGTGCTCCACATCGAGAGGAACGACATGTCAATCCGATTCGGTTCGCAAATCACCATCGACTGCATGCTCTCAAAGGGGGTCGACGGTCTGAGGGGTGATGGTTGTGTCTATGAGCTATCGACCTCTCGCCGCCAGGTATCAAATCCCAGCAAGCTCCGGGCAGGTGACTACGTGAAGGTTCGCCTGTGGCTACCCGATGAGAGTGACCATATCTTAATCGACTTGGCTGAAATTCAATGGATCAAGGACCATTGGATCAAAGTCGAGATAATTTCCATCTCTGCTGCAGGCCAGGTTCGACTAAAACGGTTTATGGAATCGCAAGGACAATATGCACAATATCCGCATCCGGCTAGTGAGCAGATCCTGATCCGTGCATAGTGGGGCCAGTGTACCGAGCTTGGAAAACATTGTAAGACTCAGGGCACTTTCCATTCGGGAGAACCACAAACATCAGCATTCCTTTCCATCTCCCGACCTAGGTAAACTACGAGGATTGCTCTCCGGGCATTTGTTTGGTTAACTGATTATCGGGTGAAGGTGTCTGCTCTGGGCATGCCCACCTCTGGGCAGCAAGAGGTTTCTGCTCCCTCCTGGGGAAACCTGCCTTCACCCACGAACTTATTCTTCTCTTTTCTTTCATTCTCGAGTGGCCATTTCGTTGGGTGAGACCCTGTTTTCAGAAGACAAATACCCACCATAAAAATAGCTATTTAGTAAGTTTAAGTATGTCCTGTAAGTAATTGCTATAGTTAATTTGTAATTCAGTCATTGATCTGCTGATAGCCCTCCATATCTTCTCAGCCGGAAAGTATCCCCCTTTCGTTTAGCCCCATGCTACCTCTACGGTATTTTCAGTCATCCGGCAGAGGCCTATCCTGCGTTCACGGTGCCCTTCATATGTAGAACGGATAGTCGAACACCATCTCCGACGAAGGGCAATCCAAATCGGTGAGACGGAGGAGGATCTGTCGATGCAAAAACAGATTGGCAAGATCGGAGCGATTCGGCGGGAGGTTCGCGGAAAGCCTTGCCCGTTCTGCGGAGGGCATAAGTACCAGCTCGTCCTCCGCGCCACTTGCACATCCGAGAGCTCAGGCCTTTTTGCGCGCTGCTGCCAATGTCAGCGCCCGCGAAGTTTCGACGACGACTTCGGAAAGGTGTTGTGGATGTGAATTGACCCCGAATACCCGGTCGGACAACCAGTCATGTGAAAGGAGACCAGACTCTATGGCACTTGCCCGCTGGCGAACTTATAGGGAGCGTGTCCAACAAAAGCGAAAGGCCTTACGCATGCTCGCCCTGAGCGGTGTCGTGCGGCCAAGTCATATCGAACCCCGCTACACAGTACCCCTACTTCAAATAAGGATCTGGCATCACTCCCATTCCGCACCGACCGCCGACGCCACACAACAGTCTGCTCCGCCCCGTCACTCTGCCCCTGCAATGACCTCGCAAGGGACACAACTCCTCCACTGGCTGCGTCATACTGGGAGTCATTCAAGAAGGATTCTGACTTCTCGGGCCGGAACTGCGGAGAACGGATAGCCGGCTGCGATATTTTCTCGCAAACCGTGGTCCTCTCTTGTGCCTCTCCTAGGGGCTGAGGTAAGATTGCGCCTCGTCAATGGGTTCCCGACCTGACGACACTTTCCGCCGTTAATGCGGGTGTGACCCCCTAAAGCATCTTGATGTGGAGAGGTGGCCGAGTGGCCGAAGGCAACGGTTTGCTAAACCGTCGTAGGGACAAAATCTCTACCGAGGGTTCAAATCCCTCCCTCTCCGCCATTCATGCCGGCTTGTCATGAAGCGATCAGTGTCATTGCGAAAAGGTTCCGCCAACTCGTCAGCAGCAAACAAGAAATCGCCTGGATCCAGAGCGGAGCCTGAAACCGGTGGGTTCACCTGCCCCGGCTGCGGATGGCATCGCTCCTATATCGAATTCCGCATGCGCGCGCTGACCGTACGCGGCCCTCTCGTTTTGGTTTGCACCAAATGTCATCGACCCAATCGGGTGGTAGGTATTGCACGCAACCGGACGATCGCGGTCTCCGCACCAATACAACCCGCCCGGCAACCATCTGAAAAATCCAAACAGCTTCTTCAGGGTGGGCGTATCTGAGCATCCCCTCTTGGTTGCTTCCTTATCGTCTCCCCGACATTAACTTCACACCTACCGCTCCAACACATTTCTGTTGTGGGATGAGGGACCATATCGTATCTTAGCCGGAACGAGGTGATTCAGCGAATCACCAGAAAGGATGAGTGATGCGTACTACCATGTTCTGCCTCGGAG
>DATIGF010000055.1:0-4563 GCA_035454865.1 Nitrospiraceae bacterium | reverse complement strand
GCCGATTCGCGGTCGAAAGCGGGAGTGCCGGTGCCGTTTGCCGGATGATCCAGAGAAAGAACAGCCATCATGAAGAAGATCCTGAACGAACCCTTTGCGTATGTGGACGAGATGCTGGACGGTCTCTGCGCTGCCCATCCGGAGTATTACCGGAAGCTCGGCGAGACGGGCAGAGCTATCGCACGCGCGGCCAAGCCGACGCCCGGGAAAGTCGGAATCGTCTCGGGCGGCGGCTCCGGGCATTTGCCCGTGTTTACGGGTTACGTCGGGAAGGGACTTCTCGACGCCTGCGCAATCGGCGACGTGTTCTCTTCTCCATCCGCGGATCAGATGGCCGAGGCGATTCGTGCCGCCGATGCCGGAGGCGGCGTCCTGCTACTGTTCGGGAACTACGGCGGCGACGTCATGAACTTCGAAATGGCCGCTGAAATGGTGGACATGGAGGATATCCGCACGGCGACTGTGCTGGTGGCGGATGACGTCGCCAGTGCGGGGCCCGGGGAGCGTCACAGGCGTCGGGGCGTCGCGGGGCTCGTCTATGCCTACAAACTGGCCGGCGCGAAAGCCGAAGCGATGGCGAGCCTCGATGAGGTAGCGGCGGTCGCGCGGAAGGCGGTGGATTCGTGCCGCTCGATCGGAGTCGCACTCACGCCATGCACCGTTCCGGCGGCCGGGCGTCCGACCTTCGAGATCGGCGCCGGCGAGATGGAATTCGGCATGGGGATCCACGGTGAACCGGGCGTGCGGCGTGGTCCGATCCGTCCCGCGGATGAGATCGCTGAAGAGATGGTGACCGTGCTGACCAAAGACATGCCGCTCCAACCCGGCGACCGCGTCTCGGTGCTTGTTAACAGCCTCGGCGCGACCCCGCCGGAGGAACTGTACATCGTGTATCGGTACGTCTCGCGCAGGCTCGCGGCGATGGGTGTGTCGACCGTGATGCCGCTGGTCGGGCGGTACGCCACATCGATGGAGATGGCGGGTATGTCGCTTACGATCTGCCGCCTGGATGACGAACTGGAGGCGCTCTTGAAAGCTCCGTGCGACTGCGCCTTCTGGAGAGTCTGACGATGCCGGAAGGACTTACAGCGGCCACACTTCAGGGGGGGCTTCGACTAATCTGCCTCCAGATGGAGGCCTCGGCCGCTGAACTCAACGAGTTGGATGGCGCGCTGGGGGACGGCGACCTCGGGATCACGATGGTGCGCGGCTGCCGCACCATCGAAGCTGAGATCGACACGTACCCGGATGACGTGGGCATGGTCCTTTTGAAATGCGCGCAGGCGTTCACGCGGACGTCCGGTTCCACCTTCGGCACGCTGCTGGCGACCGGGCTGATGAGTGCCGCGAAGGCCACCAAGGGGCGGTCCGAAGTTCCATGGCGCGAACTGCCGGACCTCCTCGGTCAGGCTCTGGACGCCATGACGAAGCGAGGGAAAGCTCAACTCGGCGACAAAACCGTCCTTGATGCCGTCGAGGCGGTCCGCGCCGCGGCATCGCAGTCCGGCGACCCCGGAGCGATGCTTCAGGGTTCAAGGGCGGGAGTGGCGCAGGTGATGGACCGCATGCGCAATCTACCGGCCCGGCAGGGACGCGCCCGGATCTTCGGCGACAAAAGCGTCGGGCGCGACGATCCGGGGATGGTGGTCCTCCAGCGGATCGTCGAGGCGCTTTCCGGATAGAGCGAGGATCGATTCCCAATATCGTCCGAAAACGGACACTCCCCGTACGGCTACGGACAAAACGGAAGCCCAGCATGATCGGACGGTCCTTTCTTTACAGTAGGTTATAGGTTGGGTCGCCGCTTGCGGAACACCTCTCGAAAGAGCCAAACATGGACCGCCCATTGGACCCGGCCTTCCGAAAAAAGCAGTTCTTCAAACGGCTCGCCCTTTCCGTCCTAGCGGTCTCCACTGTAGTGGTCCTATTTGGATATGCTCCGCGATGGATCAGGCCGTCTGTCAACAGAAATGACATTCGCATCGCCGTTGTCGACGTAGGTCCCATCGAGGCAACGATCAGCGCGACGGGAACGGTTGTGCCGGAGTTTGAGCAGGTGCTCTCGAGTCCGCTCGACGCTCGAGTGGTCAAGATCCTTAAGAAGCCGGGTGCGCTGCTCCGGAAAGGCGAGCCGATCCTGGACTTGGATGTCAGCGATTCCGTTCTCGCGCTCGAGAAACTGAACCAACAGTTGTCCCTCAAGGAAAACGAGCAAACCCAGCGAAAGCTGGATCTCGAAAACAAACTGATCGATCTGCGTAGCCGCCAACAGCTCAAAGAAATTGAGGTCAGATCGCTTGGGATCCAGGTCGCAAAGCAGCAGAAGTTGCGGACTGCGGGCCTGAACTCCGAAGAGCAGCTTCGGGAAGCGCAAGTGACCGAGGAAAAGGCCAAGGTAGAGCTTAAGCAGCTCAAGGAAGCCATCCTCAACGAAGAGCACGCCACGCAAGCCAAGCTCGACGGCCTGGCGCTCGAAACGGACACGTTGCGCAAAGAGGCGGTGCAATCGCGCAAGCAACTGGAACTCGCGACCACCAAGGCAGACCGGGACGGTGTGCTCACCTGGGTGGTCGAGGAGGAAGGCGCGGCTATCCGCAAAGGGGATGTTGTCGCCAGGATCGCTGACCTCAGCTCATTCCGCGTCAAGGCCAATCTCTCTGACATCCACGCGAGCAAGCTGACGATCGGGATGCCTGCCAAAGTGCAACTGAACGAACAGACTTCGCTCGATGGAACCATCTCGAACATTCTTCCGACCATCAAGGACGGCGTCGTCACGGTCATGGTCGGACTCGAAGACAAATCTAACAAGCTGCTCCGGTCGAACCTGAGAGTGGACGTGTTTGTTGTCACGGACCGGAAACAGAAGGCACTTCGAGTAAACAGAGGGCCCTTTGCCAACGGAGAAGGAGTTCACGATGTCTTCGTGATTCGCGGCGACAAGGCTCTCAAAAGGCCCGTTCGAATCGGCCTTCTCAACTTCGAACAATGCGAGATCGTTGATGGACTGCTCCCCGGTGACGAAGTCATCATCTCGGACATGAAGGATTACATGCATCTCAACGAAGTGAAACTGAACTGAGGGGATTATGATTCGGCTTACGAATATCGAAAAAGTCTACCGTACGGAAAAGATCGAAACAGTGGCCCTGAGCAACATCAACCTCGAAATCGAGGAGGCCAGTTTCATCTCGGTTATGGGACCATCCGGATCAGGCAAGAGCACGCTCTTGAATGTGCTTGGCCTGCTCGATGCGCCCACAAAAGGCACTGTCCGTCTCAACGGCAGCGAGATTACGTCGTATAAGGACAGCTATCTCGCCAGAATCCGGAACGAGCAGATCGGCTTTATCTTCCAGACCTTCCATCTCATTAGCGACCTGAGTGTCGTGGACAACGTGGAGATTCCGTTGATTTACCGGCGGCTCTCGGGAGCGGTGCGCCGCAAGATGGCGCTCGACGCACTGGCCCGCGTCGGGCTTACCTCTCGTGTTCATCACTTTCCAGGACAGCTTTCCGGCGGCCAGCAGCAGCGCGTTGCGATCGCTCGGGCCATCGTCGGCAAACCGAAGCTCCTGCTCGCCGACGAGCCGACCGGAAACCTCGACAGCCAAATGGGGCACGACATCATGGACATCCTGAAAACGCTTAACGAGGACGAAAGAACCACGGTCGTGATGGTGACTCACGATCAACATCTCGCGGAGATGACAGAGCGTATCGTCAGGCTCTTCGACGGCCGGCAGGTGAACTGACATGCTGAAAAACTATCTCAAGATCGCTTACAAGGTCTTGCTGCGGCGGAAGTTCTACACGTTCATCAGCCTGTTTGGGATAAGCTTCACCATGGTGGTCCTGATGGTGGCCGTCTCGTTGTTCGACCACGTGTTCGGTCCTTTTCCTCCTGAGACGAAAGCGGATCGCACTGTCGGAGTCTTCTTCATCGAAGAGAGGCAAAACAAAGGACGAAGCACTTCCAACGGCTTCCCTGGATATCTGTTCCTCGACCGGTACGTCCGGACGTTGAAGACGCCAGAGAACGTTTCCCTCCACACGTTGCCGAAGACCGTCCTGTCGTACAAGAACGGTGCTTCCATCGAGTCTTACCTGAAGCGCACGGATGGACAGTTTTGGGAAATCCTGGATTTCAAGTTCCTCGAGGGTGGCCCGTTTACTCGGGACGATGAGAAAAGACGGAATTTTGTCGCCGTCATCAATGCGGCCACGCGGCAGAAGTTCTTCGGCGATCAGCCCGCGGTCGGTAAGTTCGTTGAGGCCGACGGCCAGCGGTTTCGAGTCGTCGGAGTCGTGGCCAATGTACCGCTTTTCCGCCTGACCCCGTTTGCCGACATTTGGGTGCCCATCAGCACGAATAAGACCAGCGATTACCGCAACGAGTTCTTAGGCAACTTCATGGCGATCGTACTGGCAAAAGATCGTGCCTCGGTGAAGCGCATTCAGGAGGAGTTTCAGTCCGTGCTGCCCCGGGTGGAAATACCCGACAGAAATTACGACAAGGTTGTCGGGGCAGTGGATGACTTTCTTGGAGTATTTTCCCGAGTA
>DATIGF010000054.1:0-6128 GCA_035454865.1 Nitrospiraceae bacterium | reverse complement strand
CCGACTTTGTGCGGCCTCTTCTCGTCGCGCTTCTCTTCTTTTGCCGGCGCTGCAGCGGGCTTCTCCGCAGCGCGCCCCGGCACACCGGCAAGCTCGCGCAGCTTGCCTTCGATCTCGCGCGCCAACGGCTGGTTCGTCATCAGAAAGTCGCGCACGGCATCGCGTCCCTGTCCGAGCCGCTCTCCACGATAGGAATACCAGGCCCCGGACTTCTCCAACACCTTCTTCTCCACGCCGAGGTCGACCAGTTCGCCGGCTTTTGAAATCCCCTGCGCAAACATGATGTCGAACTCCGCCTGCTTGAACGGCGGAGCCATCTTGTTCTTCACCACCTTCACACGCACGCGGCTCCCGACGACCTCCTGCCCCTCCTTAATCGACTCGATCCGGCGAATATCCAACCGCACCGACGAGTAGAACTTGAGCGCATTGCCGCCGGTCGTCGTCTCCGGATTGCCGAACATGACTCCGAGCTTCATACGAATCTGGTTGATGAAAATGACCGTCGTCTGCGATTTCGAAATAGCCGCCGTGAGCTTTCTAAGCGCCTGCGACATAAGTCGCGCCTGCAGCCCCATGTGGGCATCGCCCATCTCGCCTTCGATCTCGGCCCGCGGAACCAACGCCGCGACAGAATCCACGACGATCACATCGATCGCCCCGCTCCGCACCAGCGTTTCCGCAATTTCCAGCGCCTGCTCACCTGTATCGGGCTGCGACACCAGCAGATCATCGGCCTGGACTCCCAGTTTCCGCGCATAGGTCGGGTCCAAGGCATGTTCGGCATCGATGAACGCGGCCACGCCCCCGGCCTTTTGCACTTCGGCAATGACATGCAACGTGAGGGTGGTTTTTCCCGAAGCTTCCGGACCAAAAATCTCGATCACTCGCCCGCGAGGCAGCCCGCCGACGCCGAGCGCAATATCCAATCCCAGCGATCCGGTTGAAATTGCCGGGATGTCCGCTGGGGCTTCGGCATCGCCCAGCTTCATGATGGCTCCCTTCCCGTACTGCTTTTCGATTTGGGAAAGAGCCAGATCCAGCGCGCGTTTCTTGTCGTCTTTTTCTGTCATCGAGTTTCCTCCTGGTCAGGGTAGAGCGTGGCGGATTATACCCAACTTGGCCGGGAGAAGCCTAGCGGAGAATAGGGGCAAGATCACGGTGAAATGAAGGGATTTTCGTCGACGAAGGGGCCGGGTTACCAAACATGGTCGAATCGATCCTGAAACGGCCCGCTCGAGGACTTCGGTCGCTCAGAGTCGTTCAGAACGGAGATGAGTTCGGTCAACACCGGTGAGTGCCCTCTTGTGTCATCGTGCGCAATCGCGATTTTCTTGACGAAATTGCCTTCCCATCATACAGGTGAAGGTATGACTCCTCCTCTCGCACAAGACACGATCGAACAGAAACCGACGGTCCTGATCGTTGACGACGAAGCTGCGCCTCGCGCCGCGTTGACGCAAATCTTAAAAGAGGACTTCAACATCCTGACAGCCGACAACGGGAGTAACGCACTCGCGGTCATCAACGATCATGGGGTTGACCTGATCACGCTCGACCTCAAACTCCCCGATCAATCCGGCTGCGACGTCCTACGGGAAATCAAACGGACTCACCGGGAGATTGAAGTGATCATGGTGACAGCCTATGGCACGCTCCAGTCCGCCATGGATTGCGTGCGTCATGGCGCAGCTGGCTTCCTGCTGAAGCCGTTCAATGCATCGGAATTGCTCTCCATCAGCCTGCAAACCTCGCAGAAGAAACAACGGCTCGACCGGCTTCGCAGCGCCCTGACCGACAACGAGGCGCTGTGGGGGCCGGACCCCGATTGTACGCAAGCCTGGCAAGATCTAATGGGCAACTATGCAACGCAGGTGAAGAGCGGACTACTCGAAGTCTCGAGCCGGGAAACGACGTCTCCGCTCATCCAGCTGATCTCGGATGTGTTGGAAGCCAAGGACCGTCATCTGGTCAACCATGGTAACCGCGTCAGCTTCTACGCCACGCTCGTCGCAAACAAGCTCGAATTGCCCTTGGCAGAACAACAGGCCCTCTCTCTCGGTGCCTTGGCGCATGACTTGGATTTGATCGGCGGGAACGGCAGCTCCGTGCTGCAACACGATGAGACCCGCAGTCATCATCGTCCCGATCTGGGCGCACGGATCGGACAAGCCATGGGACTACCCGCCGAAGCCGTCCAGATTATCGCCTTGCATCACGAGCGATGGGACGGCACGGGCTATCCTTTCGGATTGAAGAAAGAGCAGATTCCCCTCTTGGCTCGCATCGTCGCAGTCGCCCAGGCTTTTGACGATTTCACCGCGGAAAGACCCGGTACCACGACCATCCCCATTAAAGAGGCGCTCGAACGGATTGAGCAGCAGACTGGTTCCGCCTTCGACCCGTCGCTCGTCGAGGTCTTCTGCCGGACCATACGGGAGCAACAGCCGCCGTCATAGGAAACCGTGCAGCCCGTGGAAATGACCTGCAGAGAATTGTTCACAACGGGGAAGAACACACAAGGGGGGCCGGCTTTTTCCTGACCAAACAACGGACTTGCTTCTTGCGACAAAGACCCGCCGAGTTCAGCGACCCGCCCTGGCTGCGACAGCGAACGGATAGAAGTAGCGCTCAAAACTGGCAAGATCGTTCCCGTACTCTTTCCCCCCAGCATGGCGTCGCACAGGAGCTCCCGTACACGCGTCAGTTCTTTCAAGCGCCCCTTCCAACGAGCGTCACCGATCGTCAGATCGAGAAGTTCCAGCGCTCGGACGAAGGCCTTCTCGCACAGTTGCGGATCTTTCCCTTGCCACCGGTGCGCACGCGCCACATCACTGCCGACGTTGGCTAGCTGCTCAGCCAAAGACATTGTGTGCCACCGCCCTGCAGCCAGGTCTGCATGTTGATAGCACATCGAGCTTACCAACTCCTTCTCCACGGCGATCGCACCGATCCACTATCGTGGATTGCGTTCAGGACTGCAAAAGAAACTTCCCTCGCGTCTACTCAATTTCCGTTCTAGCACCAGAATATTACACCGACCTGAAAACTAGACTGCCCCGAATTTTATCTATTCTTTGCGCAGGCCGCCCGTTTCTTATCCAACTGTGCATGCACTCACACAAATGGTCCTTCCAAGCTCGCTTGTTTTTCCTCTCCTCAGGGGCAAGGAGGAAAGGCTCTGTACGCGACTTGTGCGTTGGCTCGGGCCCCGCACTTGCGGAGCGGATGCGGTCGCAGTCAGCGACGGCGAGCATTGTTCGCTGTTCCATTCATGCGAAGCATGGGATGGAACGAGTTGCGGAGGCGAGCAGACGCGAAGCTTAGTGCGGTCGAGCCAACGCACTGGAGCGTACGGGGCCGTTCCTCCCATCACCACATGCCCTACCCTCGCCTGCATTCCTACTCCTCTCTTGCCCCCAACTTTACGTCCCACAATTTTGTGTACATCGACCCGGTCGGCTTGAGTTCGCTCCTCATCAACACGATCGAATCGACTGCCAGCGAGCCTAATGACAGGGGCCGATCCATCACACCGCTCTTGGCCAGGGCTTGTCCCATCGAATGCCCGCCTTCTTTGATTCGCGCGATCGTCAAGTGCGGGCTCAGCGGCCTGTTCTCCGGCGCCAAATCGAACGAGCAACAACAGTACTCGATCGCGCGATGCAGGCTCGTCAACCGCCTCGCCTCTTCGCTTTGCTCCCACACTTCCGACGGCCCAGCCCAGAGGACTCGCGGTTCTTGCAGCCGGGGAAAGCCGCCGAGTCGTTCGAGAGGAATCTGCAATCGTGAATGACCGGCGATCGCTTGTCCGATCGCCTCCTGCATCGGCGACACCAGTTGCTCGTCGATGTCACCGAGAAACTTGATCGTGAGATGAATCGATACCGGCTGGATCCAGGACATTCGGACGTTCCTGGAGATCTCCCGACCCAGCCGCTGCTGGAGATCCACCTGGAGGCTCGCCACATTCGCTCGAAGCGCGTCGGACAGCTCGACAGCCAGGAAGGTCCGGATCATGATGTGGTCTGATCCTTCAGCCAACGACGAAGGAGATCGAGGGCGGCTTGCGACGACCGCTGCTTAATGACGGCCCGGTCGCCGTGAAAGCGATGTTCTTTCGTGATGGACGCTCCATCCTTCGCATGGAGTCCGACATATACCAACCCGACCGGCTTGGTGGCGGTCGCCCCGCCGGGCCCGGCAATACCGGTGACACTCAATCCGACTGACACGCCGCTGCGCTCGCACACCCCTTTGGCCATCGCAGCTGCGACTTCGGCACTGACCGCCCCGTACTTGTCGATCAGCTCCGGCGGCACCGCGAGCAATTCGCTCTTGGCCTTATTGCTGTAACAAATAAAGCCGCGATCCACATAGGCCGACGATCCGGGGACTTGGGTCAGGCGGTGGCCGATCAATCCCCCGGTACAGGACTCCGCCACGGCAACCGTGCGCTTCTGTTCCGTTAACAACCGCCCGACCACCTCTTCCATGCTGTCGCGCCCTTCAGCAAAGAGCCACTCGCGCAAGCGTGATCGAACTGCATCTGCGAGCCGATGCATGAGTGCCGCACCGGCATGAGCCCGCGGCGTTGACGTCAGCGACACGAGCACTCCCATCGGAGAAGCCAGCATTCCAAGATCGATCGGAGCCCCCTTGGGAATAAGTCCTTTGAGCTTCTCGTCAACATCCGCCTCGGGGAGTCCCCACGTATGGAACACCAGGCGCGTGATCGGCTGGCTGTGAAATCGCCATTGACGTTCCATTTGTGAGGTTAACAGGGGGACCACGCTGTCTCTCATCATCGCTTCCATTTCACGCGGCACTCCGGGCAGCGAGATCACCGTCGTCCCCTTCCAGGAGAGCCAGAAGCCCGGAGCAGAACCGACCGGATTCGCCAGCACCGTTGCGCCGGAGGGAATCAGTGCCTGTCGCAGTTGTCCCTTACTCGGAGTCCTCCCCCACTGTGCCAACCGCGCCTTCATGCCTTCGAGCGCGTCGTTCCGTTGCACGAGCCGGCGACCCGCTGCTTTCGCAACAGCTTCCCTCGTGCGGTCATCTACGGTCGGCCCCAACCCACCGGTCATCACCACCACCTGGGCGCGTCCTGCCGCCGCTTTCAGCACATGCACGATATCGGCTTGATCATCCCCCACAACCGATTTGAAACGGACTTCGATGCCGAGCTTGGCCAGTTCTTCCCCGATGAACAGAGAATTGCTGTCGCTTCGCCCCCCGATCAGCAGTTCCGAACCAATGGCAATCGTCTCGGCAATCGGGAAAGTCTTGCGGGCTGATGATCGGCGCATAGAAAGAAGAGCGGCCGGCTTATTGAATTTGTGAAAAATTGAGCGGGAAGGTGACCTCGCCGCCGTTGGCCGGAAAAATCGAGATCGTGGTTGGTGCTACTGGATCAAAGTCGGCATAGGCGAACGACGCGACGACCTTGGCCTTGAATTTTGGAGACGCCGGCCACGCAGCGCTCCGGTTGGCCTGCCCGTCGAAGCGAACGGTCACCGGTTTGACGGTCTTCCCGGCCTGATCCAGCACCATATAGCTATCGACGGCAAAGTTCGGGACATTGCCGAAAATCGTCGCGCTGACCAGCATGGTTTTACCGTCCAGAACCTGAGCGATGTCGTCCTCGGTCGGCTGCATCCCGCGCAGTGCCATATGAGTGGCCATGACCGAGAGTCCGGCGAGCTTCGTGACGAGGAACCCGCCGGGGTGCAAATCATCCGTGGCGCCAAAACGGAAATAAAAGGCATCGGGAGGACTATGCTGTTTCGCGGCTTCCGTACCCCGCTCGACCGCCACGCGAATCTGGTCCTGGTTCGGTTGGGTTTCAATCGCTGCCGCCACTGCCGGGACCACACTCACGGCAGTCGCAGCGAGAACAATGGCGATCATCCCCGGATGCTTCCTCATAATACTGGAGCCAGTAACAGATCGGTTTTTCCCTGTCAACGAGCCACTTCAAGCCTTCAGGCCCCGTTGACAAAACAAAAGACGAAGTGTTACAGATTGCAGTCTTTACTTAATCTGCTTTATCAAGACGTTACACGGAGGAGTCCATGGGAGGCGCTGAACAAACACCGTCGCAACAGCCACCGAAACGCCAATAC
>DATIGF010000053.1:0-3051 GCA_035454865.1 Nitrospiraceae bacterium | reverse complement strand
ACAGGCCACTTTGTGCAAGACGGCATGGGAGACGCTGCCGAGCAGGAAGTGCTCCAGGCCTTTCCAGCCATGCGACCCAATCACCACAAGATCGGCACCGCGCGCCGCCAGCGTAATGCAATGGGCCGGATCACCATGCATAATCTGCGGTGTGACGGTAGGAAAGAATGCCCGCAGAGCTGCAGCGGTTTCCTGCACGAGCTCACGAGTATACTGCTCCATCTCAGTCGTCAATTTGTCGTATTGGAACTCCGTCGCCGAATCGCCGACGGGGATGGTCGGGACCACGTTTAAGAGGGACAACTCAACGGGCTCGTTAAATCGATGGGTACTCAACCAGGTACGCAGCCGGAGCGAATCCTCGTACCCTTCAACGGCCAGCAGCACACGTCGAATGCTCCCCGGATCATCTTTAACAAGCAGGGCTGCGCAAGAGGCGTGCAATACGACCCGGTGCGAGACGCTGCCTAACACCAACTCCGCAAGTCTTCCACGCCCCTGTGATCCGACCGCAACCAAGTCTGCGCGAGACGAACGGGTCGTCTCCAGCACAACTGGAGCCGGATTCCCAAGCCGGCAGACGCGCTTGATGGAAGGAACCGCTGAAGGTACCACTGCGGCGGTTTGATCGAGCAGGCGCTCTCCCGCCGCAACCATCCCCTGTCGTAATTCTTCAGCGCTTCGACGGCCGAGTGGTTGCGCGTAGAGCGGGTTTTCGAATGGCCGGAGGTCCACCGCATGGAGTAGCGTCAGCTCCTCGTGGGCAAAGAGGCGGCAAACGACCTTGACGGCGTTGAAGGACTGTTCGGACCAGTCGACGGCAACCACGGTGCGCATAACAGCCCCCTTAATGGAAAGGCCTGTCAGCCGTCGCTCCCCACCATGCCGAAAAACCCGATCTATCGAAACGACTTCCGCACCTCGTAGGGTGAGTCATCATACTCCCAACCTGAAGATAAAGTTCAACCGGCAGGAGCAAACCAGTGCCGTCCTCTACCTTTCAGGAAGACCGTCTCGCTAGAGTAGGGGTTTCAAAGGAACATCCAACGCGGGTGTGCTACAATGTTACACCTCTCCCTGGAAACAAAGGAGCAGGAGCTTCCGGCATGGGCGCTCAAGAGCGCCGTCTCAGACCTCGGGGCAGAGATCGCCGATACAGAGAACATGGAATTCCGGCAGGACCTAAAGGAGCGGAAGGCGGTGCTTCAAAGCAGTATCAGGCAGCTCGATCGCTAGCGCCTCGGCCAGTCTCGGAGAGAAGAGCAGCTTGAATGGAATCGACCGAGGCAGGGGCAACCACACAGAGGCGCGCGTGCCGACGAGGTGCAAAAGGATCCTCAGACTGGCTTTCTGCCGGCGCGGTGAGAGAGAGGGAAACTTGTCCGGGTTACCCTGCTTCGACCGTGACGTCCGTGGTCACCGAGTTGGCGATAAAGCAATCGCTATGTGCTCGCTCATGAAGCCCGGCAAGCTGTTCCGGAGTCGGAGGAGTCGGCCCACCGAATACAACCCGGGGATGCAAGATGACCCGCGTGATGGCGAGCTTGCCCTTCTGGTTCTTCTCTAATACTCCCACGGCATGATCACTATACTGATCGACGACAAACTGTTTCTTCGCTGCCACGGCCAGGAAAGTCAGCATGTGACAGCTTGACAAGGCCGCGACGAAGCCCTCCTCGGGATTCACGTGAGCGGGATTCCCACGATAGGCTGGTGCGGCTGATGCAGAAACCCGAGCGCCACCTTCAAAAATCACTAGATGGTCTCGATTATACGTCTCGTAGGAAAAGCCCTCTGATTCTCTCTTCCATTCCAGCGTGATCTTATGTTCAGACATTAGCCAAACCCTTTCTCATAAGTGAGACCCGGCTTAACGACTTGAGTGCAGATATGCGCGCGGACGAGGCGAACAGAAAAGGAGAATGTTCCCGTTATTTCGTCCTGTTCTCCATCAAGGATTCGAGTACCGCATAAGGACGTCCGCTGCGGCATCGCGCACGCCGGGATCGGAATCCGCCTGAACCACGCGCGTCATGGCCGGCGCAATCGATAGCGAGTCAAATTCCCCAAGCGCATGGACGGCGCGGAGCCGGGTGCGCGGGTCCGGATGGAACATCAGCCTCACGAGGAGATCGATCGCCCGCGGATCTTTGAGCCGCCCCAGCTCCTCAATCGCATTCTCACGGGCCGATGAGGCGAAGTAGAGGTCCAGGTCGGAAAAGGTTTCTGCCGGCGACTCGAGCGTGTCAAGCGGTGTTTCGTTCCGAGGCTGCAGCTCGCGAGCGAATTGTCGATCAACGGCCTGTATCAAAGCCACGGCGGGATGGAGATGCTCGTCGAGCCGGCCACGAATTAAATCGCCGAGAAAATAAAAATAGGGATTCGCCTGAAGACCTTCGACGACCTCCACATACGGAGCGGACACCAGTTCGGCATATCGGGGTGCCACATGGACCTTAATGGTAAACAGCCGACCCTGGCGAGGATGTTCGAGAAGCATCGCGCACGTAATTTCCGTGCCGTAAAGATTGATGGAGATCGGTGCTCCACGCTCCTCCCGATACTCCACCGTGAGCGTCAGATCATGCAGGGCCTGAGGATCTTCGGTCACGACATACCCTGCCGAAGTCATCTTCATTCTCAATGACGGAACGATACCGAAGGATACCCTCCCGCGAGGCCGCCATGTGCTGGTGTGAACATCGAGATAAATGATCGGGCCTCGACCCAATCCGGTTCCGGCTGGATTGCCGGGAGTGTTTTGATCTGCGATCGACAGAGAGGCAGCGGCGAGTCCAATGCAGAGGAAGAAGCTGAGAAGGAGGAGCCTCATCATACCACCGGCATAGATGAGTGGAATGAGTGACTCGATGCTAATCCCATGAGCCGACCTGGTCAAGCCGGATTTTTGATGCACTGCGGAGAAAGTCCGGGAACGAGCCAGACCGAGCCGGCGAACCTCACTTGGCGCAGCAGCCGGATGCGTCGGCCAGACCTTTCACAGCCGAACCCACAATTAGTAATACGCGCTGAGACACAAAATGGTTTCTG
>DATIGF010000052.1:0-10770 GCA_035454865.1 Nitrospiraceae bacterium | reverse complement strand
TGGCGGCCTTCCATCAGGCAGACGATGCGGTCCAAAAAGCCGATATCGACCAGCTGATGAAGTTTTATGCCACGACGTACAACTACCATGGCTTGACGAGAACGGACGTGCGCCGGATCTGGCTCGAGGTGTTCGACCATTACAAGAACGTGAGTTCCTCCCATGTGTTTACGGAACTCAAACTGACCCCGGCCAATGGCGTCAGTAAAGCGGATGTGACCTGCACCGGATGGTTGATGGGAACGGACAAAGACACGGGGAAGTCCGTCACCATCGACAGCTGGGTCCGCGAGGTCCACTATCTCATCAAGGAGGACGGAGTCTGGCGGTTCCTCGGAAACAAAGGAGGGCCCGCCCCGTCAACTCCGCCGGCAAGCGCTCCTCACCATCCGCTCTTCTGACAATCTGAAACGGCGAGATAAGATCGTGCCCAAACGCGTCGTCATCATCCAAGGCCATCCCGATGCGCAGGCGCGTCATTTTGGCCATGCCTTGGCGGATGAGTATGCGAAAGGGTGTGAGGACGGCGGTCACGAGGTGAAACGTATCGAGGTCGCCCGACTGGATTTTCCGCTCCTGCGGACGAAAGAGGACTTTGAAAGGGGACTGCCGCCAGAGACGATCAAGCAAGCGCAGGACGCGATCAGGTGGGCGGACCATCTCGTGATCATCTATCCCCTCTGGCTGGGTTCCATGCCCGCCATCCTCAAAGCGTTTCTTGAACAAGTCTTGCGTCCCGGCTTTGCGTTCGAGTATCAGAAGTCCGGCGGCATGGCGAAGAAGCTCCTCACCGGCAAGTCCGCGCGCATTGTCATCACGATGGGGATGCCAGCGTTCGTCTATCGATGGATCTTTTTCGCCCACAGTCTCAAGAGTCTCAAGCGCAACACCCTCTGGTTTTGCGGCATCGGGCCGGTCAAGTCCACGTTGATCGGCAACATCGAGGGCATGACCGAAAAACAGCGGGCCGGATGGTTGGATGAGATGAGAGGGCTGGGGGATGTGGGGAAGTAGGCGGGTGGCGGGGATGATGGCTTCCGCTACGGCCAGAGCCGTGTTGGCCCGGTGTAAGCCTCCTCTTCGCTTGGCTGCGGAACTCGTTCCGTTCCTGCCATGGCTGAACGGAACGTCGAACAGTCCTCGCCACCCGCTTTCAGCGGTCGCTCCGGTTCGGCGACACCGGGCTACAAAACGGCTCTGATGCCCGCGTCAGCCATCAACCCCGCCGCCCGCCGTGAGGGGGAGGGAGAGGCGGAGTCGAGTGCGATGCTCTAAGGGTCTTTCATGAAAGCACGAGTTGCTGATCAAGACTTCTGGTCGATGTCGCTGGGCCGCCGGCAGGTGTTGAAGGCATTGGGCATGATCGGCTCGGCTGCAGTGCTGGGCGGTCAGCGCGGGCTGGCCGATGCGATAGAGCCGGCGTTCTCGGTCGCAACCGGAGAGATTCCCATGCGCCCGTTAGGCAGGACCGGTGTGAAGGTCTCCGCCCTCTGTTTCGGCGGCGCCCATTGGGGCCGTATCGAAAACGATGCGGAGGCGATCCGCATCCTGCACGAAGCCATCGACGCGGGCGTGACCTTCCTGGATAATGCCTGGGAATACAACGGCGGACGATCTGAGGAATTAATGGGTAAAGCGCTGCGAGGTCGCCGGCAGCAGACGTTCCTCATGACGAAAGTCTGTTCGCATGGACGCGATAAACGAGTCGCTTTGCAACAACTCGATGAATCGCTTCGGCGTTTGAAGACCGACTACCTCGACCTCTGGCAAATTCATGAAGTGGTGTACGAGGACGATCCCGATCGACATTTTGTTCCCGGCGGCGCCGCCGATGCGCTGCTCGACGCCAAGCGGCAGGGCAAGGTGCGGTTCGTCGGCTTCACCGGTCACAAACATCCGAGGATCCACCTCAAGATGCTGGCGCACGACTTTCCTTTCGACACCTGCCAGATGCCCTTGAACGTGTTTGACGGTACCTATCGGAGCTTCGAACGCGAAGTGCTGCCGGTGCTGATTCAACGCGGCATCGCGCCGATCGGAATGAAAAGCCTGAGCGGGAACGCGGAGCCCATCAAGCAAGGCCTCATCACCCCGGAAGAAGCCCTGCGCTACGTGCTGAGTCTGCCGGTTGCCTCCTTGGTTAGCGGCATCGATTCAAGGCAGGTCTTACAGCAGAACCTCGACATCGTGCGCCGGTTCACGCCGATGACCGTCGCCGAGATGGAGCAGTTGCGCAGCCGCACGGCGCGCTACGCGATGGAGGGGCGATTCGAACTCTTCAAATCCACGGACCACTATGATGGCCGCATCGGACGCGAACAGCACGGGCTGTCATGAGCAGGTTCATCTGCCGGTCTGTGCTGTTCCCCGAACCATCTTACTCAATGAACGAAAGGAGCGAAGGGCTGTATGACACGTGATCTTTCTAAAGGAAGGATGTGGCTCACCACGGTGGCGGGGTGGGTGATCTGGAGCATGCTCGCCATATTCAGTTCGGGCTGCGTGGCCCTGGTCGTCGGGGCGGCGGGAGGAGCGGCCGGTGCTGTCTATATTATGGGTAAATTAACGGAGGAACTCGGCCATGACGTGCCTGCCGTCCATGAGGCCGCATTGGCGGCAATGAGAGATCTGGAACTGAAGGTGTCGGAAGACCGGGCCGATAAACTGTCTGCGCATCTGGAGTCCGAGTTTGCCGATCGCGCGCATGTCTGGATCGATATTGACTCGATTGGAGATTCCAAAACGAAGATCACCGTTCGTGTGGGGCTCACCGGCGATGAAGTCCGGTCCAGGAAAATCCTGGAAGGTATAAAAAAACACCTTCCCGTGGTCAGCGCCGGAGCTGAGTTATCCCGGGGAATGTGAACATCGATCTCACGGCTTATCTCTCGTGCCCGCCGATGAGGTGAGACAACTGTCGGTCGGCCGTAGCAGGTTGCACGGTCCTGGTCCATACAGAGGAGGGTCCCATGTCACGAATCAAGGAACTGAGAGCGTCGCTCGACAAGAGGCTGGATGTCTTGGAGCATCAGGCGCTGGCGCTGGAAGCGCAGCTGACACAGACGAAGGATCAGGCGCTGCAACGGCTGGAGGAGCGCAAGCAGCAGTTGCGCGACGTGCTCAAGGAGGTCCAGGCGGAGGTGCAGAAGTCGAAAGAGACCGCAGCGCAGACGAAGACTGAGGTGCAGGCCAGGCTCGACCATCTCCAAGTGCAATTGGCGTTGGGCAAAGCGGACGCCCGCGACTCGTTCGAGGAGCAACGAACGAAAATACTAAAGGCCCTGAGCGATTTTGAATCTATCGCGGATCAGAAATTGAAAGGGGTGGCGTTCGAATCGGGCAGGGTGTGGGAGAATCTCGTCGGCCGCGCGACCGGTCTTGAGGCTGAGCTTGAGGCATTGAAGAGCCGGTTCGAGAGTGAGAAGGCCAAGCAACAAGATACGTTGGAGGCAAAGAAACATGAACTGCTCACCAGGCTGCAGGCGTTTAAGACTCAACTAACAGAAAAACGCCGGGTGGTTCAGGCGAAAGCCGATGCCTTCGAACTCGACCTGCATGAGGGGCTGGACCAGATCAAGACGGCGTTTCGGAGATTGTTCGAATGAACGAGGATGGTTAGGCGTCTTTCTGACGAGTATGTCTTCCGGTCAGCCGAGCAGCAGCAGGGAGAGTCGGGGCAGCCACGGGAGGACGGCGATACCGATGCAGATGGAGAGAGCCACGATGGAGGCGACCAGGTCTTCGTCGAGATGCGCTTCCGTGGCGAAGACCACTGCGTTGACCGCGGACGGCATTGCGGCGACCAGTATCACAATCGCTCGTTCCAGCCCCGTCAGGTCCAGTATCATTGCGGCTATGAGACCGAGAACCAGCCCGCCACCCATCCGTACCGCGACGCCCAGCGGAGCTAACAACATATTATGACGCAGGGCGGTAAAGCTGATCGAGAGGCCCAGCACCAGACTGGCAAGGGGCGTCGTCGTAAGATGAACCGGCGTGAGGAGTTGATGCAACCAAGACGGCATACTGAGGCCGGCAAGTTTGAAGACGAGGATTCCGCAGAGCGCCCACAGCGGCGGAGCGGAGAAGAAGCGGGCCATGGCTGATTTGGCCGTGGGACCACCGGCGCCAAACCACACCGCAAGACCGTACACGACCGTGAACGTCAGCAGACTTTGGCCCACATCAAAGAGCACTGCATGGGCCAAGCCCTCTTCTCCAAAGGTCGCGAGGACGACCGGATAGGAGAAGTATACGGAGTTAATGAGACCGGTGGCGACGATGAAACCGCCTTGCGTGGGGCGGGTCAGGTGTGTGAGGCGGGCGAGCAGCCAGGCAATACCTAGTAGCGGGAGGGTGACCAGGCAGGCTGCTACGGGAAGTTTCCACATCGTGGGATTGAGCGTGATCTGATCAAGGGAGACGAGAATCGTGGCCGGCAGGCATACGGAAAAAACCAGCGTTGCCAGCCGCTCCGCATGGACTTTGGTAAGTACTGAAAAGGATCGAAGCGAGGCTCCCACAACGAAGATGGCCACGAAGACTTGGAGAGCAGCGGGCATGCGGTGAGAGTAGCAAAGATGTGACGGCGCAGCCAGTGAGATCACCGCCAGACTCACCCCGCATCGGCATATCGGCAGTTAGGTTAGGCGCAACAGCTCAAATCCTGTATCATGAGAATCCCATGTGCCGTGACCGTTTACAAAGAGGACCGGACGGATGACGCAACATCAGGTTGAGCCCCACGTCTTTGTCATCATCGGTGCGACCGGCGATCTGACGCGACGGAAACTTCTGCCTGCGCTCTATCATCTGCGCGATCAGGGTGTGCTCGAAACCCGCAATACGCTGATCGTCGGAGCGGCATTGCCCGAGATGGGCGAAGAGGGGTTTCGACTGTGGGCCTTCGAAGGTCTGCATACGGCCGGTTGGCGCAACGAAGCGGAACTGCGCGCCTGGTGCGATGAGTGTCTCCACTACCAGAGCGTGCACGAAGGAGGGCCGCAAGATTATGAGGCGCTGGCGGTGTACATCCGGCGGTTGGAGCGCACGCACCAGATGCCGGAGAACCGGGTGTTCTACCTGGCGCTGCCGCCGAGCACCGTGCCGATTGCGATGGAGCGGCTCGACCAGGCGGGGCTGCTCAAGAGTCGCGGCTGGGTCCGCGTCGTGTTTGAAAAGCCGTTTGGTCATGACTTTCACTCGGCTCGCCATCTGAATACGACCCTCCATCAATACATCGAGGAATCTCAGATCTATCGCATCGACCATTATCTCGGCAAAGAGACCGTGCAGAATCTTCTGGCGTTCCGCTTCGCGAACCCGATTTTTGAATCGCTCTGGAGACGCGACAACATCGAGAACGTGCAAATCACCGTCGCTGAAGATCTCGGCGTCGAACATCGCGGGGCCTACTACCAGCAGGCCGGGGCGCTCCGCGACATGGTTCAGAACCATCTGACCCAATTGATGACCGTCGTCGCGATGGAGGTGCCGGTGTCCTTCGATGCCGGAGCGATCCAGGAGGAAAAACTCAAGGTGCTCCATTCCATCGCGCCGATCACCCATCAGGATGTTGTCTTCGGTCAGTATACGTCCTGGCATATCGCCGGACAGACGATTCCGGGCTATCTCGAGGAACCGGGGGTCCCGAAGGATTCGACCACGGAGACGTATGTAGCCTTGAAAGCCGAGATCCACAATTGGCGGTGGAAGGGTGTGCCGTTCTACCTCAGGACGGGGAAACGCTTCCCGCGCAAACTCACCCAGGTCGCGGTAATTTTTCGCGAGGCCCCTACGCAGGTCTTTCGCTCGCTCGATCCCGGCAGCATCGCGCCCAACAAGCTGCTCATCACCCTGCAGCCCAGCGAAGGGTTTTCGCTCTGCTTTTCCGTGAAGAGCCCGGGGCGACCGTTCCAATTGACCGACCACGCGCTCCAGTTCGACTATGGGAAAGCCTTCGGCCAGCTTCCCGAAGCCTACGAAACGCTCCTGCGCGACGTCATGATCGGCGATCAGACTCTCTTTGTGAGCGCGGATTTCACTGAAACGGCCTGGCGACTCTACGACCCGTTGCTGAGAGGTGAACGGGCCGTCCATTTCTACAGCGCCGGCACGTGGGGGCCGCGCGAGGCGGATGAGCTGGTGGAGCGTCACGGTCATCAATGGCAGCTGGGTTGGTGAAGGGGGACGGAAGCGGCCGGACCATCCTTCGTGCTCGCCGAGGGCGCACGATCAGAATGTGCTCCCTCGATGCGCGCAGTGAAGGACGAACCGGCCGCTCCCTGAAAAAGAGGGAGAAAGAGTCGGAAGGACCGCGTGCTGTGGAGGGAGTGGCCGGACTATCCTTCTTGCTCGCCGAGGCTGCACGACCCGGGCGAAGCGGAGTCCCGGCGACGCGGGGATGGGCGGATGAAATCGGCGGTGCCCCCTCGATGCGCGCAGTGAAGGACAGCCGGCCGTTCCTTATAGAGACGCAGGGTAAGGCTTTCGCAATGACACCGGTATTGTGTTTGAGAAACTGAGTCGTTGAAAGGAGCAGGTATGACAGGATCGTCCGGTCAATGTGTCAGCGATTACATGCATCGTCAGCTGGAACTTGTGCCGCAGGAGGCGACGGTTGTTGAAACAGCCAGGCGAATGCGGGAGCGGAGCCTGAGTTCTATCCTTGTGGAATCGCTCGATCGCCAGGCTCCGGACTGTCGCATTGTCGGCATCATCACGGAAACGGATCTAGTTCGCAAGGTGTTAGCGCAGGGGCTCAACGCCGGTCTGACGACCGCCGGGCGGGTCATGGCCAGTCCGCTGCTGACGATTCCGCCGGATCGTCCCATGGTGGATGCCAGCCATTTGATGGAGACACACAAAGTGCGCCACCTGGGTGTCTCTGACGGGAAGGATGTGGTCGGGCTGATTTCCGTGCGGGATCTGGTGAAGTATTTCGTTGAAGCAGAAACCGGACCGGCCCGTGCGCTGGAGAATGTCTATCGTCCTTTGAGCGTCCTGATGCGGACAGCCCTCGAGACGATCGGCAGCGAGGAAACCGTGGCGACCGCGGCGAAGCGCATGGCGGAGAAGCACATCGGCTCCTTATTTGTGCTCGAGGCCGGCGAGACGGTGGGGATTGTCACCGAGAGCGATCTGGTCCGGAAGGGGTTGGCGTATCAGCTGGATGAGCACACTGCCCGGGTGGGAACGCTGATGAACTCTCCGCTGCTCGATATCGACATCAACAGGACGATTCGCGATGCCAGCGATTACATGGCTAAGAAGCGGGTGCGCCATCTGGTCGTCACGGAGAATGCCAAGGTTGTAGGGATTCTCTCCGCCCGGGATCTGGTCAAGATGGTGTCCGCCAGGGACCGGCCGGAGTTCTTGCGCAGGACATGAAGCGGGAAACAGCGCAGTCGTTGATCGGAGAACCGAGTCTACGGCGCATGGAACTGAATTGCAGACGGGAACGAGTCGGGAAAAGTTACATGCAGTCTCAGGTGCGCGCTTGTCAGGAGAATATTTTATGGACAGGCAAGTGGTTCGGCGGCTTCTCTTGGCGGCAGTGACGGCGGTGTGGGTCATCCTCCCGTTGGAGAATCGAGCCGAGGTAACGGTGCTGCCCGAGGTGTCGATGACCGTCGATGGTCGGGCGATTCGCGATCATGCAGCCGTCGTCGCACATCCGACCGTGCAGGACATTCTCGCGGCGTTCCGCAGGGCTGAGGACGCCGTTCAGAAACAGGATCTCGAACCGCTGTTACAATTCTACGCCAAGGGCTACAACTATCATGGTCTGAAACCGGCGGATGTGCGGCGGATCTGGGGCGAGGTGTTTACGCACTACAGCAAGGTGACGTCTACTCACCTTATTTCGGAGGTGAAGCTGTTCAAGTCAGGGTCTCAGCTGCGGGCGGAAATCACCTGCACCGGCGGATTGTACGGCACGGAACCACAGGGAGGGACGCGCGTGACGCTGGATAGCTGGTTCCGGGAAGTCCACTACCTGGTCTATGAGGAAGGGGCCTGGCGCTTTCTCGGCAATGCGGGCGCTGCACCCAGCACGGCTCCGTTCACATCCAGCCCCCATCATCCGCTTTTCTAATCGCGAAGGCTCGGGAGGAGTCCTATCGCACCCCTGCCGGTCTCGGACCCGACCGATCCGCTCAATCCGATGGGGGCCGATTCGGCAGTGAGGGCGATCGACTCCACTGGGGCTCCGGTTTCTTCGAACGCCGTCTCAATCTCAAACCGCTCTCTCCGGATCTCATTGCCGGTCTTACTCCGGTACACCAACTCGTCAGTATCGAGATCATATTCCGGGATCTCGGCGCTTTCCCATCGCTGCACAAAGTAGTGGGCATAGAGGGTATAGAGGCCGTGGTCCTTGCGGTTGTGCCGCAGAACATACTCGGGCATGGTTTTGACATCCAGATCGGCATGGTAATGCTGGAGCCAGAGGTAATCTCCGAGGATCACCAGTTTGATCAGCGGGGAATCCGAGTAGAACTTGAGTCTGACGGCTTTCCCCATGGCCTTCAACCGCTTGAGGAGTTCGATACTCTGCCGGACTTCCTCCCTGAATTTCTCCAGCGTGAACTCGGGATGGTCGATCGCTTGGATGCGCGCGCTCGCTTCCTGGCTGTAGGGGTTGACCAGCATGATTCTGGCGCCCAGGCACTTGTCGAGGACCGACGGCAGACCTCCTACTTGATCCACAAAAGTGCTGTGGCCGCTCGACCCGATGACCGAAATGGTTCGGCCTGTGCCTTGCTCTTCTTTAAGTTGCTGGATACGCCGTTGCGCTCCCCGCGTGCGGCGCGGGAAGAACGAAACGAGGCCGGCGCCGTCCGCCACGGCGGCGAGGGAGCGGTCCCTGAGGCTGCGATGGATGTAATTGAGGCAGACAATCAATAGAACGGCCACCGTCATTTCTACGGTGACGAGCGAAAGTTTGTCATGTTCGACGCGCGCCCAGAAGGCGAGGAATTGCCTGGCGCCTGCCGGAAGCAGGAGCGCAATGCCCGCGCTCAAGGCGACGACGATGATGTGATAGAGGCTCCCCGCGGCGTCGCGAAGGAAGGCTCGAACTGTGGACCAGAATTCATGAAACAACGAAACACCTCTTGAAACGGTTAAAGCAATCCCCACGACTTTGTCGGGCTGGTCATGCGAGCGATGGGCGGTGAAGCCTTCGGGGTGTGCTCGGCAGAAGCAGGACGGCTGCGTGCGGATAAAAAAGATCGCGTCAGACTCGGTATCTACCGGGGGACTGCAGCCCCCGAAACCGGAAGGTCTTACGCGATCACGTGTCACCGTAACATGATCCTACCGGTGACGCAAGGATTGTTACACAAGCGGGTTGCTCTGGTTTCTTTGGTTCATTTAGTTTGTCTGGTTTATCCGGTTTAGTTTGGTTCAACCAATTAAACGAGACAAGCCAAACAAACCAGAGGAACCTGTCTGCTCGTTATTCCAGTCGTTCGCGGCCGTGCGGGGCGGTCAGATCCTGGTCGGGACCGAGCGGGAACGGGATGATTCGAAACTAACAGTGATGCCAGTGTGCGAGGTGGTCGCAATCCAGCGGCGATACATGAGAGGAAGGCGGCCCCAACCCATTAGGAGCTGAGGCCGCGACAGACGTTACTCGACCGGGAACCACTGCGCCGCATTTGGTGTCGGCACCCGGACGAGGGAATTGGAGATCGCGCTGTCGAGGAAGAATATTTCCGTATTGGGAGTTTGATTCGAGAAGCCTAATCCTAACGCCGCTGTCGTATCACCGAAGAAGTTCACGAAATTGAGCGGAACAGCAGTGGATGGGATTGTGCCCGCTACGAGAGGCGTGTTTGTCGGAGTGGCCCAATCGTAGACCGACACGGACGCGCCATTGACGGTTCCGAGCGTCGAACTGGTCAAGAGGATGATCTTTGCGCTCACTCCATCGCCGGTCCGCGGATTGAAGCTCGTGAAGCCTGCCTCACCGGCCCCCCAATTGCCTCCAGTAATCGGAGAAAGCACAGCGGTTCCATCCTCTGTGACCACGTGAGCCGTCTGCGTTCCACCAGCAAACTTCGTATAGAACACATTCGACCCTTCAGGTCGACTGCCAAACACACAGGTATTGGCCGCTACTGGGACGAGAGTGGAGACTGTTGTGCCATTGTCCTTTCGCACGGATACGAGGCCCTCAGAACCCGGGGTGACCGGATTGCAAGGATTGGAACTCACCCTCAGGACAAGGCGATTCTCCGACAGCTGCATTTCTAGCACCGATGCAGGCGCTGTGTAGTGGTTGATGACATCGCCTGGTCCCGTCGCGCTAAGTGGGATCTTCTTCACGGCACCGGGAGTCGCATCCACCACATAGAGGTGGGTGCTATCCGCCGTAAAGTCGTTCCCCTTCAGCAAGAACGAGCTCCCTGTGGCAGAGACGAGCTCGGTAAGGATAGTCGTCGAGATCGTATAGAGGTAGAGCTTTGAGTTGCTCATCAGGAAGACCCGGTTCGAGGTGTCCTGCGCGACTATCCTCACCTCTCCCACATTGGCCAGAACCGTTGTCAGGATGCCGGTCGCGACATCCAGAACCTTGAGCGTATTCGAATTGGCTGTATCCACGAGGAAAATGTGGGTCAAGCCTCCGGTAGTCAGGTTAAACACTTGATCATCTTGCGACGGCACTACACCAGTTGCAAAGACGGTTGGGGGTGTGATGGAGTCGTCCCCAAATTTAACCATCTTGGTCACGTTGTTCGATCGCGTGGTGCAATCCCCATCGCT
>DATIGF010000051.1:0-5059 GCA_035454865.1 Nitrospiraceae bacterium | reverse complement strand
GCTTCCTGTTCGGGTGGCGGTGGGGGGCCGGACTTCTTCTTGCATTCGGCTTCCAGCTTCTTGATTCTATCTTCGAGATGCCGGGCTTCCGTCAGAGCTTCATAGCCGCGGAGCCACTGGTTGAAAGCTTGTTCCGCATGGAACTCCGCCTCTTTAAGTTTTGTCAACACCATCGCATCCATCAACGCTCCTGATACGGCGGTGTCGATCCATTTGGCACGAGTGACCGCGGTCTTGTATCCGGCGTCTTTGAACAGTGTCTCGAGGTACATCTTCGTCAGCTTTAAAAACTTTTCGGAAGCCGGTTTGTCGGAGTTGTGAATTTGCGATTCCTTGTATGCAGCGACAATTTCATCAGGAACCTTGAAGACCTCTTTCCCGACTGTAACCACACCCTTCTCTGCTATTCCCTTCGCATAGTCGTAAAAAATCTTTTGCGCTTCGCCAAGCGCTTCCGCCTCCCGCTGCCTTGTCTCCTCGGCTGCCGCGACGATCTCTCGATAGGCTTTGATCTTTTGGTCGCGTTTGGCCTTGAGTTCCTTCAGCAGCTTGTCGTCGCAGGGCGGTTCTTTAATGCAGCTTTCTTCCCGGCAGGTTCCTGTGGGGGGGATGTGGCCGGGCTTGTGAAACGCCAAGGCAGAAGGAAACTGGAAAGCGAGTGTGATGATCACCCCGAGGAAGAAGAATTTCGTCACATTGTTCATGTCTTGCCTCGATTCAGCTGGACGTGTTGACCAAGTGCACCATTGTCAGGTGATTGCGATCGCGCGTATGATCCATACGGTCAGCCTCCACTCCTTCCGGGCAGTCGCAGGTGCATCATGCGATCGATACTGTATGTGTCTCTCCTTGGTTGCCTCGTGTTCTTCTTCGCGCAAATGACCAGGCAGTCCGCGTTTGGCGGTGCCGGGTTCTGCCGTGACTGTCCTTGCGCAGGCCCTGATTGCGAGAAGAAGAAGGACAAACAGGGAGCCGGCAGCAAGACGGCCGATGCTCCTCGAACTGCGAGCAGAGACCAGTCTCCCTGCGGCCCCAATCCGCCCAATAAAGGATTCGTCTATTCCAACAACAGAAGCGGTGATGGAACTATTCATGCCGACCCATCGGCTGACTCTGAGGCGGTCGGAAAACCACCCAATGGGATGCGACTCATGTACGATCGAGTGTCTGACAACGGAGGAAGACGCTGGTACCATGTTCAGCCGCCTGGTGGCACTCCGGGCTGGCTTCCTGCGTATGATGCTTCCTGTGAAAGGCCCACAAGTTCGCCACCCCCGAAACCGGACCGAGTAGTAAAGGACTGCGATATACCATTGGCCAAGACTTCTTCCGCGCAAGGCGGAGCGCGTGGCTTTGCTGCTGGGGCGCCATGTGAAGAGTCCCATGGTCAGCCTGGACCGGTCTCATTCCGATAGCTGTTGCGTTAGTTCCTCGGATAAAGCTTTGTTGACCTCCGCCAGTAACATAATCTGCTCCTGTGCCTTGTTCCGATCTTTGAGGCGCACATAGGACATTCCCAGCCCGAACCGGGCCTTGGCCGATCGCGGATTGATCTGTAATGCTTGGTTGAAGGCTTCCGCCGCTTTTTCATAGCGAGCCTGCTCGAAGTGCGCTTCACCGAGCCCTATATAGGCAGGTGTGGATTTCGGGTTCACCAGCACGGCCCGGCGGAAGCTCAGCTCGGCGAGCAAATAGTTGTTTTGGGCTAGGTCCACAAGGCCGATGTGGGAATAAATATCGGCATCCCGAGGGTTGATCTGACGGGCTTTCCCTAACGCCTGTTTTGCGTCCGGATACTTCAAGTCGGCACGATAGGCGATGCCGAGCGATTTGAACGCCTCAGGGTTCCTGGGATTCAGTTCAGTCGCTTTGCGGTAGGCATTCGAGGCTCCTGCATAATCCTTCACACGCATCGAGGCGTCACCAAGCGACAAGAACGCTTCGAGATCATCCGGCTGCAATACAGTGGCCTGCCGGTACGCGGTCACTGCATCGGAATACCGTTGCAGATGCTGATAGGCATGACCCAGCTGCACATACGCGTCAGCGTCTTGTGAGTTGAACTGCACCGCCTTCGAGAAACTGGCCTCAGCCTCTTTCCATCGTCCGGCCTGGGCGTGCACCAGGCCCGCATTGTACTGCTCTTCTGGCGGGCCTTCGTACGTGAGCAGGGTCTCGGCTCGTGCCACATTGCCCGTACGATCGGCGATTTCGACCGTCAGTTTGTTGTCTCCCATCGGCATTGATTTCGGCAGGCGAATCTGTCCGCTGGCTCCTCGATTGTGCTGGTCGAACTGGCCGGCATAATCTTTTCCATTGAGAAACACGTGGAGGGTCGGGGCGGCGATGCCGCTGCCTGTGTCACGGTACTCGATCTCGACAGTCAGAGAGTCGCCCGCAACCTCTGTGCCGGTAGTCGGTTCGATAATGCGCAAGGTTGGTGGAGTGGTATCAGGGCCACTTGAGGCGGGACTTGGCAGGAAGAGAGGAAGCAGGAGGGCGACAACAGGGAGGAGTGCGTGCGGGGACAGGACTCTCGACGAATAGGCGCAACCGGAGCCATCCGCTTCTCTGCCTCGCATGAGCGAACCTCTTGATGGAAACGCTCGAAAGAGATGCCGGCTACTTTTTCGGCGGCGGCGCCGTCGCGGTCGGCTTGGTATTCGCGTTTCTCCCGACGTTGCTGCCTTTTTGTTCCGAGCCGGACATAGTGCTCGTGGCCGGCTTTGTTTCTTTCGTAAGCGGAGGGGTGCCGGCGGCGTGAACGACGGCAATTGGCATCCATCCCCCCAGGGCAGTGACTACACCAGCCAGTGCAACGTGCATCAATAGACAACGTACTTGCATGACATGCCTCCATATGGTGACAGTCGGGCGCGGGCATGCCCGCTGTTGGTTCTGTGCGGCGTCGTCAGGACCGTTTCAGCTCGTCGACATATTTCTTGATCGCCCCGGCATCCTTTGCTCCTCCGTTGAGCGAGAGGTAACGTTCAAAGGCCTCGATGGCTTTCGGACTGTTGCGCTGCTTGTAATAGGCAAGCCCTAATTCCCGATAGGCATCGGCGAATTTGTCGTTCAATTGGATGGCGGTGGTTAGATGGGTCACGGCCTGTGGGAGGCCGGCTGAGCCACCTGTTTCGGAGGTGATTTTCCCGAGGTAGTAGTGGGAGAGATAATCCTTGTCGTTAGCCAGCAGGGCTTTTTCGAACATGGCCGTTGAGCTCTTGAACTTCTTCCGCTCGTAGTCCAGCCGGCCCACTTCGACGACGAGGTCGCGCGTCCGCTGCTTGAACTCTGCGGTGTTCGTGATCAGCTTCCGTGATTCAAGATCCTGGCTGTACTTCGATTGGACCAGCCCCGTGAGCTTTTCGATCCGCGCCTTGTTGGTGGGATGGTCGCCGTAAAAGAAGTTCTTGATCGCGGTTTGATCGCCATACTCCTTCATGAGCTGTTCAAACGTGCCCGGCGCTTCCCGCGGGTCATACCCGGCTTTGACCATGTAGTCCAGGCCCACGACATCCGCCTCGCTCTCATTGGCCCGTCCGTGGCCGCTGACGGAGGCTTTCATCGAATACTCGTAGGTCTTGTCGAGCAACGCCGGAGGAATCTGGGTTTTCGCCGTCGCTCCTGTGGAGACAGCGGTGGCCCGGCCGATCTCGCCCAGGAGTTGGATGCCGTAGGTGTCCTCAATCCCTTTCGTCACGTGGCTTTCGGTGACGTGGGCAATCTCATGCGCCAGCACCATGGCTAGTTGAGCCTCGTTTTCCATACGGGCTACGAGGCCGGCATTCACATAGAGCAGGCCGGCACCGAACGTAAAGGCGTTGACGCTACCTTCATTCACTACGCGAAGACTGTAGACGAAGGGACGAGGATGCGCTTGCGCGACGAGCCGTTGCACGATGTCGGTAAGGTAGGCGTCCAGCAGCGGGTCTTCCCACATCTTATGGCTGGCATCGAACTTCTTCCCGTTCTCCTGGGCCATTCGCTCCTCGTCGGCCTCGGTAAATTTCGGACGATTGGCAACGGCTCCTCCCACTGACATTCCGGCGGCAAGGTACCGATCTGATCCGGCCGGCATTTGCTTCATCACTTCGGCACAGCCGGGTAGAACGGTTAGCAGGAGAGCAATCACCAGAGGGGAGATGGGAGCTGCCGAAATCGGAGTGTTCATGGAACGCCTCCTCTACGTCATGTGAACAAATTCCCAGGACGCCGTATTACGAGACACAGACAGGGGATGGTCAATGCTACTTCCGTATAGGGGCGAATGACTCCATTAGGCAGACTCGGATTGATTGGTCCGGCTGTACTACTACTTTCGGAGCCGGACATCAAAAGTATACGACGGCACATGGTCCAGTCCCATGAGGGTCTCACGCGCAAGAATTCGGGATGGGGTGAAGGGATTTTCAGGGACAAGAAGAGACGATATCGCCCAGTGAGCGAAATCCCAGGCCTAATCCTTGGCACACCGCCACCTGCCGGTCGAAGCGGTTTTTCGTCCGGATCATGTTGCGCAAGGAGCCCAGTCCCACGCGTCCCCAGGCTGCTAGATGGAATACCGACAAGGGATAGTCGGTACCGAAGAGTAGGCGATCATGAAGTTCCGGATGGCGCCTGAGGTAGAGCAACATTTTCAGTCGATTGGGCAGCGTGAGCGCGGAGATGTCGGCGTAGAAATTGGGATAGCGTTGAACGAAATCGTGCAAGGTCGGCAGGAACTTTTCATAGAACATAAGACCGTAGCTGCAGGCATGGGCCGCAATGACTGTGACCCCGTCGTCGAGCGCAGTACGAAGTCGATCGGGATCGCCGAAGGACTGATCTTTGCCGGCCAGGCTGAACTCATAGCCGATGTGACTCAACAGCGGGAGATTGCGGTCGGCTAACGCGCGATAGAAGGATTTGTAATCGGGATTTGCCGGATTGAATTGCTGGGCATTGGGCAGGACTTTGACCAGGACCGCTCCGGCGTCAGCACAGCGGTGAACTTCCTCTATCGCGTCCTCCCGTTGGGGGTTGATCGACGGCCCGGCCAGAAACACGTCGGGATAGG
>DATIGF010000050.1:0-4307 GCA_035454865.1 Nitrospiraceae bacterium | reverse complement strand
CCGGATCGAGCGCATCAACGCGGAACTGCGGCCCGGTGACGAGCGGGGCGAGAGCGTGCTGAATGTGCGTGTGGCGGACCGCCAACCGTTCCATGCCTCCATGGAAGTGAACAACTACCAGACGCCGCTGGTCGGCGAAATTCGGGGAATCGGCACGCTCACCCATGACAACCTGACCGGCCATGGCGACCCGCTCAGTCTGAGCTATGGCCAGTCGACCGGCGCGTTTCCGATTGTGTATGGTTCGTACGAGCTCCCCTTGAATCGATACGGAACAAGTTTTTCGCCTTATTACCGGCGCTACGATTTCAAACTGACCGAAGACCCGTTCGGTCCGTTGAACATGAAGACCGACACCGAGATCATCGGCATGAGCCTGCGCCACCCGATTTATAAGACCGTCACCGATGAGGTGGCCCTCTCGATCATCGGCGAGCATCTCTTTACCCAGACGTTTATCTTCGGCGATCAGCCGTTCAGTGTCTTCCCCGGATTTCAGAACGGCGCCGCCACGGTGTCGGCTCTCCGCTTCGCGCAGGACTGGACCCATCGCACGATCGATACGGTGCTGGCTCTCCGCTCGCGATTCAGCGTCGGCCTGAACGTGCTGGGTGCGACCATCAATTCCAACTCCGACACGCCGGACGGGCAATTCTTCTCCTGGTTGGGCCAGTTCCAGGGCATCAAGCAATTCGGCGAGAACCTCCTCGGCATGCAGCTCCTCGGCCGCATGGATTTGCAGCTCACCAACTCACCGCTCTTTCCGCTGGAACAAGTCGCGCTGGGCGGACGGTATAGCGTGCGCGGTTACCGCGAGGTGACGATCCTGCGCGACAATTCGTTCATCGCGTCCATTGAACCGCGTTTTCCGTTGGTGCGCTGGGGCAACGGCCAGCCGATGTTCCAGTTCGCGCCCTTTGTTGACGTGGCGCACGGGTGGAACCTCGGCGAGAACCGCCCCTCCCCGATCACCACGAACCCCAACCTCCCCGACACCCTCGCGAGTGTAGGCGCCGGGCTCCGGTGGAATATTCTCCCGGACGATCGGGCGAGCTTCGAAGTCTATTGGGGGCAGCAACTCAATCATGTGCAGAAGATCAGCAACACCATCCAGGATAACGGCGTGCACTTGGGCTTCGTGGTCAATCTTTTTTGATACAGCTGATGGCACAAGAGATGCACAACACACATGATATGACTCGCACCTTCACACGATTCGCGCTCGCGCTCATTGTGGCAAGCAGCTGTCTGCTGGCCAAGACCTCCGGCCCCAGCATCGCCGCCGAGACGAGTGCGGACGCCTTGATGACGCAGGGCCTTCACGCCTACCAGCGAGGCGCGTTTGAGCAGGCCCTCGCCGCATGGAAAGAGGCCTCTCAGCTGTACGAGCGTGGCGGCAAGATCAAGGACCAGAGTCGGGCTCTGGTGCAGGTCGCGCAGGCCTCAGAGGCCGTCGGACAGGTCAATCAGGCGTTGCAGAATCTGGAGCTGGCGTTGGCCCTTGCCCAACAGACTCAGGATCGCATCTGGATCGCCACGGTGCTGGACAACCTCGGGCGCACCTACCTGGCCGCACGGAATACGGAAGCGGCGATGAAGCATTTGACTCAAGCCTTGGAGATGACCACACCCGAGGGAGATCCACTCCTGATCGCCGCCATTCACAACGATATCGGCCTCGCGCAGGTGTCGCAGCAGCAGTATGAAGATGCCTTGAATTCCTTCACCGACAGCGCGCACCGCGCGGCTGCGACGAATGACCGGTCGCTGGCTGTTCGGGCCCAGATCAATGCGGCCCGTGCGGCGTGGAAACTGAATCAGCCGGAGGCGGCGAGGAACTGGCTGGATCAGGCGCTCGACGGGTTGAAAGACTCCCCGCCCTCGCATGACAAAGCCACGAGTTTGATTCATCTCGGATTGGGTTACCAACAACTGCTCCCGGCAATGCCGGACATGAACAAGCCTCTGCTCCTGCGCGCAGCCGGCGCCTTCGTCGAAGCCAGCACCGTGGCGGAGCAGATCGGCGACACGCGCACGCGCTCCTACGCCGACGGGTATCTTGGACACCTCTATGAAACCGAGCATCGCAACGACGAAGCGCTGCAATTGACCAGACGCGCCGTGTTCTCCGCCCAGTCGGCCAGCGCACCGGAGTCGCTCTACCGCTGGCAATGGCAGCTCGGCCGCTTGCTGGCTGCGACGGGCAAACTGGACGACGCGATCACGGCCTATAGCCAGGCCACCGGAACGCTCCGCCCCATCCGGATCGAGGTCGCCTCGGCATTGTCGACTTCTTCGCTCTCCGGTGAAGAATCAGTCCGTTCGCTGTTCTTCGAACTGGCCGATCTGCTCTTGCAGCGGGCCGCGCTGACGAGTGATTCGAAGGCGGCTGACAACTACTTACGCAGCGCGCGTGATGTGATCGAGACGTACAAGGCTGCGGAACTGCGGGACTACTTTCGCGATCAATGCGTAGACGCCCTCCAGGCGAAACTCACGAAACTCGACACGGTGTCTCCGACGACGGCGGTAGTCTATCCGATCGTGTTTCCTGACCGGACCGAGCTCCTGGTCAGCCTTCCTACGGGCCTGATGCGATTCTCGGTCCCCATCACAGCTCCGGTTCTCACTAAAGAGGTGCGAGCATTTCGGCGGGCGGTGGAAAAGCGAACCACCCTTGAATATGTTCCCCATGCACAGCAACTCTATGACTGGTTGATCCACCCCTTTGAATCGGAATTGATACAGCAGAAGATCGATACGTTGGTGCTTGTTCCAGACGGGGTGCTGCGCACCATCCCCTTTTCCGCCCTGCACGATGGAACATCCTTCCTGATCCAGAAGTACGCGCTCGCCATGACGCCGGGACTCTACCTCACCGACCCTCGCCCGCTAGATCGCGAAAAGATTAAATTTCTTTTCGGGGGCCTGACGAAATCCGTGCAGGGATTTCCGCCGTTACCCTATGTGGCCGAGGAGGTCGATGCCATTCAAAGTCTCTATCATGGCGACCAGTTGCTCAACCAGGACTTCCGAACCCCTGCCCTGGAACAGGAATTGCGTGATAGCCGGTATGGGATTCTTCATATCGCCACGCACGGAAAGTTTTCTACGGATGCGAATGATTCATTTCTGCTGACGTTCGACGGAAAGCTCACCATGACCACGTTAGATCGTTTGATAGGTCTGTTCCGGTTCCGACAGGATCCGCTCGAGTTGCTGACCTTGAGCGCTTGCCAGACCGCCATCGGGGATGATCGGGCGGCACTGGGATTAGCCGGTGTGGCGATAAAGGCGGGAGCGCGTAGCGCCTTAGCGACGCTCTGGTTTATCAATGACGAGGCCTCTGCCACCCTGATCTCCGAGTTTTACCGGCAGTTGCGGGATCCGTCCGTCTCCAAGGCTGTCGCCATTCAGCGGGCGCAAATCAAGCTCTTAGGAGACCGGGTCTATGATCATCCGGCCTACTGGTCTCCGTTCCTGCTGTTGAACAACTGGCTGTAAAAGGAAGAGATTTTGTGTTACAGTTCAGCCCGATTGTTGATCACGATCGCTCGAACCGGGGAGGACTCACTTTCATGCGTGTGCCTGTGCGCTACCTGACAATCCAATGTTTGCTGGCCGGATTGGCGGTGTTGTGCTCAGTCGATATGCTGAAAGCCGACTCGCCTGCCGCCACGCCGGCAAATCCGTCCGACGAACTCTCGGCTCCCATCTATAGTCCTCCGAAGAAGCTTACCCCGCGAGCCCGCGTCGGTGGCGACGTGCGGGGAACCGACGGCACAGACCCTGAGGTGAAAGCGCTTGTCCCGGACCACGTCGGGTACACCGTCAAGGAAACGCCGGCCCTCAACTGGTTCCTGTCAAAGTCGACTCCCTATGAAGTGCGCTTCACCTTGCGAGACGATCGATCCACGAGGTCGTTCCAGGAAAAAAAGCTCCCTTCGCCCAAGAAACCCGGCATCTATACGATTAACCTGAAGGAGCTTGGTTTGAGCCTCGAACCGAACGTGCAATATAAGTGGTTCGTGTCCGTCATCCGGGATGCCGACTCGCCGTCCAAAGATATCGTCGCGGGCGGGGTGATCGAACGATGCGAACTGAGCGATTGTGTCACCGTCTACGATGCCCGATTGACCTGTTCGGAACAAAGCGTGATTGACAATGCCCGTGCCGGCCTCTGGTACGACGCCATGGGCTGTCTCTGCAACCTGATCGACGCGAACATGAAGGATGACAAACTCCGGCGGCTCCGCGCCCGACTCCTCAAGGATGTCGGCCTCAACGGCGTCGCCGAATGGGACCTC
>DATIGF010000049.1:0-33763 GCA_035454865.1 Nitrospiraceae bacterium | reverse complement strand
TATCATAACAATCTGCTGTTTGCTGACTTCAACTTCGGCAAACTCCATAGAATTGTCCTTGGGGGACCGGGACTGACCGACTTAGTTAGTTATAGTATTGCCTGTGATTGTGGCTGGGGTGGTCTGCTTGCCGTCATGCAGGGATTGAATGTGCCTGGTCAGGATGGATATATCTACGTGACAAATGGTGCCGGTATCTTCAGAGTCGTGTTTAATGGTCCTTAGCTTTAAGATTGTTTATCCAAGCCTGCCGCAGCTTTACCTTAAACTATGTATGAGTTGCCAGAAAACCGACACGGTCCTTCCAGATGTGAGATGCCAAGTACAATAACGTTCGATTTACATATCGAACCTGTTATTCACTACGCACAATAGCGTCGTTTTCCTCCTAATCTTTCCGTAAATCCCGCCGTTTCACAGTCTATCGCTACTTGAACGTCACCCGTGTGTCGGGTGCCCGGCATGCTCACACCTTGCAGTCCCCCTCACTGTCTGTTGTAGAGTGGCGGGTCTACCAGACCTAGGAAGCAGGAATCGTGGCGAAGAAGCCCGGTGATTCAAAACTGGCGGTGGTGGGGGCTCTCACGCTCGTGCTGGCTATTGCCGGCGTGATGCTGGTGAAAGAACCGCTGCGCAGCTCGCGGCCGGTCGGCACCGGGCTGGAGATGAAGCAGACCACTGGCGAGCAATTAGTTCGCGCGCGGCTGTGGGAAGATCCGGTGGCGGCGGTTCAACGAGCCATCCGGGAGAAGGGATTCGTCAAAGCGGCGACCGGACCGGAATCATCCTTGCCCCAACGGCTCAAACCGCTGCGGCAGGCCATTGTCGATCGGGTCGAGAGCGGACAGCGTCTCACCGTCCTCCTGGCGACCACGACCGGCGGTCCCTACGTGGAGAGCACTGAGTCGCGCCTCCGCGACCGCTATGCGATCGGCACGGCGCTCGGGGTGGCCTGTTACGCCCCGGAAGACGAGACCCACCTCTCCTTTGTCGATTGGGAACCGGGCAGCCCCGTGCAGGGGCTCCCTTATGAATGGTACCGCCTCAGAAAGACCCGCGTCTGCGGAGAACCGGGATCGCGCGCGGACAGCATCCTCGTGATCTGGTTGCCCGATGAAGCCCTGAGTCGCGGGTTCTTCGCCACGCTGACGTCGCTGTCTCAAGGGCTCGTCTGCCAGGAAACCGGCCGGAACGAATGTCTGCTCACAGGGGATAAGCGCAGGCTGGTGCGGCTGAACCCATCACTGCAGCAGGCGGTCACGTTCAAGATCATCGGCCCCCGCAGCTCATCGGCCTTTCGCGCGTTGCTGATTGAGGCAGGGACGCTGTACGGCAATCCGCATGAAGGGGTCGGAGTCTGGCCGAACGCCGACGGATCGATTGAGCTCTACTCGCCCTGGGCCAGCGCGATGAAAGGCCTGCTGACCTATGGGCTCAAGGCTGAGTCCGGCAAGGGAGCCGCCTGCGCGACCTATGCCGACTGCGAACATGAGTTTTACCGCCGGCTGGCCGATGCGAACGTGCGGCTCGCCTACGACGTCGGATCCGACAATCGCCTGTTCGAATCGCTGATCGCTGAATTGGAACGACGACAGGTGCGGCTGGGCTGGGATGCCGTGATCCTCATCGGTGAGTGGGATTCGGTCTATGGCAATGCCTTGCCTATCGAGTTCCGTGCCGCTGCCTGCGCCAAAGTGGCGACCTTCTCGGAGGCTGACCTGAAGCAGATATTGGTACCGGTCGACATCAAACGCTGGTGTCCGACGATACCCCAAGCCGTCGATCTGCAGATCCAACGTCCCGCCGACTATGAATCGCTCACGCTCAACGTATTTCGCTACACGTACATGAGCGGTCTCGACGGCGAAGTGCCGGGCGACGACGCGGCGAGGGCCGCCCGGGCCGCCAAGGCCGCTGCCCCGAATCAGCCCCCCGACGCGACTCGGGAACGTTCAGAAGGCACCAGTCAGATCGATTACGTCCGTGCGCTGGTCGCGCGCATTCATGACGAAGGGGAGGGCGCCAGAGCCATCGGCATTCTGGGCACGGATCCCTACGATTCCTTGCTCATTATCAAGGCCCTCCGCCCGTATTTCCCCCATGCGATCTTCTTTACGGTTGATCTCGATGCGCGCCATCTGCATCCGAGCGAATACAAGTCCACCCGCAACATGGTGATCGCGTCCCCGTTCGGGCTGCAGTTGGAGGGAGGCCTCCAACGGGATGTCCCGCCGTTCCGCAGCAGCCTTCAAACGTCGGCCTTCCTTGCCACGCTCCAGGCTGTGCAGCACGTCGTCTGTCGACCGGATGGCCGGGGACGGACCGAGGCAGGGCCCTGCACCTCCGGTTACCAAGTCGCGCTGACTCCGCCGGATCGCCTCTATGACTCAGGGTATCATCCGAGGCTCTTCGAGGTGGGTAGAACCGGCGCGGTGGATCTCAGCGTGGTCGACCAGGAAGGGATACGAACGGTCCATCCTCTGCGAGGGGACCTTGCGTCTACCGATGAGAATGGGCAACTCAAGCAGGGGATCGGGTTCGACAATACCGCCGTCGCGGTGAGCGTGGTCGTCGCACTGTTGATCGGGACCATCATTGCCTGGAGCAATCAGCGCCTCTGGCTGTGGGTATCGCGGAATCCCAAACTATTGGGAACCCTGGGAATCATGCTCCTGGCCTCTTTTTCGGCTTTCGTGGCCTTCGGGGGCGCAACCGCGTTGCTCGCCAATCATGACGAAGGAGAGCCGTTCTCATGGACAGCCGGTGTCAGCATCTGGCCGAGCGAACTGCTTCGCCTCGTTGTGGTGGTTCTCTGTCTTGTCCTGCTGGCGAAGGGCATGCGCGATCTCTCAAAGAACAGCGACCTCATCACCCAGGACTTCCTGTTCCAGGATGAGTCCGGCCGCCAGCGCTTTTCACCCAGGACTTTCTGGACGAACTTCAAGCGGGTGACCCATCCGGCCGCGACGATGACGGCGACGACAGTGGATCAGGCCTGGTCCTGGTATCGCGAGGCAAGCAAGCCGGCGCAGTGGGTTGCGCGGACCCTCCTGCTGTTTGTCCTCTATCTCGGGATGATGTGGGCATTGGGGAACTATGTGCTGCTCGACGAGGAGTATATCCATCCCTGCCGAGGCCGGCTCAGCTGCACGGTGGATTGGTTCATGACATTGGGCAGCGTGGTGTTGGTTGTGTTCCTCAATCTCGCGGTGTTCGATGCCGTGATGTTATGCCGCCGCTGGATCGGCTGGGTCACGGCCTCGACCGGCGGCTGGTCCGATCAGGTGCAAGAGGAATATCTTCGCGACTACGGCCTGGGTCAGGGTCAGAAGGCGGAGTTCGAGAAACTGAAATACCTGGCCGTAGTCGATCTGATCGGGCAGCGGACCGAAGTGGTGAACCGGCTGATTCGCTATCCCTTCATCGCCTTATTGATCATGATCGCCGGCCGGAATGACTATTTCGATGTCTGGAATTATCCGGTCCTGCTGCTGCTCTCTTGGGCGTTGAACGTGCTGCTGGCGCTGCTGGCGGCCTTGCTCCTGTACCAGGCGGCGAGCAGGGCGAAGGCCGCCATGCTGACCGGGCTGAGCCGGCAGATGGTCCAGGTTCTGGGGATCGGCAAAGATCACGATATCCGGATGAAGCAGGTCCAGTTCATCATAGATGAAGTGGAAGCCAACGAGCAGGGGGCATTCGTCCCGCTCTACCAGCAACCGGTGATCGAGTCGTCCCTCTACGGTCTCGTGGCCTTGCTCCAGTACCTCTATATGAAGTAACAGCCGTTCATGCGCGAAGAATTATTGGGCGGATTGAAGGTCCGGCTCACCGGCGGCACCGACGGGCACGGCGGCGGAAACGGGCCTGTCGTGATACTCCTGCACGGATTCGGAGCACCGGGGGACGACCTGGTGCCGCTCGCCGGGGTGATGGATGTGCCGGCAGGGACTCGGTGGCTGTTTCCGGAAGCGCCCCTTTCGCTCAGCATGGGGTTCGGTGATTCGCGCGCCTGGTGGATGATCGATATGGCCCGCATCCAGGCGGATCGGGCCGCCGGACGAGTCCGCGACCTATCTCAAGAGCTGCCGAAAGGTCTCGCGCTGGCGCGCGAGAAGATGCTGGTGTTTCTCAAAGAGCTGCCGCGGCACATCCCGATTGAGTACAAGCGCATGGCCATCGGTGGGTTTTCACAGGGCGCGATGCTGACGTGCGATGCCGCGCTACACACCGCCTACCCCCTTGCCGGCCTGATCCAGCTCTCAGGAAATCTACTCGCTCAGCCGGTCTGGGGGCCGCTCATGCCGAAGCGCAAAGGCTTGCGTGTCTTTCAGAGCCATGGCACGCAGGACGAGATACTGTCCTATGCCGGAGGGGAACGGCTCCGCGACGCGTTGCGCAAATCGGGTCTCGCTGTCGACTGGCACAGCTTCAGGGGCGGACACGAAATTCCTCAGTCCGCGCTGACGGCACTGAACGTTTTTCTGAAGACCGTCCTGGTGACGTCATGAGTACCCTCCGGGCTTTTCACCTCCAGGCGGCGGACGGCAAGCGCATCCGCGGTGACCGTGCGGACGGGAGGCACCGCCAGATCCTGTTCATCACAGGGTTTCTGTCCAAACGCTGGGGGAATAAGAGCACAGCCCTGGCCGAGTGGTGCCGCGAGAAAGACTGGGGGTTCTGTTGCTACGACGTCCGCGGCTTCGGAGAATCGGAAGGCAGCTTCACCGATTACACATTGTCCGATTGGATCGCCGATGCGCGGCTTGTCCTGGAGATGCTCAAAGACGGACCGCCGGTCACCATCGTCGGGAACTCACTCGGCAGTTGGATTGCCTGGCTGATGGCCCGGGAGTTCGAGCAGATCGAGCGGCTCATTCTCATCGCTCCCGCGTTCAACATGATGGGGGTCCGGGCGCGGTCGATTTCAGAGGAACGCCGTCACGCCTGGCTCACCGCCGGATGGATGCCCTGGGACGATGATGAGATGCACCGCGACTTTCCCATCGCCTGGAAATGGGTTGAGGAAAGTGAAGCCTACTGGAAGACCAGTTTTGATCGCCTCCGGCGGGTGAAGACGACGATCCTCCACGGTTTGCAAGACGCCGTCATTCTGCCCCAGGGCAGCAGTCACTTCGTCGAATTGCTACTGGCCCGCGATCCCTCCTTTCCCGTTAAGCTGAATCTGATCCCGGGCGACCATCGGCTGAGCAGCTCGGAGCATGTCGAAACATTTAGGCGAATCGTGCTGGAACAATCGTGAAGCGACCGCATGCTGACGCTCATCCATAAAGAGTGCGGAGGCCCGGCATTAGAATCCAACACGTCGTTCGGCGAAGTGTGCGCCCTTCCCGTCGACCGGTTCCCCTTTCCCTGCTTTACCTGCCTGGAAGAAATCATCGACGAATCCGAGGTCCGACTCTCCGAGGACTTGGGGATCTGAGCATTTTCGATTGGCCCACGAATCGGAATCCTCCGGTTGTGTAACAGGGGCGGGCTTTGTTATCGTGAGACCCTCATTCCGTCCGGTTACAAGGAGAGCTGAAGCTACATGGCCACCAATGATAAGCAGGTTATTTTCTCCCTCGTCAATGTCGGGAAAGTGTATCCGCCGAAGCGGCAGGTGCTGCGCGAGATCTATCTCGGCTTTTATTATGGCGCGAAGATCGGCGTGCTCGGTTTGAACGGTTCCGGCAAGAGTTCGCTGCTCAGGATCATCGCGGGCGTGGATCAAAATTACACGGGCGAAATCACCCGGTCGAAAGGCTACAGTGTCGGTCTGCTCGAACAGGAGCCGCAGCTTGATCAGAACAAGACGGTCAAAGAAGTGGTCGAGGAAGGCAAGGCCGAACTGGTGGCGCTGTTGCACGAGTATGAGGCGGTGAGCAACAAGATCGGCGAAGTCGGTCCCGAGGAGATGGAAAAGCTCATCGACAAGCAGGCGCAGATTCAAGAGAAGATCGAAGCGGCCAACGGCTGGGAATTAGAGAACGAATTAGAAGTGGCAATGGACGCGCTGCGTTGTCCGCCGGCCGACCAGAAGATCAGCGTTCTCTCAGGCGGTGAGAAGCGGCGTGTGGCGCTCTGCCGTCTCATGATTCAGGAGCCGGACATCCTGCTCCTCGACGAGCCGACGAACCATCTGGATGCCGAATCGGTCCAGTGGCTGGAACAACATCTCCAGCAGTACAAAGGCACGGTCATCGCCGTGACGCACGACCGTTACTTCCTCGACAACGTCGCCGGCTGGATTCTGGAGCTGGATCGGGGCCACGGAATTCCGTTCCAGGGTAATTACACCTCCTGGCTGGAACAGAAGAAAGACCGGTTGGAAAAAGAGGAGAAGGCCGAGTCGAAACGCAAAAAGACGCTGGAGCACGAGTTGGAATGGATCAGGATGTCGCCGAAAGCCCGGCAGTCAAAGGGCAGGGCGCGCTTGAACCGTTATGAGGAACTCGTCAATCAAAAGCAGGAACAGGTGGCGGAGGATCTGGAGATTTACATTCCGCCGGGACCGCGATTGGGCGATGTGGTGGTGGAAGCCAAAGGTGTCAGCAAAGCCTTCGGCGACAAGGTGCTCTACGAGAACGTGAATTTCAATTTGCCGAAAGGCGGCATCGTCGGCGTGATCGGCCCCAACGGCGCCGGCAAGACCACCATGTTCAAGATGATCATCGGCAAGGAAAAGCCGGATGCCGGCACGATCCGGATCGGTGAAACCGTGAAGCTGGGCTACGTCGACCAGGATCGCACCCTCGATCCCACCAAGTCCGTGTACGATGTCATCTCAGAGGGCCAGGACACCATCAGGCTCGGCAAAGCCGAAGTGAATGCCCGCGGCTACTGTGCCCGGTTCAACTTTGCCGGAACCGACCAGCAGAAGAAGGTGAAAGACCTCTCGGGCGGCGAACGCAATCGCGTGCACCTGGCCCGCATGTTGAAGGAAGGGGCGAACCTCATCATCCTCGACGAGCCGACGAACGATCTGGACGTGAACACGCTGCGCGCGCTGGAAGAAGGGTTGGAGAGTTTCGCCGGCTGCGCCGTGATCAGCAGCCACGACCGGTGGTTTCTCGACCGTATCGCGACCCATATTCTTGCATTTGAAGGCGACAGCAAGGTCGTCTGGTTCGAGGGCAACTACAGCGAGTACGAGGCGGACCGCAAGAAGCGTCTCGGCAAGGAAGCCGATCAGCCCCATCGCATCCGCTATCGGAAGTTGACCCGCCAGTAAGCGGCGCATGGTACCCCTCGCGATCGTCACCGGCTCGGCGGGACTGATCGGGCAGTATGTCGTCAGGACGGCTCAGAGATGGGCGCCTGATTGGGAGGTCCGCGGGCTCACGAGAGCCGCTCTCGATCTTACCAATTTCTCCGACGTCGATGCCGCGGTGCGATCCTTGAAGCCCGAGGCAATCATCCATTGCGCGGCTCTCAGCCGGATGGAAGATTGCGAGCAGCACCCGGACCGGGCACGACGCGTCAATGTGGCGGCCACCGCTCATCTGGCGACGCTGGCGAAGGACGTCCTTTTCTTCTTCCTGTCCAGCGGCGAAGTGTTTGACGGGACTCGAGGCTGGCATGAGGAAGAAGACGCAGCCAGGCCGATCACCGTCTATGGCCAGACAAAGCTGGAAGCCGAACACTTTGTCTTGCAGAATCCCCGGCACACGGTGGTGCGGATTGTCCTGACCGCCGGGATCTCTCAAGGCGGCGATCGAGGTTTTGTTCAAGAGATGTGCCGCCTGGCGCGATCGGGTGGCCGCGTGACTCTATTCGAAGACGAGTTTCGCTGTCCTCTGCCTGCCGGGGTGATCGCCCGGGCCCTCTGGGAGTTGCTCCATCACGAACGCCCGGGCCTCTATCATCTCGGCGGGCGGGAACGGTTGTCGCGCTGGGAAATCGGCGAGGCGCTGGCGCGGTGGTATCCTGAACTAGTCGATCGCATCCAGAGGGGATCCGCTGCCGGCTACATCGGCTCGCCGCGGCCGATTGACCTGTCATTGCGTTGCAGCAGAATCCAGAACCTGTTGTCGTTCCAGATTCCCGGCTTTCGATCCTGGCTGACGAGCCGTGCAGATGAGGGGACCGATTTGTGGGACTATCCCGATGAGACTTCGCGAGGCGAGAAGCGTGAAACGTGAAGCGCGGGAACAAAGATGTCGGAGGACACGATGGCGGGACCGGATCCGCTGTTCCTTGTTCTGACCGGTTATCTCGCGATGGTTGCCGTCATGGCGGGGCTCTGGGCTCTGCAACTGCGCGTACGCAACGCCTCGATCGCAGATGTCGGCTGGTGTCTGGGGCTCATGGGCGTCGTGCTCTGGTACGCCACACAGGCCACCGGAGAAGTCGAGCGGAAAATGCTCGTGACGATTCTGGCCGTGCTGTATGCGGGAAGACTGGGATTCTATATTCTTCTCAATCGCGTGATCGGTAAGCAGGAGGATGCCCGCTATCGCCGCTTGCGTGAGGAATGGGGTTCTTCAGAAGCGGTCAGGATGTTCGGGTATTTTCAGCTCCAGGCGCTGGCTGTGGCGGCTTTCTCCCTCCCGTTTCTGGTCCTGATTCAGAACCCACGACCTTCGTTTGCGCTGATCGAGCTCGCCGGCTTGCTGATCTGGCTGGTCGCTGTGACTGCCGAAGCGCTGGCCGACTGGCAACTCGCGCGTTTTCGTGCGAGGTCCTGGAATTACGATCGTGTCTGCCGCGAGGGATTGTGGTACTTCTCCCGCCACCCGAATTATTTTTTTGAGTGGGTACATTGGTGGGCCTATGTCGTGATGGCGATCGGCGTGCCCGGCTGGTTGCTGACCTGGATTGGTCCGGTTGCAATGGGATGGGCGCTGCTCAAAGTGACGGGGATTCCGTTGGCTGAAGCCCAGGCGTTACGGGCCCGCGGCGAAGACTACCGGCAATACCAGCTCACCACGAATTCGTTCGTTCCTTGGTTTCCGAGACCAGGTCGGTCGCGTTGAGCTTCTCGATGAATTGATCCAGTCGAGCCCGCCCTGCTTCATCAATGCGGGTGATTTCCCATCCCGCATCCCGGCCCTCAGCCCATCGCACGACGGCACCATCGACGAGGAGGTTTTTCGATTCACCCCCATCGGGGATTGTGACGTACACCGTCGTTTCAGTCCCTTCTGCCACGGGGCGCTCACCGGTGGCGCGCCAGCCTGTTTCCGAGAGGTCCCAGATCGTCCCCTTCGCGAGCGTCCCATCATAGAAGTAACAGAACGTACATTGAACGGGAGCTCGTAACCTCTTGCGGACCTCGTACGCTTTCCTCATCTGGACCTCCTGCCCATTCCTTCTGAAATTGTATGTGGCCTCATACGCCATCCTCGTTAAGAATAGCGCAACGGCCTGATTCCGCCATGCCACTTTAGGGGGGGAGCTGCAAAGCAGAGTTAGCGCCCTCAGCGGAGGGTTGATCCTTCTTTGCCACTGGGTCCGGGCGAAGTTCTGAGGAATCTATCTACTGGATGGTCAGCAAGAGGGAATCAACATGGCTGCGGGGCTACCGGCCGGAATTCAGTTGGGCCAAACGTGCCCGGGCTGTGTCGGCTTCTTTGCTGCTTGGATAAAGACGGATCACATCTTCATACAGTTGCTTGGCGTGGGGAAGGTTCATCTGGCGTTCTTCGAACTCAGCGGTTTCGAGCAGTTCCTTGGCCTTGTCGCCGCTGCAGGCGAAGGTCAGAGAGAGGAGCAGAATACAGAGACTGTGGCGAAGGAGTGTCATGGCGCTCATGGTGCTACTTGCTTGGCTTTCCCCTGTCCATCCAGGAGGAAACCGGATAGGGGACATGATGAGACTCCAGATTCCTGGGAGGTTTCCTGGTGTGATACGACAGCCCGTTCAGCTTGTCCCAATCGAGATGCACATGTCCTCCCCCCGCTTCGTGCAGTTTCTGCCAGGATTGAAGAAGATTCAAGCAGGCGTGGTCGATATGGCGAAGTGACGCGAAGGAGACCTGCAAGTCGGCATACGGCGGGATGCCCTCCAGGGTTGTGGCGAGTCGAGGCAGGCTCACGAACGTGGCGATTCCCGAAAGGTGCAGGGTCAGCTTCCCATTATCGAGATCATGGCCGAGATGGGCGTCGAGATTCTGTGTCGTATAGAGCAGCTTGGCGATGGCCAGCCCGACGCCCACGAGCACGCCCGTGAGCAAATTCGTGACGACAATCGTCCCCAGCGTTGCGGCGTAGATCGCGACTTCATCGCGTCCCTGGTGAGCCAGTTCCTTGAGGGCCTTGACATTAATGAGCTTGTAGCCGGTAAAGACGAGCACCGCGCCAAGGCTGGCCGTGGGGATCAGGCGCAGGACGAAGGGGAGGAAGAAGACAAACAGCAGCAACCAGCCGCCATGCATGACGGCCGCGGCCCGGGTGCGTCCCCCCGCCTGCACGTTCGCCGCGCTGCGCACAATCACGCCCGTCATCGGGAGGACCCCGAGCAGGCCGCAGAGCACGTTGCCCGTCCCCTGGGCAAAGAGCTCTTTGTTGTAGCGCGTACGGGGACCGTGATGCAGTTGATCCACGGCCGTGGCGGAGAGCAACGTTTCCACGCTCGCAATCAACGCCAGAGCAAGCGCCTCGCCAATCAGCGCCGGGTCAAGTATATGCGCCAGCGCGTCCTGGGACGGGAACTGGATGATCGACAGGAGATTGTCGCGAAGTTTGATGTGGCTCACGGGCAGATCCAGCCAGGTGGCCAGCGCGGTCGCGCCCGCCACCCCTAACAACACTGCGGGAACGGCTTTGAACTTTGTCGGGGCGCACAGATTCCAGAAGACGATGGTCATGATCGTCAACAACCCGATACGGGCCGCGAGATGGTGGCTGGTCGAAGGGTCGTCGTCCGGAACCAGCCCTTTCCAGATGGCCATAGGAATTGTAGCGAGGTTGGCCAAGCCGGAACCTTTCGGTGCATCGTCGATCATGATGTGGAACTGGCTGGCGAAGATCAGGACGCCGATCCCGGCCAGCATGCCATGCACCACAGCAGGCGAGACGGCGCGGAACCATTGACCCAACTGCAGCCAGGCCCATTTGATCTGGAAAATGCCGGCCAGCAGCACCACAACGGCCAGCTTCTCCATGCCGTGCTCCTGAATAATCTCGTAGACGAGGACCGTGAGGCCTGCGGCGGGGCCGCTGACCTGCAGGGGAGATCCGGCCAGCATGCCGACGATCAGGCCGCCGATTATGCCTGTGATGATGCCTGTGGCGGGAGGAGCGCCGGAAGCCACCGCGATCCCCATGCAGAGCGGCAACGCCACGAGAAACACCACAACGGATGCAAAAGCGTCGTGGCGCAAATCAGCCCAGCGGCCTAACGATGAAGTCGGATGAGAATTCATAGCGAGATCATTTCCACGGGCACTCGCACCAATCTAAATGATCCATATGCAAGACCAAAGGGAAATGCAAGAACGGACAGGGGGATGTTCATCAGGGTGAGGGGGCAATCCCATACCGCGGTGCGGTGATCCCTTCACCCCGACAGATAGGGCAGCGGCTGGGTCTGGTGAGTTTTGTCCGGTCGCGAAACACGAACCCACAGTCCGGACAGGTGGATGGTTCGAGGATGAAGCGACGGGTGCGGTCACGCGCGAGGCTCTTCACGACATGGATCAGATGATCCTCGACCTGTCGCTCTGCAATCCCCAGGATATGCGCCAGCTGACGGGAGGAGAGCCTGGTGCCGGTGAGCAGGTCGACAATCCGTTGGCGTGGCGTTTGCGCGGGAGGCAGCATGACGCGGCATCGTAGGGGATTCGACGTACCCAAGCCAAGTGCCCGGTATTGCGCTGAAATAGGTCCCGGTGCTGGCGCTTGACAGGACCGGATGAAAGGCGGACAACAAGCCGCATGGGCTCTTGGTTCAAAGGATTTCTCGCCACGGTTGCGGCCGTGACGCTGCTGGTGATGGGCCTGTTGATCGGGTCCGGGCTCATGAGTGCGCCTTCGCGCGGCAAGAAACTCGTCCGGGCCCTAGGAATTCCACGCCCTGCGGTCATCGCCCACCGGGGCGCCTCCTATCTCGCACCGGAAGAAACGCGGCCCGCATTTCTGCTGGCTCGCGAACTAGGCGCGGACTATCTGGAGTTCGATATCCAGCGAACCAAGGATGGCGTCTTGATAGCCTTGCACGACGATGACCTCTCTCGCACCACCAATGTGGCCGACATCTTTCCCGGTCGCGAGAAAGACACGGTGGATACCTTTACCTTCGCTGAACTGCAGCAGCTCGATGCCGGTTCCTGGTTTAATCGTCGGTTCCCGGAGCGAGCCCGCGGCTCGTTCAAGGGCCTCACTATTCTTCGACTGGAGGATATTATCGGAATAGCCGAATCCGGTTCGTATCGCCCCGGAATCTATATCGAGACCAAAGCCGCGCTGCGCTTCCCGGGGATCGAGCGGCAGCTCGTCGACACTCTTGCCGCTCACGGGTGGATCACCGGGACTGGACCGCGAGACCGGGCCCGGCTGATCTTTCAGTCGTTTGAGCCGGAGAGTCTGACTCGATTGAAAGAGCTGGCTCCTGATATTCCTCGACTGCTTCTCATCGATGAGGTCATGACGAGCAGGGAAAGCTGGGAGCTCGTCTTGAAGAAGGCTGCAGAAATCGGCGCAGGGATCGGGACGTGGGGATACCGGTGGGCTTTCGGCCCTCATTGGTCGCTCAAAGACGTGTCTATGCGGTACCTGACAACCTGGCCATGGTATACGGGTCAGGCTCATCGCGCCGGCTTGTTTGTGCATCCATGGACGATCGACGATCGTTGGGAAATGTGGATGGTGACCTTGGGCGGAGCCGACGGGGTCTTCACGAATCGCGCCGAACTGGCGCTCGCCGTGTACGGCAGGGCGACGCACGGTGACCTCGACAGCATCTGGAACAGGATCGGTTTCTAATATGGCTGAGAGGTGTTCCGGTTCCCTGTTTCGTCAAGGTTGTCCCTCCGTGGTTGAACCTGGCCATGCGCTTTGGCAGAATGCGTTCCCTCGCCGGTCGTCCAGTCTAATGATCAGCCATGGCAGACGAACCGGCAGCTCGACCCATTCGTGAGTCAAATCTGGTGAGTAATTCGATCCTGGTTTGCTACGGAGTTCTCAGGGCATGAAATTCCTTGCCGTCCATCCCAGTCCGCTTATGTACACCAAGATCTATCTGCGTCTGGAACCGCTCGGGCTCGAGCTGGTTGCCGAGGCTGTCCGCCAGGCGGGGCACGAGGTCTGCCTGATCGACCTGCAGGTTGAGACCTGGAAGGATTATCTGGCGCTCGTCAACAGCTGGAAACCAGACGTGGTTGCATTCTCGTGCAACTATCTGGCGAACGTCCCGGAGATTGTGGATCTGGCGAAGCTGACTAAAAGCCAATCCCCGGATACGTTTGTCTTCGTCGGAGGGCATAGCGCATCCTTTGTCGCCCGGGAGTTTTTGGAGCATGCGAACGGCGCGATTGATTGCGTGCTCAAGGGCGAAGGGGAAATGTCTGTTCCCAGGCTGCTGCTGGCTGTGGAGCATGACCGTAAGGCGATCGCCACAGTTCCGGGGGTCGTGACCCTCGACGGCGAGGGTCCAGCGCCGCAATTCGTCGAGTCCCTCGACGACCTGCGTCCTGCGCGCGATCTACTTCGTCACCGGCGCAAATATTTCATCGGAGTACTGGATCCCTGTGCCTCGATCGAATTTGCACGCGGCTGTCCCTGGGATTGTTCCTTCTGCAGCGCCTGGACGTTCTATGGGCGCAGCTATCGGATGGTCAGCCCGGAGAAAGCCGTGGAGGAGCTGGCGCGGATTCGGGAACCGGGGATCTTCCTGGTTGACGACGTCGCATTCATTCAAGCAAAGCAGGGATTTGAGATCGGCGAGGCCATTGCACGCCGGGGGATCAAGAAACAATTCTATATGGAGACGCGCGGCGATGTGCTGTTGCGCAATAAGGAGGTCTTCAAGTTCTGGAAGACGTTGGGACTCCAATATATGTTTCTGGGTGTGGAGGCGATTGATGAGGAAGGGCTCAGGATGCATCGAAAGCGCATCTCGCTAGGGAAAAACTTTGAGGCGCTGGAATTTGCCCGCTCCCTTGGCATCACGGTGGCCATTAACTTAATCGCCGATCCGGATTGGGATCGGAAGCGATTCGAGGTGATTCGAAATTGGTGTTTGGAAATTCCGGAGATCGTGAACATCAGCGTCAACACACCCTATCCGGGAACCGAGAGCTGGCACACGGAATCGCGGAAGTTCCGGACGCGGGATTACCGCCTCTTCGATATTCAACACGCCGTGCTGCCGACCAGGCTTCCGCTTCACGAATTCTACGACGAGCTGGTCAAGACGCAGCAGATTCTCAATAGGAAGCATCTGGGTTGGGCCGCTCTGAAATCCACTGCACGACTCGCGGCAGGACATCTCATGCGCGGGCAGACTAACTTCGTGAAGATGCTGTGGAAGTTCAACAGTGTGTACAACCCGGAGCTTCAGATGGCAGACCACCAGCGTCCGGTATTGTACGAAATGGCGCTCCCGCCGCCCGTGCGGGAGCACACGAACTCAAAGCAACTGTATATCCTGCCACCGAAAGGACGCCAGGGCCGTGCTCTCGACGACTCGGGCGAGCAGTTCGTCGAAGCCACCCGGATGGGGAACAGCCTCTAGCTGATTCTCCGGCCGCGCCCGAAGCCGTCGCGTCTTGGTATACTAACGCTGCCGAACGCGTCGAATCCGACTTGCAATGATGAGCACATTAGACTGGGCTGAACTTGCCGAGCTTGCGCTGACGCGTCTCCGCGGCGCAGGCGCCGACTACGGCGATATCCGCATCCAGGACAGCACGACCCAGTGTATCCGGGGTGAGGATCGTCGCATCGCGTCGATCCGCGAACTGCGCGACATCGGATTTGGGGTGCGCGTGCTCTACCACGGGGCGTGGGGATTCGCGGCAAGTTCCGTTCTCTCGCTTGAAGAGGTTCCGCGCGTGGCGGATCTCGCCGTCGAGATTGCGAGAGGGTCAGCCTCGCTGGCGGTTGAAAAAGTACGATTGGCAGAGGAACCGGTGCATCGCGAGCGGATTGTCACGCGCGCGCGCATCGACCCCTTTACCGTTCCGCTCGAAAAGAAGGCGGATCTTTTGTTGGAGACCATGGAAGCGCTGCATCTGCGCGGTGGCATCGTCCGGAGCAGCGCCGGTTTATGGGCCAGGCGGGACCGGAAACTCTTGGTCTCGACGGAAGGCACGCATCTGGATTTCGAGCTTCTAGCCGGCCAAGGCGAGTGTACGGCCACGGCGCTCCATGACGGCCGGTTTGCGTCGCGGAGCTTCAACACTCCGCATCTGCGGGTGGGCTACGAGCTGATTGCGGAGGCCGATTTTCTACGGGAGGCTCCGCGCGTCACGGCTGAAGCGATTGAAAAGGTGAAAGCCCCCGCCGTCGAGTCCGGGAGTTATGACCTCGTCCTCGACCCCGAGCACCTCTCGCTGACCATACATGAATCCTGCGGCCATCCGAGCGAGCTTGACCGTGCCCTCGGTTACGAGGCGAACTATGCCGGGACGAGTTTTCTCACGCCGGAGAAGCGCGGTACGTTCCGGTACGGGTCGCCGCACGTAAGTCTCGTCGCGGATAACACCGAACCCGAGACCCTGGCGGCCACGGGCTACGATGATGACGGAGTGGCCTGTCAGAAGTGGGACATCGTGCGCGACGGCATCTTTGTCGGATACTGCACCAACCGCGAAGTGGCGTCGAAGATCGGCGAGGCCCGATCGCGCGGCTCCAATCGGGCCGACAGTTGGGGAAGCGTGCCGATCGTGCGCATTGCCAATATCGGATTGGAACCGGGATCGGCGACCCTCGATCAGCTCATTGCAGACGTAAAGCGCGGCATCTATATCGAGGGCCACGGCTCCTACAGCATCGACCAACGGCGTTTCAACTTCCAGTTCGGCGGCGATGCGTTTTGGCTGATCGAAAACGGCAAGCGCACCCACATGCTGCGCGACGTCATTTATCACGGGATCACGCCCGAGTTCTGGAACAGTTGTGACGGGGTAGCCGACCGGTCCGCCCGTCGGCGTTACGGGTTCATCACTTGCGGGAAGGGGCAACCGGGTCAATCGGGCTGGATGACTCATGCGGCATCCCCGGCGCGATTCCGGAACGTCCGGGTCATCAGGGGAGAGGGCCGGTCATGAGCGGTGCGAGCACGAAGTCCTGGCCCAAAATGACCAGCCGTGAAGAGTTCCGTTTCCTCGCCGATCTGGTGTTTACCCGCTCATCCGGCGACGACACGATCGTGACTCTCCACGATCACCACAGCGGAACCACCAGGTTTGCCAACAATCAGGTCATCCAGAATGTCGATGCGCGGCGGGGCACGCTGGCGGTGACGGTCGCGTTTGCCGGACGGCATGGCACCGCCGCCACGACGGACTTTACGGCCGGGTCGATTCAAGAGACGGTCACGCGTGCGGAACGTATCGCCCGGGTCTCACCGGAAGATCCGGAATATCTTCCGCCTCCCGGGCCGCATGAGTTTGCCGTCCGTCAAGCCGCAAGACCGGAAACGGTGGCGGCCGGACCGATACGACGCCTTGAATATGCAAACGAAGCGATCGGGCAATGCCGTATGGAGAATCTCATGGCGGCCGGGATCGTCGCATCATCGGTCTCGTCGGTAGGGATCGCGGCCGGTAACGGACTCTTCGGATATGAAACCCGGGCGGACGCGCGGTTCAGCCTTACGGTTCAGGCAGGCGATGCCACAGGGTGGAGTGCGGCGGCCCACCGCTCGGTTGACCATTTGAAAATTCAAGAGCGAACGTTGTCGGCCATCAACAAGGCGAAACGCGGGCGTGATCTCTGCGAGCTTCCTCCCGGGCAGTATCCGGTCATTCTCGAACCCGCCGCCGTAGCAGGGCTTTGGGCCTGGCTGTTGGGGTCGCTCGACGCCAAATCCTACGAGAAGGGCACCAGTCCCTTTGCCGACAAGCTGGGACAGCGCATCGTGGACGAGCGGCTCTCACTACAAAATTTACCCGGACATGCCGACCTGCTCGGGATCGGATTTACGGATGAAGGGCTGCCGAGCGAGTCGTCGGTGTGGATCGACCGTGGGGTGTTGAAACAGCTCTCATACGACCGGTTCACCGCCCATGCCCACGGCGTGCAGGCTATTCCAACGTTGGAGGCTCCGGTCCTCTCGCTGACGGGTGCGGCGAGCGGTCATTTGCAGGATCTGATCAAGCGCACAGATCGCGCCATCCTGGTTACCAACTTCTGGTACATCCGATCCGTCAATCCGACCGAACTCATGCTGACCGGCATGACCCGCGACGGGACGTTTCTCGTGGAGAAGGGAGAAATCGTATCCGCTGTCAAGAATTTCCGATTCCATGAGAGCCCCCTCCGGGCATTTCGACAGGTCGAGGCGTGGACGGGGCCGATGGAAGCCGTAACGTCGGAGACCGGCAAGATGCTGGTGCCGGCGATGGTCCTGCCCGAGTTTAATTTTTCCAGCGTGACCCGATTCTAACCCTCCGACCAGGTACTTCGTGTCCGCTAGGATCGATTCCATGCTCAAATGAAAAGCGTTGACTCTTCCATCAGGCAGGAGTAGACAACAACCTGTTTCGAAGCGCGCATTGGACTCCAATGCCGCGCTCGAATCGATTCCTCAATCGCGGATCGCTAACGCTGCTTTACATGTGTCCAGGCCAGTTGGTTGGCGTGCCATCCTGTCCAGGAGGTCTGCTATGTCCCGCCGATTTAGCGATGAGCCGATCAATCTGATCCAGCGCATTCCCTCGCCGGAACAGATCTCAGCAGCCCGACCGTCCAAGCGGTCGTGGGGCCAGGCGTTCATCGAAACCGGGGCGGCCTGCATACGCGGGGTTGCCGAACTCGTTGCGCAGGTCAGGCGATTGGGGCGGGTCGTGCGTTCGGCTGTCAGTAGTGGAGCCGGCTCAAAGGACTCTTCGTTGGGGCGAATGAAGGAGCGGGTAGGGCACGGTCTCAGGACCTTCGCCGCAAGCTGTGCTCGTTCCTATGACGGACTGGCCGATTGGATTGCCAAGCTGGATGTGACGGTACAGCCCTTTCGTCCGGTCTCGTCATTCCCGTCCGAGATTCCGGCTGAAGCTCCTCCTGTAGCCTCGACAGTCGGACCGTCCACTCACCTGGAGGAGCTGGCCGAGCTGAGAACGTTCATCCTGACCCAACAAGAAGATATTTCCCGTTTGTCCTCGCAACTCCAAGAACTCAGGTCCTTAGTCGTGTCCCAAGAGCAGGTCCTGGTCTATTTGGGGAAAGAACTGGAATCGACCCATACGCAGGTTCCCACCATGACCGCGGTGGCTTCCGCTCCTGCCGTACGGAATCGCGTGGTTCGCGAAAAGCCGGTCGCGAAGGAAAAGGCGATCTCTCGCAAAGGGTCTCACAAGCCGTCGCTCAATCTATAGTCGTTCATGTCTCGACCAAGAGGAATCTTCCTGCTGGGCCTGTCTTCATTGCTTCTCACTGTGTCAGGCTGTCTCTCTCCCGGCACAACGGAGGAAGCCCTCGGGCTCGGCATCGTGCGGGGTACCCTCGGGACACATGAGGATAGTGCAGTGCGCATGGCGCATCCGGGCGGCACCGAGCCGCTGAAGGGGTATGTCGTTACGCTGGAGGGCGGAGCCTATGTGCTGCATGGGCTCGACGGCTCCGAGCACAGGATTCCGTTAGACGAGAATACGCGGATTGATCGCCCCGCTCACGTGGGGGACAAGATCGAAGCCTTCCTGGATAAAAGAGGGCGTGCCGTATTCATTCGCAACATTGATCACGATATCGATCATACATTCCAGTAACGGACGGACTTTGTCGGCAGGTCGTCAGTCAACCACTATCCGCCGGATCCTCCGCGGCGCTCTCCTCTGCAGCGTGGCGTGGTTGACGGTGCTACCGCCGATCCAGGCCGGCGCGGAGCCTCCTCTCGAATCACGTCGGGTGCCGCTCTTTGAGGATCTCGGCACGCTGCACCACGCCATCACCACTACCTCCGAACATACCCAACAGTACTTTGATCAGGGCTTGCGACTGGTCTATGCGTTCAACCATGAAGAGGCCATTCATGCCTTCGAAGAAGCCGCTCGACTTGATCCCTCGGCGGCGATGGCCTATTGGGGCGTTGCTCTCGCGCTGGGCCCGAACATCAATGCAGCAATGGATAAGCGGAACGAGCGTCGGGCCTGGGATGCGGTCCAGCAGGCGCGCGCGCACAGCGCCCATGTGAGTGCTGCGGAGCGAGGGTACATCGAGGCGTTGAGCAAGCGATACAGCGGCAGGAACGTGGCGCGTAAGATTCTCGACAAGGCGTATGCGGACGCTATGAGATCGCTGTGGCGAGAGTATCCCGATGATCCGGATGCCGGCGTGCTGTTCGCCGAGGCCTTGATGGATCTGCGGCCCTGGGACTTGTGGACAGAGGATGGCCGGCCAAAGCCCGGCACCGAGGAAATCATCGCTACTTTAGAGTCGGTCATTGCGCAGCATCCCGACCATCCCGGTGCCTGCCACTACTATATCCATGCAGTCGAAGCTTCCCCCGCGCCGGAACGCGCGCTTCCCTGCGCGGAGCGATTGCCCGGGCTTATGCCGGGCGCCGGTCACCTGGTGCATATGCCGGCTCACATTTATATCCGGCTGGGCAAATATCACGAAGCCGCCGAGCGCAATGCGCATGCGGCTCACGTCGATCAGGAATATCTGGCCGGCCGCACCTTAAACGGAGAATATGCCGACGGCTACTATACACACAATCTCCATTTCCTCTGGGCCTCCTTGGCGATGGAGGGACGGCGTGACGAGGCGTTGAAAGTCGCGCGCGATCTGACGGGCACAATCAGCGAGGAAGAGGCACGCAAAGACAAGTGGAAGGAGCTATACCTTCCGGTTCCTTTCTGGTCGATGATTCGTTTCGGACAATGGAATGAACTGTTGCGGGAACCGGCTCCTCCCAAGTCCCTTCGCCTGCAGCAAGGTATGTGGCGACTGGGCCGAGGACTGGCGCTGGCAGCGACCGGCCGACTCCCTGGGGCGGAGGGTGAACACGTCGTCCTGGCCGGCCTAACAAAACGGTTGGGGCGCGATCGGACGCCGGAGGAAAAAACCGAACGGGCATTGCTCAAGATCGCGGAACGCCTGTTGGCGGGAGAGATCGCGTCCCATCGGCAGAAATACGATGATGCGATCAAAATGTTCAAAGAGGCCGTTAAGCTGGAAGATGCCATGCCGTATACCGAACCTCCCTTCTGGCCGGTCCCCGTGCGGCATTATCTCGGCGCCACCCTGTTGATGGCCGGACGAGCAGGAGAAGCGGAAGCCGTATACCGGGCTGATCTTGCCAAGAATCCCAATAATGGCTGGGGTCTTTTCGGATTGACGCAGAGCCTCCGTGCTCAGGAGAAAAGCAGCGAAGCGGAGACCGTGGAGCAGCAATTTACGACGGCCTGGACTCATGCGGATGTGACCTTAGCAGCCTCGCGATTCTAGCTGGATGCTGTGAGAGTCCTTCCACTTCGTTTTCGCGGAAGTCATCAGTTCCTCGTCTGCAATGGGGAAAGTGATCTCAAAATCACCGGAGCGGCCTACCCCTTCGCCGAGAGCCATCGTCAGGATGAACAGTTCACGCGAAGGGCGCATGTGCCTCGTGGTCTCCTTGCTGGCGTCGGCCTTTCTTGGGGCGGAGGAGCATGCTGACGCCCCCTCGCCAGACGGGCATGAACAGACTTCTTGAGCACTCAGATGAGATGTCGTGATCGGATTCAGCAGGCCAACGCTTTAAGGCAACCGGCTAGCATGTTTGGAAGCAACGATCGGGAGGGATGATGCGATTCGTAGTGGGAGTGATGGGGCCGGCCAAGGCTAAGAAAAAAGATCTGGACAACGCACGGCTGCTGGGCGAATTCATTGCCCGTCGCGGCTGGGTCGTGCTGACCGGCGGCCGCGATGTCGGGGTAATGGATGCAGCCTGTGAAGGCGCCAAGCGGGTCGGAGGGAGTCTGACCGTCGGCGTCTTGCCCACTGCCAAGGACAAGGTGTCGCGCCACGTTGATCTGCCGATCATTACGGAAATGGGCAGCGGCCGGAACAACATCAATGTGCTGACCAGTCATGTGGTTGTGGCCTGCGGGTTAAGCGGGTCGGGCACGGTGTCCGAAGTGGCGCTGGCCGTGAAAGCAGGCAAGCCGGTCATTCTGGTGGAGGCGTCCCCTGCGGACGTGGCGTTCTTTCGCAAGCTTGGAAAGCGGTTGGTCTCCGTGGCTTCTTCGCCGGAAGAGGCAATCGAGCTCATCATGAAACGCATGGACGGGCGACACCGTCGTCCCCGGCCGGCGGAAAATACCGAGTACGACGAACTCTCCATGTGAAATGAGTCAGGGACTCAGAAGGCCGGGGAGGGATTCCTTCTCGACGAGAACTCCGGTGTTGTCGAACGGGAGTCTGCCGTCCTTGAGGTAGAATACGCCGCTGATCCTATAGGCCAGTTCCTGCGTCTTGCGCAGCCCGAGAACCTGTCGCACCACATCAAGTGTGGAGGTGCTGGTTTCGACTGGCACCACCGCGTCGCTTAGCCGCGGAACCGTAAACTCCTTATTGCTAAGTCCTCGAGCCAACCTCTTCCCGTTCAATTCCAGACGAAAATCCAGCCCGGTGACCTGCAGGTCGAAATCGTTGGGGTTTCGGACCCGCAAATCGACTTGCAGGCGCTGCTCGAAGGGTGTGTTTTCCAGCGGTGTGACGTTCGTCACGAGAACCTCCGGCGGCTCTCCTCTGATGAACCACGAGGCGCACCCTGTCGCAGCTGCCACAAGGAGAATGGTAAGCAGTCTGGCCCTCGATCGCATGTTGGCATGATACAGAAAGATCTGAATGATTGCGATCGCCGTAGTAGGATGTGTGGACTATCCGATTCGGACGATGAGACAGGGGGAGGATGCAGCCATGATGTCAACGCAACGGTTTGCGGGCCTGTCGGCCGGTCTGGCCATGTTTGGAGCCGTCGCCATCTGGTCCGCCAGCGCGGCGGTTGAAGCGATGACTCCGGCCAAGGCCTATTTTGCAGGAGGCTGTTTCTGGTGTATGGAGGAGGCGTTTGAGAAAGTGGATGGCGTGATCAGCGTAGTGTCGGGATACATGGGCGGAACGGTGGTCAATCCGACCTATGAGCAGGTGTCCGCCGGTCAGACAGGCCACGCCGAATCTGTCGAGGTCACTTACGATCCGGCGAAGGTCAGCTATCAGAAATTACTCGACGCATTTTGGCGCAACGTCGATCCGGTGACGGCGAATGCGCAGTTCTGCGACCATGGGAATCAATATCGGTCGGCGGTGTTCTACGGGACCGATGAGGAAAAGCAGCTCGCGGAAGAATCCAAGGGCGCGATTGAGCAATCCAAACGGTTTTCCGAGCCGATCGTGACGCAGCTGGTCAAAGCGTCGACCTTCTACCAGGCTGAGGAGTATCATCAGGACTTCTACAAGAAGAATCCCATCAGATATAAGTACTACAAATTCAGTTGTGGCCGCGCCCAGCGCCTGGAGATTCTGTGGGGAAAGCAGTAGATACATGATGCTTCCAACAGTTCCCGTCACGCGCTGACCAGTACGATCGCGAACGTTAGCGGCCCTCCTGGTATCGATCACATACTGTGTGGCGGCTGCCAACGGTCACATGATAATCAAGCCAGAGGGTGTCGTGGGATGATTGTCGCGATCTGCGGGCGCATTGCGATGGGACTCATCATTTCCGGTCGAAGCGTGCTCTATCCCAGCTAGTTGGAGCAGGCGAGGGCATATTCCCCAACAAGTCAACTTCAGTCGAGGTGGCAAAAAATGGCCGCAGTGTCCCCTTGGGGGCATTCCTTGAACATTAGAGGAGCCAGGTTGATCTGAATCCTCAGTGAGTTAGGACTTGCGAGAGCGGCACGGCTCTTGAGGTAAGAGGGCCATGACCCGGGTCCTTCCATGAAGAATGGAGCGACCAGGTCACGATGTGGCTCTTACAAATCTGACATGGCCGAACTGCTCTGTGGCTTCTGTCTTGCGCGGCATCTTCACGGGGTTGCTCGCGGGGGGGATTGTCCTCACGACGGCGCTTCCCACCAACTCCGACTACGATGGGCGGCCACGGTACAGTAAGCAGGAAATCAGGCGGGCTGTTCTCTTCTACGCGAAGCGCTATCGCCTCGATCCTGCCCTCCTGCGCGCCGTGATCAAGGTCGAATCAGACTTCCGTCCCCACGTTATTTCTCGAAAGGGCGCTGTGGGATTGATGCAGTTGACTCCGGACACGGCTGCTACCTTACGGGTGGCGGATATTCACGATCCGATGCAGAATATCCGCGGGGGCGCGAAGCAACTTCGCCACCTACTCAGGTTGTATGACGGCGATGTGACTCTGGCCCTAGCCGCATACAATGCCGGCGTCCATCGTGTAAGAGGAGGGAAGGTTCCCCGAATTCGTGAAACTCGATCGTATGTCCGGAAGGTACTGAGGTATTACAACCGATATCGCATACCACAACATGGCGGGAAGACTGTGGATCTGTCACCGGGATCCACACATGGTCCTGCTCCCAAAGCGAGGAATCGAGAGCGGGGTTGACCGGCACCTCCGGTCACCACGACGAGAAATGGAACCAGCACTGGATGTGTTCGCAGCGTTCAATACGAACAGGAGGGATCGACTCAAGAAAGGGCTGGTGCTAGGGCTTCACCTTCATGATTAACGTCCTCAGGCGTTCCCGTTGGGCGAGTCGAATACCGGTGAACTCGAGACCAAACTGGCGGCCCTCGATCCAGCGCACGATGGCCTGGTCCACCCGCAAGGGCCACTTATGATCAGAGAGAAACAAGGATAGTTTCAAGACCATCCCGGCCTTCAGCTCGACAGTTGATGAAGCCCTGCAGCCATTAGTCGAAATATCAAGCAACGTTGCTTCGCCCTCGAATTCCTCGTCCCCGAAAAAAAACAGACGGCAGGCAAGGTTGATTCGCCGTCCCCGACGGTCCTTCAGCGACGTTTCCACATGGCTATCGGAAGATTGCCCCTGTTCAGAGGTCTCTGACATGCGCCTATTTCCCTCTCTGCTATTGAGCCTAATGGCAGAGTGTCTTGTCCGCATTCCCTAACAGCAGTACCACGAAAGGGGCGGAGGGCACAGTGTTTCAGAGAATTGCGACTCTGCCCACAATGAGGGAGCGGTCCAAGCAGCAAATGAGCAGCGGCCATCGGTCAATTCTGGATTCCGTCGCAAGGCTCCCTGGTGCAGAGACCCGATCTGGATACCATCTTGACGCATGTTCGTACGTTTGCGACAAATGAGCCAGACAATGTAATGGGGGACCCCACGATGGCACGAACGGTGAGTCGACGGATGGCAAATCTGGCTCAGTCGGAAATTCGGGCGATGACACAGGCTTGTGTGAGCATGAAAGGGCTCAATATGGCCCAGGGAGTCTGCGATACGCCGGTCCCCTCCGTTGTCACGCTGGCTGCCGAGCGGGCCATCCGACAAGGCTACAACGTGTACACACGCTTTGATGGGTCGTCGGAATTGAGGCAGGCCATTAGCAGGAAACTGGCGCACTACAACGGGATCCACGCCGATCCCGAGACGGACATTACGGTCAGCGCCGGCGCGACCGGCGCATTTCACAGTGCCTGCGCGGCACTGCTGGATCCCGGTGACGAAGTCATTCTCTTCGAGCCCTACTATCAGTACCACATCAGCGCGCTCCTGGCTGTCGAAGCGGTGCCGGTGATCGTGAAGATGCGGGCCCCCGAGTGGACCTACGCGTCCGTCCAGCTCGAACAGGCGGTCACGCCGAAGACCAAGGCCATCGTCCTGAATTCGCCGGGCAACCCGTCCGGTAAGGTATTCACGCGCGAAGAATTGGAAGGCGTCGCGGGACTCGCGCGCCGGCATGATCTGTTCGTGTTCACGGACGAAATCTATGAATACTTTCTGTATGACGGGCGGAGTCATCTCAGTATGGCGACATTACCCGGTATGACCGAGCGGGTGATTACCATCGGCGGGTACTCCAAGACCTTCAGCGTGACCGGCTGGCGGATCGGCTATAGCGCAGCGGCGAAACCGTGGGCCCAAGCCATCGGCGCCATGAATGATTTGCTCTATGTCTGTGCCCCGGCCCCGCTTCAGATGGGCGTGGCCGTCGGTATCAACGAGCTTCCAGGGAGCTTCTATCGTGATCTTGCCCGCGCCTATCAGAATAAACGAGACCGCTTTTGCAGTGCGTTGGCCAAGGCCGGGCTGACACCATCAATACCAGCCGGCGCATACTATGTGTTGGCAGAGGTCTCAAAGCTGCCCGGCGAGACCGGGAAAGCCCGCGCGATGTATCTCCTGGAAAAAACAGGCGTGGCTGGCGTGCCGGGAGAAGCGTTCTTCTCCGGCCCGGAAGGGGCCGACTTCATCCGTTTTAGCTACGCCAAGACTGATGCCGATCTCGACGAGGCCTGCCGTCGATTGACGCAGGCCAGGCTCTAAAGTAACTCCGAGTTGAGTAAGTCCCTCGCTTGTCAGGACATGAGTTCCGTGTTATGAACTGAACCCATGAATCCGCACAGCATCTCAGCTCTCATCATACTTGCCGCACTGACAGTATCGGCATGCAGCCACCAGTCGGTCGAACGGCCGTCTGTTCAGGCTGACCTGCCCGCAGCTGATCGGTCCGTCCTGGCCGGGGAATGGGATTACGAAGAAGGAGCGGCGGTGACCCTTCGGCTCGACGCGCTGGGCAATGGGACTTATGAGTGGAAGGAAGGACGATTCGAGACCACGCAGTTCGGCGGCCACACCTGGTCGGGAAAGTGGTATCAGAGAGAGAATGATCGCGAAGGCGGCTTCACCGTGACGCTGTCCCCTGACTATACGGAAGGGGAGGGCATCTGGTGGTACGTGCGGATCGGTTCAGACCATGCTCCGTCAGAGAAAGGCGGTACATTTCATCTCAGTAAGAAGACATCCCTCACGAGCCTCAGCGGCACGCCGCCTGCGCCCTAGACTTTCGCCTACTGCCGAGGATTGATCTCCTCATACACAGCTGAATAATCCGCCGGGCCGTGGCCCCGCGCAATCGCGACTTTCAAAACCTCACGGATTCCGTCGAGTGTTCGGGTGACGAGTCCCTTCTCCTTCGCCGCGGCCAAAAACAGGTCCACATCTTTGCGGAGATGGCAGGTGGGGAAGTTTGGGTGGTCATATTGGCGCTGCTGCAGCCTGGGCAGCTTTTTCTCAAACACCGGAGCGTACAGGGCGCTCTCTTTGAGCACGGTCATGAAGAGCTCGACCGGAATCCCTGTGCGTTGAACAAAACCGAGACTCAGGGAGAACGCGGTGATTTCGGCCGCAATCAACTGGTTCAAGGCGAGTTTGAGGGACGCAGCCTGGCCGACCGGTCCGATGAGCCGGGGCTCCTGGCCCAGCGATTGAAACAACGGGTTCCAACGTTGCAGCTGGCTCTGCGAGCCTCCGACCATCACGAGCAATTCCCCCGCCTTCGCTTCGGCGATGCTTCCCAGTACCGGTGCCTCCAAATAGTCACCGCCGCACTCTGTGACGGCTCTATGGAGCTCCCGGCTTTCCTCTGGGCCGATGGTTCCCATCTGGATAATCGTTCGTCCTGCAAGCGAGGCGCGTGTCTCGACATTCAATATGACAGCTCGGATCGCCTCTGCGTCAGTCAAGAACAGCAAGGCACAGTCTGCGCATCCGATCGCCCGGGCGGGAGATGCTGCGATTTTGACCCCGACTGCTTGTAGCGGTTCGGTCTTGGTTCCGGTTCGGTTATAGACAGAAACCGTGTGACCCGTGGCCTTCAAACGTTCCGCGACGGCTCGACCGAGCAGACCGATGCCGAGTACGGCGATCTTCATAAACCGTCCTCCTCGATTACTTCGACATACGGGAGAGAGCTCGAAGCTGTTGCTTGACGGGATCTGGACAGAGCGGGCTGGTGGCGATGATTCCGCAATAGCGAGGATCAGGCCGGTTGAATGCGAGAGCTCGTCCACTCCCGTCCTGCATCGTTCCTCCTGCCTCTTCGATCAGTAGAGCCCCGGCTGCGACATCCCATTCATTCTCAGGCTCGAACGTGGCGACCGCATGAATCCGTCCACTCGCGGCGAGGGCAAGCGCCCACGCAATGGAACGCATGGGGCGGCTGGTGGCATGTGCCTCAACGGACTTGAAGCGGCCGTCATCCTGCCCCCACGGGCTGAGCGCAATGACGGGTTGCCGCTTGACCGGATGTTCCTGTTGAGAGACCGGTTTGTGATTGAGATGAAGGCCTCCACCGCGTGTAGCCGCGAACAACTCGTCCGTCGAGGGGTTGAAGATTGCCGCCGCCACGGGCCGGCCCTTTTCAATCAGAGCGACGGAAATACAAAATTCCGGTTCCCGTCGGATAAATGCTTTGGTGCCGTCAATCGGGTCGATAACCCAGACACGCGCCTTCTCGAGTCGAGCGGGGCCATCGGGCGACTCTTCAGACAGCCATCCGTCGTGGGGAAATGCCGCCAACAACCGGGATTGGAGAATCTCGTTCACGGCCAAGTCGGCAGATGTCACCGGGGATCGATCTGACTTGGTATGGATCTCAAATCCCTCGGACGCCAGCCTCATAGCCTCGGCACCGGCGATGCGGATTGCGTCGTTCAGAATGCGGAGTTCGAGATCCCAGCCCATGTTGCTAGACTAACAAGGCCGGTGACGGAAGGAAAGCCGACCACATCCTGCCCCGCTTGACCTCGTACCGGAATCTGCGTACAAGCAAGCTACTGTGAAACTCGTCCAGAAACGGTCGAAGAAGTCTGGATTGCCGCCCGGCACGCTGGTTCACATCGGTGAACTGAAGGCCGCGGCGGTCAAGATGGACCTGTTCAATTATGCAGGCACTCACTGCGACGAGCGCGCTGTCTCCGATCCGAACGAACTGCATCCTCCCGTCGATGAGACCGTGACATGGGTGAATGTCGGTGGCGTGCACAACGTCGAAGTCCTGGAAGCATTCGGGAAACAGTTCTCGTTGCATCCGCTACTCCTCGAAGATATTGCCAATACCGATCAGCGGCCGAAGCTTGATGACTACGAGAGCTATATCTTTCTCGTCATGAAGATGCTGACGACGACCGACCGCGGGGATATCCTGGTCGAACAGGTGAGCTTTGTGCTCGGCCGCAATTTCGTTCTCTCGTTTCAAGAAGACGGGATAGACGTGTTTCAATCAGTGCGGGAACGGCTGCGCGGCGGCAAAGGGCGGCTCCGTCAGAACGGGTCCGACTATCTCCTCTATTCGCTGGTCGACGCCATCGTGGATCAATACTTTGCCGTGTTGGAATCGCTTGGAGAAAAGATCGAAACCCTGCAAGAACGGGTTATGGCCGATCCGAAACCGGATACCCTCAAGGACATTCACGCCTTGAAGCGGCAATTGCTCTTCGTGCGTCGGGCGGTGTGGCCTTTGCGGGAAGCGACCAACAGTCTCTCCCGTTCGGAATGTCCGTTTCTCCATGAACCCACGAAAGTGTTTTTCCGGGATGTCTACGATCACGTCGTGCAAATTGTCGACACGATCGAGACCTTGCGCGAGATGGTATCAGCGAGTCTCGACATCTATCTGTCGAGCGTCAGTTATCGGCTCAACGCTGTGATGCGGGTGTTGACCGTCATCACGACCATTTTCATGCCTCTCAGTTTCATCGCCAGCATTTACGGGATGAACTTCGAGTACATGCCGGAACTGAAATGGGATTGGGGTTACCCCGTGGTGCTCGGACTGATGGGGATAGTCGCCGCGGGGATGCTCCTCGGGTTCCGCCGACGAAAGTGGCTGTAGACGCGGTACTTTCCCGGCTATTCCGCCTGGACTTCCACACGGTCGACGAAGTAATCCGTATCCCCGAAACAAGTGGTCGGCAGGTAACGGTATTCTTTGTAATGCAGAATAACGCGCTTGCCCATCACGCGCGACAATTCGTCAGCCACACGCTTGTCCCAGATGCTGAATTGCCATAGGACCGGCGCCACGCCGGGGACTGTCGTCATTGCCAGTTCGCCTTCGTAGCTCTTGCAGAGCCAGCCCTTGTTGGAAAACTTCTGAACGTAGCCGGCGCGGTTCCCGTCGGAGTAGCTATAGTTGAAGACGACGAGCAGATAGGCCGTAGCGACGAATAGTCCCAGAGTAAAAATCACTCTGGGCCGCAAGAGCCACAACAGAGGGTCGAAGACGGCGGTCCAACTCATGAATAATCCTTACTGGTGCGCTACTGTACATCCGTAAAGAGCCACGGCGCATCCTGTTTTCGACGTTGTTCATAGGCCGTGATCGCGGCCTCATGCTGGAGCGTGAGGCCGATCGAATCAAGGCCGCGATAGAGACAATCCTTCCGGAAGGGATCAATATCGAATCGATAGATCGTTCCGCCCGGTGTCGTCACCGTTTGGGTGCCGAGATCCACCGTGAGCTTGTACCCCTCTGTGCCGATCGCCTGTTTCATAATGGATAGGACCTCGTCCGCTTGAAGGACGACTGGCAGGATCCCGTTCTGAAAACAGTTGTTGTAAAAGATGTCGGCGAAGCTGGGTGCAATCACGCACCGGAATCCTTGATCGAGCAGGGCCCAGGGCGCGTGCTCGCGGGATGAGCCGCAGCCGAAATTGTCGCGCGTCAATAGGATTGTCGCGGACTGGTAGCGGGGTTGATTCAAAAAGAATTCGGGATCGGGCGACCCGTCTTTCTTCCTCCTCCAATCGAAGAAGAGGCCTTCGCGGAGACCGGTCCGCTTGATCGTCTTCAGAAACTGCTTGGGGATGATCTGGTCCGTATCCACGTTGACACGATCCAGCGGTGCGACGACCCCGGTGAGTGTAGTAAACGCTTGCATCTGAATTCCTCTATGGTTTCGCTGCGTCAGTGACGATAGTTACAGCGGAGCAATGAATCAAGGCATAGCTCGTCGATTTCATCAGGACCAATGGCGAATGTCGACGAAATGTCCTTCAACAGCTGCGGCGACCGCCATCGCAGGCGACACCAGATGAGTCCGGCCTCCGGCCCCCTGGCGTCCCTCGAAATTCCGGTTACTGGTCGAGGCACAGCGCTCGCCCGGTTGGAGCACATCCGCATTCATTGCCAGGCACATGCTGCAGCCGGCCTCCCGCCATTCGAACCCGGCTTCGCGGAACACGCGGTCGAGCCCTTCCGCCTCCGCCTGCTGCTTGACGAGGCCTGACCCAGGGACCACCATGGCGTGCACGGTCTTCGCGACCTTCTTGCCTTTGGCAAAGCTGGCGGCGAGGCGGAGGTCTTCGATCCGCGAGTTTGTGCAGGAGCCGATAAAGACCTTGTCGACCTTAATGTCGGTAATCGGCATATTAGGTGTGAGACCCATGTATTCCAAAGCCCGCTCCGTCGCACTTTTCGATTTTTCGTCCGACATCATTCGAGGGTCCGGTACTTTCTGATCCACGCCAGTCACCATGCCGGGGCTTGTTCCCCAGCTGACCTGGGGTGCAATGTCTTCCGCCCGCAGAGTCACTGTGGCATCATATCTGGCGTTCGAATCCGTCTTGAGCTGTTGCCAGGCTTGAACCGCCTGCTCCAAGAGAGCTCCCTTCGGGGCCAGGGGCCGTCCCTTGATGTAGGCAATCGTCTTGTCATCCGGCGCGACCATGCCGGCGCGGGCACCGCCCTCGATCGACATATTGCAGAGGGTCATGCGGCCTTCCATGCTCAGGGCGCGAATGGCGGAGCCGGTGTACTCAATCACGTAGCCCGTACCCCCGGCAGTGCCGATCTTTCCAATGATGGCGAGAATGATGTCCTTGGCCGAGCAGCGGTCGGATAGGGTTCCGTCCACGCGGATCTCCATGGTCTTCGGTCTCTTCTGAACCAGGCATTGGGTTGCGAGCACGTGTTCCACTTCGCTGGTCCCGATGCCGAACGCCAGTGCGCCGAAGGCGCCGTGGGTCGACGTGTGGGAGTCTCCGCAGACAATCGTCGTGCCCGGAAGGGTGAAGCCCTGCTCCGGACCGATGACGTGGACGACTCCTTGTCTGATGTCATTCATGCCGAACAGAGTGATCCCGAAGTCCCGGCAATTTTCATCCAGCGTCTGAATCTGCTTGGCGCTGATCGGGTCGGCGACACCCAGCTTCCGGTCGGTCGTCGGGACGTTGTGATCGGGCACCGCCAGCGTCGCGGCGGGACGTCTTGCCCGGCGGCCGGCGAGCTTCAATCCTTCAAATGCCTGGGGTGAGGTCACTTCGTGAACGAGTTGCCGATCGATGTACAGCAACGTCGTACCATCCGGTTCTGCGCGGACGACATGGGATTCCCAAATTTTCTCAAATAACGTTGTCCCTGCCATGACACACTCCTCGTCGTGCTGCTTTCAATAAAGGCTGGAAAGAGCCACATTATACATAGGCGTTTGATCGCATGCCAGGACCTACCTTCTCATCGACTGACTCACTGCAAGGCCGACTGCGGCCGGTCTGAAGAGGAATCTTGCAACCCCCCTCTGGGTCGTGGTACCAGGACGCCGTTCGAGCGCTAAAGTCGGCCTGGGCTCAAGTGGAAGCAGGGAGAGGCTGTGGTTGATCAAGTGTGGGCGCAGGGCCCGATCATTCTGTGGTCGCAACGGCTTCTCGACAGTTACCATCACTGGACCGGCAAGGAACTGCTCGCTCGCGAGGGGAGTGTTTCAGACCAGTCCCGACGACTGTTCTATGCTTCCTCTGTGGTGGTCTCACACGGGCTGGAGGCGGACCCGATCTTGAATTATGGCAATCAGGCGGCGCTGGATCTCTGGGAGATGACGTGGGAGCAACTGACCCGCACGCCTTCGCGTCAGACGGCTGAGCCGGTGAACCAGGAAGAACGGTCCCGTCTGCTGCGGGTGGTGGAAGAGCAGGGCTACTTCGATCGCTATCGCGGAGTCCGAATTTCAGCGTCGGGCCGCCGATTCCTTGTGGAGGGAGCCATCGTGTGGAATGTCATGGATGAGCAGGGGCGGCGCATCGGGCAAGCGGCAACGTTTTCGCGCTGGACCCCGATGCTCTGACAGGCCCCTAGAATCCGAAGTACACTTCAAATCCTCCGTAGCCCCCGCTGTGGAAGGTATTGCTGTTCTGATATCCGCCCCTGAAGAGAAGGAAAACCTTCCCGATCGGTATCTCCACGAGCGGCCCGGTTCGCACCGCACGAAAATCGGCATTTTGCATGGCCTCCGCATCCCACCCGACATAGGTAGTGCAACAACCCTTGTCGGATTTGTGCGCCAGGAGTTTGCCGCGAAGGCGGCTCCAGTAGAATTTATCGAGGTCGGCGTAGGACCCGATGGCGTGGAAACTCCCCTTTTCATGCCAGTAGAAAGCTTCCGCCTGTCCGTAAACGCCGATCTGATTCACGATGGAGGTGCTTGTATTCAGTTGTTCCTGTTCGGTCCGCCGGAACTGAGGACCGGCTTGGGCGGAGAGGGTCCATCCGCCAAGGGTTTGGGAAATGCCGAGCGCCGGGACGATGAACTGCACATTCGCATCAAGAAGTTGCCCGTTGTCCTTGAATTTGTAACCGAGTCCGGCCATCAATGCCTGGACAAAGAGGTTTGTCCCTCCGGACATCTGTAGAACCGGCGTCCGCACGCCCAGATAGCTGAAATATTGCTCCTCGTTATCGATTTGAAATCCCGTAAACAGATCCCCTGCCTCGCTAGAGGCGGGCAGGACCGTCAGGATAAGTGCCGCCAGTAGGAGTAGTGCAAATCGCGCCATCGTTCTTCCCCTTCTTGGATATGTTCCACACGAAACCGGACCAGGGTGTCTGATCCCCGATGGGCGATGCCGATCGGCATCGCCTTCAGTTTGACGAATTTGATCTGAAACAGGGCACCCCACAGGTGGGCTGGAGAGAAGTCAGAAAACAAAACTGAGAATCCCGTGAATGACACATCCTGTGTTAAGCCCTTCCGGCTCGGTTCTTCATTCAGGATAGCGCAGACGGTGTGGATGGCAAGTCGTGGGATCCGACGCCGGTCCGCAAATGGAACCGCCGGGAAGCCTGCAAGCGTGCGCATCCAGCCGAGCAGCCCTTTGGGTTCGGGATAGTGAGCGCGAGCCGGTTCCATCTGAAACGGGGAGGCGGGGGCGCACTTTTCAATGAGCGCGCTGGTCGTTTCCACCGGGAGATCGGCGAGTTGGATTCCGATAAGAACTTCTCCGACGCCTATTTGCCGCTGCCGAATCACGCGACCGGTCATTTTCACCAGTGATCCATCCGGTTTGGTCAGAACGACGGTGGTCGAGTCCAGCCGTGCGAAGAGTGGCTCGGGGAGCAGGACGGCCATGCCCTGTTCGTTGAGATTGAGGGTTTTGCCTTCGATGGACAGTCCGTCCACCACGACTTCGCACAGGAATTCCCGGCTCACCCGGGCCAGTCGCCGGACCGGTCGCCGGTTCACCGATGGATCCCGATCGTCTTCGAAATCTTCCGTCATGGCCGTCTCCACCGGCGATTGTGCAGATCGCGCCACCGTTGCTCGCCCTGCTCGATGCTCTCCACCCTGAAGCGGACACAGGTCTTGCGCAGCCGGCGATCCATCGACACGGGACTGACTTTGAGGGTGATATGCGGCAGTTCTAACAGACTGCCGACGAGCGACCCCTTCGGGGTCGAC
>DATIGF010000048.1:0-3584 GCA_035454865.1 Nitrospiraceae bacterium | reverse complement strand
GTATGTAAAGTCACTTCGGTTCCGATACGCCGACCTCTGAGGCGGGGGAGCATGCTCATTTGCCCAGCGCTTCGCGCATGCAGCGTACGCAGGGGGTATAGCCCCCATCCACGGCTTCTTTGGCCGGGACCATTTCAATGGGTCCGTGTATGTACTTGCAGTTTGGATCGTGGAACGTCTTTCCACCTGGCGTGACGGCAACGAGACCCGGCGGCGCTTTCACCGCAGGCTGGCTGTGTTCGGAACGCAACACCGCGGTGCCGGCAGACTGACTCCGTCCAATCGCGTATACGACAGCCAGTGCCGCGAGCATCGTGAAAACGGCAAGCCAGGTACGCAGCGCCATATGATCCTCTCTTAACGGAAGCTACCCTTTCAGGTACTCGGGACCTTTCTTCCACCCGGATAACATCGAAAAGAAGTTGTTCCATCCGTGCAACAGCACCATGACAAGGTGACCCAGGATGAAGGACGTCAAACCGCACATAGCCAGGAAATGCCAAATCCGCGTGAGACGAAATCCGCCGAAAACAAAGGCGAGCCACCAGAACTGCACGGGATTGTAAAGCACCATGCCCGTAAATGCCGATAGCACGCCGAAAAGCACCGCGGAGGTGTAGGCGAGTTTTTGCAGCGCATTGTAAGGCTCCGTGAGGTCCGGCTTCCTGCCGCGCAGGAAGTAATAGCGTACCATCGGCCAAACGCCCTTGGCGTCCCGGGGCAGGAACAGAACTTCCCGGAAATTGCCGGTGACGATTTGGTACACGACATACGACAGGCCGGTACCGACGAAGATCCACATGAAGGTAAAATGCCATTGCAGTGCGCCGCCAAGCCATCCACCGATGGTCAACGCCTTGGGAACCGTAAGAAAGTTGTGTTGCGGGATCTTCGGGCCGAAGCTCGGAAATGCGATGAAGATCCGCAGGCCGGTGCCGATGAGCACGAATAGCGAGATCGCGATGAGCCAGTGGCAAATTCTCACGACCCACGGGTGTTCGTAGGCAACCGGCACGACCTCGCCGTTGACGTCGACCTTGCGCGTGTCGAGTTTGAGCCCCGATGCAATCGTTCTCATAAAAACTGCTCCCTCATATACCCGCAAACCAGGGATATCCCTGGTCTTCCCAGTAGCCGCGCGCCGGCTTCAAGATGTTCGTAACGCGGATGCTGGTCAGGTATTTCGCGTGTTTATAGCCGAGCTTGGTAGGCAAATGAAGACGCAGCGGTGCGCCATGGCCTCGATCCAGAGGTTCCCCGTACATCTCGTAACAGAGCAGTGACTGTGGATGCATAGCGCTTTCCATATCCAGGGACTCGTAGTAGTCGTCGGCGCATTCCACTTCCAGGAAGCGAGCGCGAGGATCGGCGCCGACCGAGCGAAGGAAGTCGGAAATCCTCGCACCACCGAAGCTTCCGATGACATCCCACCCTTCCACGCAGACGTGCCGCACATTTTGGGTGATCTTCGGCAGATCTCGAATCTGCGCAAGGGTGTACTCGCCTGCCAGCCGGACTTCGCCTTCAACCGTCAACGTCCAGTCCTCGAGGTCTATGTCGGGTTCGAGCACATCGTAGCCATTGTAGGGGAACCTCTCAAACGGGACGACCGCCGAGGGGGAGAATGTCGGCGCGAGCCGAGACTTGCGAAACAGGAGGCCGGATGCCCAGTCGCCCAACGCCACCCCACCTCGAAGCAGACTCGTTTGCACTCTGGGAATGACGAACGCTCCGGCGAGCACGATCGGAGTGAGTTTCAGCAGCTCGCGCCGGTTCAGCCTTCTCCACTCGCGTCGGGTGAGCGCTTGCTCCACCGCGTTCGTATCCACCGCAGGCTCCCTCGGCTCGGTGTCACGCTGCGGTTCGCAAACCTGTCCTTCTCCTTGAGCTTGAGGGGTTTCATCTCCCGTCGCGCTCTCCCCGTTTGCGGGTTTGGGCGGTTGTTCCGAGCGGGGTTCGTCCATGGCATCCCTCGACGTTGCATGAGATGCGTGCCGGACCGGAAAGTGAAAAAACGGCTTTTGCCTTGTACGGCGGCAGTTGTTATAGGAAGTATACAACCAAGCCGCGTCGGTCAGCCAGACCATCGTGCGAAGTTCGCGAAGCAGGTTACGACAATCCGCGATGGCCAGCCCCGATATTCCAGAAAAATCAGACGCCCCGGTACGGCGTGCCACAAATCAGCCACTCGGGCAGACTTCACGAAAAAAGGGAACTTAGCGCGAGGCCAAATTCCCTTTGATTATTGACATGGTGCCGAAGGGGGGACTCGATCCCCCACGGGTTGCCCCACCGCCTATCACGAGTTCGTTGTTTGCATGAGATTTGGAATCCAGACTACTTTCGTTGAAGCCCCCTGCACGGGGTTTGCGGTCCGTGCGGGTCCCATCCTGTGAATCTCGAACGGAAGGCCCAACTTTATGGAAGCACATTACAAGGTTTGGAGAGCAGAGGAGATCTTGATCGACAACGCCCCTCGAGCCCACGCGTACTCAGCCTTGATCGCGTCAAAATCCAGACCGGTCGTCTCGAAGTTCGCAGTGCCCTTGATCAGGAAGCCGGTTCCCGGCCCGAGTTTGCCCGCGACTTCGCGACTTCCCAGCGTGATCACAACCCGTGGATCCCTCGAGATGTTGGCTTCGGTTCTATGCATGTACCCGGCAGGGATCAGCATCCTTTCCCCTGCTGAGAATCGCACATAACTGTTCCATGTATTAACGACATGAGGTCCATCCAGACCTTGAGTCGCGATGGCAACCACACCCTCATGCCGAAGCACCTCGAGCAGTTTTTCCGGAATCATGGCGATAATCTCCCGATAATTGCCAAGGCCAATTCAAGAATCTTCGGGTTGGATATCTTCACACTGCCTCCTTTACGGGGAATTCCATTCTATGTGCCGATATTATTACATGCCGATCAACAGAGATACGCTTCATGCAAGCAGAACCTGACCGCCCCCCCGCGATCGGTCCACCCGTATCCTGATATAGAGCCCCTCTGAGGGTTCTTCTACGTCAGCAGCTTCTGAATCGTGTAGAGGTTCGTGCCCTCCGACGCAAGGGTTGATGCAAAAGTGTGCCGTAGGCAATAGAACGGGCGGCAGTCGTCCGGGAGTCCCGCCGCCGCAATCTCCCTTGGCCAGTTGTCGAAGCCGTCCTTCTTGATCCTGATCCCGAGTTTCGCCCCTGACCCTCCTCCCTAAGATCGGTCCAAGGTGTGTTTATGGTTTTCCGTCCGATTCGAGGGGGAGCCCGCATGCCGAAGACGCGGTACCCGGGGAGAGGGATCATCGATCGGCTGGCAGTCAAATCCGTTTGCGCCGGGTTTGCGTTCCCGTGTCACTTCCTGTCACAAACTGGCACTTCCTGTCCGCTTGAAGAAAGACCTAATCGGCTGAAAACGCTGGAAAGACGGGGGGATACGAGAGCGATCTCAAGCAGTTCGTAGTCAAGTGCTCTATCCAGCTGAGCTAAGGGCGCGTCTGTGAGGAAAGTTACTATACTGTAAAGGAAATCCCGCGTCAACCGTGTGTCTGCGAAACCCCTTTTCACCCTCGAATAGCGAGTTGTTTGCACGGGGTT
>DATIGF010000047.1:0-6924 GCA_035454865.1 Nitrospiraceae bacterium | reverse complement strand
TAGAATCGCGCAATTCTTGTGCTTCCAGGTACGGCTACGTCTCGTAGCCGCTCTATATAATACCGGATCGATACATAACCCCCTAGGAAGGAGAACGGAATGGCCGTTCCGATTTCTCAAATGTTCACCGTGTCGAAGTATGTGCTCACCCAGAAACTCAAGGGGGTGAAGCGGTATCCGTTAGTCCTGATGCTCGAACCCTTGTTCCGCTGCAATCTGGCCTGTGCCGGCTGCGGAAAGATTCAATATCCGGATCATGTCCTTGATAAACGCTTGACGCCGGAACAGTGCTGGGCCGCGGCCGAGGAGTGCGGGGCCCCGATCGTGAGCATCCCGGGCGGTGAGCCCTTAATCCATCCGGAAATGGCCAAGGTCGTTGAGGGGTTGGTGGCTCAGGAGCGCTATGTCTATCTCTGCACCAATGCCATCCTCATGGAACGGAAACTCGACGAGTACAAACCGTCCAAGTTCTTGACGTTCAGTGTCCATATGGACGGATTGAAGGACGAGCACGATCTGGCCGTCTGTCGCGACGGGGTCTATGAGGTGGCGGTGAAGGCGATCAAGGCGGCGCTCAAGCGGGGGCATCGTGTCACGACCAACACCACGCTCTTCGACGATGCGAATCCGGAGCGCGTACGGAAGTTTTTCGATGAGATGATGGAACTCGGCGTGGAAGGCATGATGATCTCGCCTGGCTACAGTTATCAGAAAGCCCCGGATCAGCAGCATTTCCTGAAGCGTGAGCGGACGCGGGAACTCTTCTCTCGCATTCTCGGGAGTCCGAAACGGGGCTGGCAGTTCAACCAGTCTCCGCTCTTTCTGGATTTCCTGATGGGCCGTCGCGAATATCAATGCACTCCTTGGGGCAATCCGACGTACAACGTCTTCGGCTGGCAGAAGCCCTGCTACCTGCTGCAAGAGGGTTACACGAAAACGTTTCGTGAACTCATGGAGCTGACGGAGTGGGACAACTACGGCACGGGCCGGAATGAAAAGTGCGCCGATTGCATGGTTCATTGCGGCTACGAAGCATCTGCCGTGGAAGACACGTTCGGCACGGTGTCCGGGTTCAGCCGGACCGTCAAATTGACCCTGATGCCGACCTCGCGATGATCCGGCCGGTGAACCGTCGCTCGGCTTTCGTCGTTCGCCAGAGCGGCCAGCCTTTTACCGGATACGCGTCACGAACGACGGCTCTGCGATGACGGATACCAAGAGTCACACGGCCGGCGGCGCGGACGGTTCGCTCGAAGGACGCGTCTTCACGCCCGCCTCGTTCAACGAACTGGCCGAGGCCGTCGAGCTGGCCTTCGACTACCGTGGCGACGTGACGTTAGCATTACAATCGGGCGAGTCGGTTGTCGGCTATCTATTCAATCGAGAGGCCGCCGGGTCCGATTCCTACATCGAACTCTTTCCCGCCGACAATCCGGCTCCGAGACGAATCCCCTATGGAGCCATTGCGACGATCGCGTTCACCGGCGAGGACACGGCGAACGGGAAGTCGTGGGAAACCTGGATCAGCAAGAAAGAATCCGAGCGCAGAGCCGAAGCTGCTCGCGTGGCCGCTGATGCGGAAGCCCGCGGCCACCTGTAAAGAATTCGTTCCTACTCGTTTCCTCCGCGGTTGACGATCTTCCCTTCACAAATTTAATCTGTCGATCTGTCCGGCTGTCTGGTCTTCAAAGGAGACCATTCGATTCGGGTAATCGAGCGTGGGCGGGTGGATTTGTGTCCTCTGATCATGCCGAGACTAATTGACAAAGGATAGGCCCTATGTTAGAAAAGCCCGCCTTAAAACCGGCGGGGCAAGTTGGCAGATTCGATGTCGTTATATCCGCCGGTAGACCAATCTTTGGCCGGAATAATAAGAGGGTTGGCGCAGACGAGTGGGATGGAAACAGACAGTATGGCCAGGCTTCCAGTTGCAGTTGATCCTCGCCGCAGCCGGAGTCATGGGTCACTTCTCGTTTCCCGCGATGCTCTATGCCACCCATGAGGCGGATCATCGGTTTACTGTTGAAGGGTTTGTCTGCGGGGCGGATGGAAAGGGCAGCCCGAATGTTGAGGTCTTAGTCAAGGATACGCGCATCTCCTATGGTCAGACGGTGACGACCGATGGAGACGGATATTATAAGGCGACGTTTCACCTGCATAACGACAATCTTGGCGATCCGCTCTTTGTGGAGGCCAGGGGGGAGCAGCAGAACCACAAGATCCAGTTTGATCCCAAGGACCTCGAAGCAGAGAGAAAGATCGAGGTCAATTTCGGAACAGGCTGCATCCATGATCGAAACGCGCCGCCAGGCTGGCTATTGGCCGGAGTGGGGGTTGCGGCAGTCGGGGTAGGGGGACTTGTCGGTGTAAAAATGCTGCGGGCATGGCGGAAGCAGCAGGCCAGGCGGGAGAAGGGGCAGACGAAAAAGAAAAAGTAATCACCGTGGTCCTCTGTGGGGCAGGGCACTCTACCTCGCCCGATCTGTGAGCGGACCTGTGGGGCGTGGAGCGTGTCGGTGGCCTTAATAAATGGAAGAATCAATTTCGGCGCTTTTGTCTGGAAGGGTGGCCTTCTTGTGAAAGCGTCTTTTTTCTGCCTCCAGCCAGAGGTCTAGTGGGGGGGCAGGAAGGCATCGTGGGGTTCAAGAAAGGACAGGAGAATTTATTATGATGCGGACGAATCTTCGGCAGGTTGTGACGGCAATAGGAATTCTCGGCATGGGATGGGCCCTCGTAGCATGCGGTGGTGGTGAGGGAGAAGGGCCGGTCGTCCCTCCACCCCCGGCTCCCGCGGAATATGCGGACAAGCATATGCCTGCCGGTTGGTGGACGGATGCAGCGAAGGCGGAGGAAGGGCGGAAGCTTTTCATCGGTGAAACGAATCCGGACGTCAATTGCGCAAGTTGCCACGGTAAGGATGGGAAGCCCGTTAAGGCCGGTGCGCGCGATTTTCGCAACGGCGAGCGGATGAAGCTCTATTCCGACTCCGTCTGGTTCTGGCGCATTTCCGAGGGCGTGCCCAACACGAAGATGAAGGCGTGGAAGACCAAGTTGTCGGATGAGGATCGCTGGAAGCTTGTGCTTTTCGAGCGGAACTTCGGCTTGTCCGGCAAGGGCTGGGATGCCGAGAAGAAGTCGTGGGTTGATGCGGCCAGCGTGGGCGCTGCCCCTGCGGCGGCTCCGGCAGAAGCACCAGCGGCAGCTCCGGCTGCACCGGCCCCGGCCGGCAAGTAGACAGTTTTCATTCTAGGGAGGAGGGGCGGCGAGACATCATGAAAATGTGGCAGCGCGGTCTCTTAGCTCTGTTTGCGATTCTAGCGGTCCTGGGGGGGGTGGCTTACGCGCAAGCGCCGAGCGCGCCTCCCGTCGAGTTCCCGTACACGGGCAACCGGACTGCTGTATGGATCGTCGCCCAGCTTCACATTCTGTTTGCGGGGTTCATTCTGGGCGCTCCGATCTTCGTGGTGATCTCGGAGTGGCTGGGGTATCGCAAGCAGGATCCACGCTACGATCGATTGGCCAAAGAAGTCACGAAGGTAACCGTCATCCTCTACAGCATGACGGCCCTGACCGGCGGCCTCTTCATCTTCGTGCTTCTCGCGACCTATCCGCAGTTCACGACCTGGCTGATCAATCATTTCTTCCTGGTGTTCGCCGTCGTCTACCCGCTGTTGTTTATCGGAGAGACGATCGTGCTGTACATGTATTTCTATACGTGGGATGCCTGGAAGGGAAATAAGAAGGCGCGCCACATCGCGTTGGGCGTCCTGCTGAATCTCATCGGTACGATCACGCTGTTCGTCATCGACGGTCCAACCTCGTTCATGAATACGCCGGTTAAGGCGGAGGGGGTCTCTCCGGCCGAGTTTCTGGCGACGGCGACCCTCTGGGACAAAATATTCAACTACAGTTGGATGCCGTTGAACCTTCACCGGTTAGTCGGCAACGTGACCTTCGGCGGGTTTGTGGCCGGCTTGATCGCGGCCTACATGTACATGGGGGCGACCAAGGACGAAGAGCGCTCCTACTACGACTGGATGGGGTTTGTCGGCAATATGATCGGAGTGGGCGCCCTGCTCTTTCTTCCGTTCATGGGCTATCTCCTCGCCTACGAACTCTGTGACTACGATGCATCGATCTGTCCCTACATGATGGCCGATCAGCTCTCGATGTTTTTCGAAATGCAGGGGGCAATGATCGGACTCATCTTCCTGGCCAGTAATTACTACATCTGGCTCAGCATGAAACGGATTGAGGGTGTCGAAAAGGTCAGAATGACCATCCTCGCACCGATCGTGATGGTGCTGTTGCCCCTTGTGATGACCAAAGTGATGACGGACTATCCGGTTCCCGACCCGCTTTCGCTGGCGTTCTTGTTGCCGTTGCTGTTGGCCCCCTTCATCCTCGGCCGGTTCATCCCGCTGACGGTCTCGGCGCGGACGGTAATCAAGGTGGGTTTCTTGATGGTGGTCGTGGGCGATGCGATTTGGCTCACGCCCCATGGCTTCGTGCCCACCGGCGCCAAGCTGGTCGCCGAGCTTGAGTTGCCGTCTGACTGGAACTTCCTGGCGTTGATGCCGGCCAAGAATTCAGCGGCCTTTACCCTGGTCTTCGTTACCGTCGTTAACTACATCATTTATAACCGGGCGATCAGCCAGGGGACGATCGTCTGGGGAAAAATCGATTTCGCCTCGCAGTTCGTATTGATTTTCCTCGCGTTCAGCGCCATCTGGACAATGGGCTTGATGGGCGCGGTCCGGTCCCTGCTCAGAAAGTATTTCCATACGTACAACCTTTTGCCTGACTTTACGACGGAGTCCTTTACTCCGACGTTGGCGTATTCAGCCTGGTGGATTACCGGGATTACTGTCGTCTTTTATCTGGTCGTCAGTTTCGCCATCCTCGTGACGCTCCGGCCTTCCGAAGCGAAGGGGCATGCGCCGGAAGGCAGCCCGGCTCCCGCCGGGGCCAAGTAAGCAGGATGCGGAACCTCCACTAAGGAAAGAGGATTTGTATGGGCAACGTGATTAAGAAGTTCGTAGTCGGTTTGATCGTGGGAGGAGCGCTCTTTGGTCTGACCAGAGCGCTGGAATTCCCCCTGGTCTTCCAGATGATGTTCTTCGCCTATGCGATGCTGGGGGCCGCCGTCTTTACGTTGCTGGATGCCCCGTCCATGAAACCCATGAGCGGTGTGAAAGCGCTCGGTGCGCTCGTTGTGTTCTACGTCATCCTCTGCACGGTCTATATCGCCGGCGCTTCGCTCTGGCCTCAGTACGATCCGGAAGATGAGAAGGGGAAAATCGACAAAATTCTCGCTCCGAAACGTAAGGCCACCGAGCAGGGGAAAGCGGATGAATTGATTGCCCGCGCGAAGGCGCTTGATGAACAAGCCAAGGCGCTGGCGGAGCGAATTAAAGCGTTGGGTGGCGATCAGGCGCCTGCTGCTCAGGCTGCCGGTGGAACCGGTGCGCCGCCCTCCACGACCGGCGCAGCGGGCGGGGATTTCATGAAGCTGGGCGAAGAGCAGTGGCAGCTCCAGGAATGCTACAACTGCCATAAACTCAAAGGTGAAGGCGGGAAGAAGCGCGGCCCGGAACTCGACAACATCGGTAGCCTTCTCACCGTGGACGACATCAAGCAGAAGATTCTCGATCCGAAGAGCTGGATGGCCGAAGGGTTTGAGAAAGAGTATGAAAAGGGCAAGATGCCGGATAAGTACAAGGACCTCATGGAGGACAAAGACGTCGTCGCGCTTGCCGCCTGGTTAGGGACGTTCAAGAATTCGTCGGTCAATACACCGAAGCCGATTAAGAAGAAGTAGCATGCAGCCCAAACTGAAATCGAAAGTTCGCTGCTCTGATCGAGAAGTCGGGGAAGTGACCAGGGTCATCGTGGACCCGCTCTCCCACGAAATCAGCCACATCGTCGTGTCCATGAACGGCAGCGGCGAACGGCAGGTGGCGATGGGCCACGTGCAAGCCGTCACTGACAATCTTGTTGAACTGCGCAGCACCTCATCCGAGATTGTTGCGCTTCCGCCCTTCAAGCGCGATGACTTCGTGACGACCCACGAAGTCGAGATCTCCCACCTGGAAGAAAAGATCCACGTCACGCCGGGCGAAGTGCTCGTGCCGTTCCCTGAATTGGAGAAGAACGTCAAGCGACGTACCTTCTTCATGAATCTGACGCACGTGATCGGGTTCCTGATCGGGCTCCCCATCGCGTTTCCCGTACTACGATATCTGATGAAGCCGATGTATCAGCCCCTCGATAACGGGTGGCTGAAGATCGGCAACGTCGGCAAGATCAAGCAGGACGATATCGGCATCCAGTTCAAATACAAGCGTAAGGTGAAAGAGGCCTATATGCCCGAGGCCGAAATCGAGAAGAACGTGTGGATCCTCAAGGCCACACCGGCTGTCCTCGACAAGGTCTACCAGGGCAAAGATATGGAATTCCGTGACGCCGCAGGGAAGGCCGTGTGGACGAACAAGAAAGACATCCCCTATGTGGCGTTTTCCGGCAAGTGCCCCCATCTCGGATGCGGCTACAAGTGGCGACAGCACAAAGTCCTCGGGCAGGTGTTTCTCTGCCCCTGTCACTTGAGCATCTACGACGCATCCGGCAAGGTGCTTGACGGTCCGGCGCCTCGTCCGCTCGATGCGCTTCCGATTAAAGTATCTGCAAGCGGCGAGGTGGAAATAATCGATATGGAATTCAAGGCAGGCACGAAATCTCAAATCCGGATTGTCTGATCACGATGCAACAGTCCCCATCCACCAGTTCAGAAGCCACCGTCCTCGAAAAAGTCATTGCCTTCGTCGATGAGCGCGTGGGGCTCAAGACGATCCAGGCCAAGATGCTCAACGAGCCGGTTCCGGGAGGCTCCCGCTGGGCCTACATCTTCGGATCGGTGCTGCTGTT
>DATIGF010000046.1:0-27336 GCA_035454865.1 Nitrospiraceae bacterium | reverse complement strand
CGACTCCACCACCGCGATTCTGACCGTGACGGAAGGCGGTTACGGCAAGCGGACGCCCGTGGGGGAATATCGCGTTCAGGGCCGCGGCGGCAAAGGCATCATCAGCGTGAAGACGACTGAGCGAAACGGCCTGGCCGTCGGTCAGATGGACGCCGATGAGCTTGTCGCCGTCTTCCAGTCCTAAGGCGATGATGCCCCCTTGTCTCGGATTGCTGTAGGCGGACAATTCGGTTTTCTTGATGATGCCCTTCTTCGTGGCCATCACGATATACCGATCATCCCGGAACTCTTTCACCGGCAACGTCGCCGTGACCTTTTCACTGCCCGACAGGGCGAGCAGGTTCACGAGCGCCTTGCCCTTGGCCGCCCGGCCGGCCTCCGGAATTTCGTGAACCTTCAGCCAGTACACCTTTCCCGCGTCGGTAAAGAAGAGGAGCGAGTCGTGCGTGGAGGCCGTAAACAGGTTCTCGACGAAATCCTCGTCCTTGATACCCATCCCGATCTTGCCCTTGCCCCCTCGTCGCTGGGCGCGATAGAGCGACACCGCGTTCCGTTTGATGTACCCGCTGTGAGAAATCGTGACGATCACTTCTTCTTCCGCGATCAAATCCTCGAGGCTGATCTCCGCCTCTTCTTTCACGATCTGCGTACGCCGCTCGTCCTTGTAGGCCTCGCGGATCTCGGTCAATTCGCCCTTGATGATGGTCCGCACCAACGCCTCGCTGGCCAGGACCGACTTGAGATACTCAATCTGTTTGAGCACTTCCTGATATTCCTCGATCAGTTTGGTCCGCTCCAGCTGGGTCAAGCGTTGGAGCCGCATCTCGAGAATCGCGGTGGCTTGAATCTCACTGAGGGAGAACTGCCGCATCAAACCGGCGCGGGCTTCATCAGGCGACTGCGACCGCCGGATGAGCGTGATCACGGCATCCAGATTGTCGAGGGCGATCTTGAGCCCTTCGAGAATATGCGCCCGCTCCTCCGCTTTCCGCAGTTCGAACGCCGTCCGGCGCACCACAACTTCGCGCCGATGCTCCAGGAAGTGATGCAGAATCTGCTTGAGGTTCAGGACCTCGGGACGATTATTGACCAACGCGAGCATGATGACGCCGAACGTGGTCTCCAGCTGGGTGTGCTTATACAGATTGTTCAAGATCACCAACGGGATCTCGTTCCGTTTCAGCTCGATCACCAGCCGCACCCCTTCACGGTCCGACGATTCGTCGCGCAAATCGGAGATGCCTTTGATCCGGTCGTCCTGGATGAGTTCGGCGATTTTCTCGATCAGCTTGGCCTTGTTGACCTGGTATGGAATCTCCGTCACGATCAGACGCTCGCGTTCCGTGCGTTCGTCGGTCTCCACAACAACCTTCGCCCTCAGTTTCAGAAGGCCGCGCCCCGTCTCATACGCTTCCTTGATGCCGCTCATGCCGTATATAAAACCGGCCGTCGGGAAATCGGGCCCGGGAATCTTCTTCATCAGCTGGGCGATCGTGACATCCGGATTCTCCAGCAGCAGAAGCAATCCATCGATGATCTCGCCGATATTATGGGTGGGGATATTGGTGGCATAACCGACCGCGATGCCGCCGGCTCCGTTAATGAGGAGGTTCGGCACTTTGGTCGGGAGAACCAACGGCTCCTGCCGCGATTCGTCGTAGTTGGGACCGAAGTCGACCGTTTCCTTGTCGATGTCGGCCAGCATTTCTTCCGCGAGCTTGGTCATGCGCGCTTCGGTGTACCGCATGGCCGCTGGGGAATCGCCGTCCATCGAGCCGTAGTTACCCTGGCCGTCCACCAGCAGATAGCGCATATTGAAGTCCTGCGCCATCCGGACGAGGGTATCGTAAATCGCCGAATCGCCATGGGGGTGATAGTTCCCCATGATCTCGCCGACGATCTTGGCGGATTTGCGATAGGCCCGGTTGGAGGCCAGACCCATTTCGTTCATGCCGAAGAGAATGCGGCGATGGACCGGCTTGAGCCCGTCGCGAACGTCCGGCAGCGCTCGTCCCACGATCACGCTCATCGCGTAATCGAGATAGGACGATTTCATCTCGTCTTCGATCGCGATATGGCCTAGTCGTTCATCAGGGGGCATCGACTCTCCTTCGACCGGGAGCTAATGGCTTATAGCAAATGGCACGAACCTCCGGCCATACGCCATAAGCTATGCGCTCTTCGTTAGACGTCCAGATTCCTGACCTCGAGCGCGTGCGTTTGAATGAAATTCCGTCGCGGTTCGACCTCATCACCCATCAAGATCGTAAAGATCTCGTCGACACCGGTCAGATCTTCCAGGGTGACTCGCAGGAGTGTGCGCATTTCGGGATTCATGGTGGTTTCCCAGAGTTGGCTCGGATTCATCTCTCCCAGACCTTTGTAGCGCTGGATGCTCAGGCCCTGCTTCCCCATATCCAGAATGGCTTTGACCAGCTCGTCGGTCGACTGATACTGGGTCTCCTGGCCCTTGGCCTTGAGTTTGTAAGGAGCCCGGCCCAGTCCAATCGCGGAGGAGGACAGCTTCTGGAGCTCGCGGAAGTCCGCGGAGCCGACCAGCTCGTGCGTCACGTCTAAACTATGCATGATCCCGTTCGCGTGCAACCGACAGGCTACCTTGTTCGATTGATGTTCTTCGTCGTCAACGATCTCGAACGTCGGCGTGAGTTTGGGGAAGACCCCTGCCAGCGTCTTCTTGACGTTGGCAACCGCTTTTTTGAGCGCCGCCTGATCTTTGAGGAGTTCGCGATCGAGCCCCGGTTCATCGACGAATGCACGCACCAGCGCGGCTTCGTGCGACTTCTTGTTCAGTCGAGCGAGCAAGGACTCGAACGCGATCAACTTCTTCAGGATCGGCAACAGCCGGCGGCCCGTCACGTACCCCTGCGCGCCCTCCACATAGAGCTCGACGTCTTCGACGGCCAGATCGGCCAGGTGTTCGTTCAAGAGCCCTTCATCCTTGAGATAGCGCTCCGTCTTGCCCTTTTTGACTTTGAAGAGCGGAGGCTGGGCGATATAGATGTAGCCGCGCTCAATCAGTTCGGGCATCTGCCGGAAAAAGAAGGTGAGCAGCAACGTGCGGATGTGACTGCCGTCCACGTCGGCGTCGGTCATCAGGATGATCTTGTGGTAGCGCGCCTTCGAGATGTCGAAGTTGTCTTTCTCGGTCTTGTCGCTTTCTTCCCGCTTGCGGCCGATGCCGGTTCCGAGCGCCATGATGAGCGTCCGGATCTCATCGCTCGTGAGCATCTTGTCGAAGCGTGCTTTCTCGACGTTCAGAATCTTTCCCTTGAGCGGCAGGATCGCCTGGAACTTGCGATCGCGCCCCTGCTTCGCGGATCCGCCGGCTGAATCACCCTCCACGATATACAACTCGCTCAGGGCCGGATCCTTCTCCGAACAATCGGCAAGCTTGCCGGGAAGGGACCCCCCGTCGAGCGCACTCTTTCGGCGAATCAGCTCTTTGGCCTTGCGGGCCGCTTCGCGCGCGCGGGCGGCATCCACTGCCTTTCCGATGATTTTGCGGGCGACCGGGGGATTCTCTTCAAAATAGTTGCCCAGGGCCTCGTTGACCGCAGCCTCGACAACCCCCTTCACTTCGCTGTTGCCGAGCTTCGCTTTCGTCTGGCCTTCAAACTGGGGATTGCGGACCTTGACGCTGACGACCGCCGTCAGCCCTTCGCGCACGTCGTCGCCGGTCAACGACTCCGTCTCCTTCTTTAGCAGATCATTGGCATTCGCGTAATTATTGATCGTCCTCGTGAGCGCGGCTTTGAATCCCACCAGGTGCGTGCCGCCTTCTTTGGTATTGATGTTGTTCGCAAACGAGAACAGATTCTCCGCGTAGCTGTCGTTGTATTGGAGCGCGACCTCCAGAATCATTTCAGGCTTTTCAACCTTGACATAGATCGGCTTATGCAGCGGCGTCTTCGCCTCGTTCAAGTGCTCGACAAAGGAAATGATCCCGCCCTTATACAGGAAGATCTGCTCTTTGACCGGCTCTTTCCGCTCATCCCGGAGGGTGATCTCGAGGCCCTTGTTCAGGAAAGCGAGCTCGCGCAGGCGCTGCGCCAGTACATCGAAGCTGAACTCCAGCGTTTCGAAGATCTGGGCGTCCGGTTTGAACCGGACCTTGGTGCCGCGACGCTTGGTCTTGCCGGTGACCTTCAGCGGCGCGCCGGGCTTGCCGCGTTCATACCGCTGCTCGAAGACCTGGCCGTCCTGCCAGATCTCCAGTTCAAGCCACTCTGACAACGCGTTCACGACCGAAATGCCGACGCCGTGCAGGCCCCCGGAGACCGTATAGGCGCCTTGCTCGAACTTGCCTCCAGCATGGAGCACCGTGAGCGCCACTTCGGCAGCGGATTTCTTCTGGATGGAGTGCATCCCCGTGGGAATGCCGCGCCCGTTGTCGACGACCGTCACGCTGCCGTCGATATGGATGGTGACTTCGATCGCCTCGCCGAATCCCGCCATGTGTTCGTCGACGCTGTTATCGACGACTTCGTAGACCAGATGGTGGAGCCCGTCGACGCTGGTGCTCCCGATGTACATCGCCGGCCGTTTGCGGACCGCATCGAGCCCCTCGAGGACTTTGATCTGGTCTGCGCTGTAGCTATCTGATTTCGGCTTGGTGATGGATTCTTCTGTGGCCATCCGTCTCCTATGCTTCAAAGGCGCGAGGCTAGGGGCGAGAGGTAAGGGGTTCAGAGAAGATTTCTCCTCCTCGTGCCCAGTGCCCCTCGTCCCATGCCTATATCTTAATTGGCATCACGACACACTTGAACCCCGGACTCTCCGGTTCCTGGATGAGACAAGGACTGAGGGCAGTCTCCATCTGCAACGAGATGCTTTCCCCGTCCATCACACTGAAGACATCCAGCAGATAGCGGGCGTTGAATCCCGTGTTGAGGGCTTCTCCCTCGTAGCGCGCGGGTATCTCTTCGGTGGCTTCGCCGTAATCCGGATTACTGGAGAACAAGGTCATTTTACCCGATCCGAACGAGACCTTCACGGCATTCGCCTTATCCTTGGACAACACCGAAACGCGGCGGAGCGCGCTTTCCAGCTCAAGACGATTCACGCTGATCTTCTTGCCGCCCTCTTTCGGAATGACCTGTTGATAGTTGGGATAGTTCCCTTCCATCAACCGGGAGGTCATCAGCAGGCCGCTCTTGCGGAAAATCATCAGATTCTTGGTGAACCCGATGAGAGGTTCGCCGTCTCCCCCCTCATCCAGGAGGCGCCGCATTTCCTGCGCGGCCTTCTTGGGAATGATCGCCTTGATTTCCTGCGGGCCTCCCTTACTGCCGGCCTTGCCCACCTCCTGTTCCGCCACAGCCAGGCGATGGCCGTCGGTGCCGACCAATCGCAGTGCGGTTTTCTTGTCCGTGACGACGAGGGTAACCAGCAGGCCGTTCAGGATATAGCGGGCGTCGTTGTCGCCGGCGGCAAATAGCGTCTTGCGAATCAATTCCAGGAGACCGTCTCCCGAGAGGGGCGTCAAGCCTTCCCGCTCGATGGCCGGCAGAGCGGGGTACTCAGCGCTGGGCAATCCGACGACTTTGAATTGGCTCTTGCCGGATTGAATGGTCGTCCAGTTGTTGTCCCCCGCCGTCAACTCGATGTCCCCCGCCGGCAATTCCTTGATGATCTCGAACAGCTTGCGGGCGGACACGGTTACGCCGCCTGTCTTGAGCACGGTCGCTTTATAGAGCCCGCGCATGCCGAGTTCGAGGTCTGTCGCCACGATCTCGACACCGTCCTGCTTGGCCTCCAGAAGAATGTTCGACAGAATGGGCATCGTGTTCCGCTTCTCCACAACGCCCTGGACCCGTTGGAGTCCGGTCAGTAGCTCATCTCGCCCGATCCGTACTTTCATGGCGCATTCTCCAAGAGGAAGCTCTTAGCTCCGCAGAATCTTTTCTTTCAGCGTTTCGAGCGTCGCGTGCAACGTCGTGTCGGTCTCTTTGGCCTTCGTCACCTGGCGGCAGGCATGAATGATCGTGGTGTGGTCCTTGCCCCCGAAATGGCGCCCGATCTCAGGGTATGAGGCATCGGTCAGTTCGCGACAGAGATACATCGCAATCTGCCGGGGATGCACGAGTGTCTTGCTCCGGCGACGCGATTTCAGTTCGGTCATCTTGACGTGGAACTGGGTACACACGGCTTCTTGAATATCGTCCAGGGCGACGATCTTCTTCTTGTCCCCGATGAGATCCCGAAGAACGTTTTTCGCCATGTCCAGGGTGATGACCTGGCCCGTCAGCGACGCATAGGCCCCCAGGCGCACCAGACTGCCCTCCAGCTCGCGGATATTGCTCTTCATTGTGGTGGAGAGAAATTGAATCACGTCTTCCGGCAGCTTGACCCCTTCGTCCTCCGATTTCTTCCTCAAAATCGCGATGCGAGTCTCGACATCGGGGGGCTGCAAATCCGCGATCAATCCCCATTCAAAGCGGGATCGAAGTCGTTCCTCAATATCCGGCATGTCCTTGGGAAACCGGTCGCTGGAGAGGACGATCTGCTTGTGACCCTCATATAAGGCGTTGAACGTATGGAAGAATTCTTCCTGGGTGCGCTCTTTCCCGGCCAGAAACTGAATGTCGTCGATCATAAGCATATCGATGTGCCGGTAGCGCTTCCGAAGGTCCATCATTTTGTCGTACCGGATGGAATTGATGACCTCGTTTGTAAACTGCTCAGTCGTCAGATATGCAATGCGGAGGTCCGTCTGCTCGGCCACATGGTTCCCGATCGCATTCAAGAGGTGAGTCTTGCCCAGACCCACGCCGCCGTAAATAAAGAGGGGGTTATAGGCCTTGCCGGGTTGTTCCGCCACAGCCATACATGCGGCATGGGCAAATTGATTGCCGGCTCCTACGACGAAATTCTTGAATGTATACTTCGGGTTAAGCTGAATCCCGCGACGTCCTTTCGGTTGGCTGCCAATCCTTGCGGCATTAAGGGCGACCGAGGGTTCTACCGGCCGCATGGAGGGCTTCTGAAAGACTACAAAGCTCACCGCAAGGTCCCCTCCGCCCCTGGCCGTTGCCACTGCTTCAGCCAGAAGGGGACCATAATGGGTATGGAGCCAATCCCCAAAAAACTTATTGGGAACACCGATGTGCGCCGTCGAGTTCTCAATCCGGTCCAAACGGACAGGGATAAACCAAGTGTCATAGACCTGTTTGGGCACCTTCCCTTGAATATAATGCAGCGCCTCTTGCCAGACCGTGTCGACACTCATAAACCACTCAAATTCCTATGCACAGGCTTATTCACACCTGTGGATAACTTGCCAATTTCCGATGTTTTTCCGCTACGCGGTTCGATGGTCAATAGCATGTCGTGCCGGGTTTTGTCGAGGCATGTTTCTCGGCGACGTTGACTTCAACAACCTCTCCACAGGTGATTCCCTTTTCATTCAGAAGAAGTCCCCAATCTTCTCCTCAAACATGCACCAGATTTTTCTCTCCATTAACAATGACATCTCCGCTTTCCCCATTATTCCCGTCACTACTCTTACTCCGACTCCGACGGCTGATTCTCTCTTTAAGGCATGACATTCAGAAGTCAGAGGATAATTACTTTCTTCGCTTCAAGGAGCACTTCGAGCAGTTGCTTGTGAGTTAATCTCTCACCTGTTTTCAAAGAAGACAGATTTCCTGATCGCAATACCTCTGCAGACTGCAGCAGACTCACAGTATCAACTGCGTTCTCAATACCGAGAGTTACAACACCCGGATCACCGGAAATATATAACGAGGGAGGCACCACATGTGCCGGACCTCGAAGGAGATAAATCATCGAAAACATCAAAACACCGTCCTGGACAGTCGATTAGAAGACAAGCGTGCGATCCATGGATTGAACAAGAGAGCGAATACCCGCGTCAGTTTCGTATCGCGTCACAAACTCCGTGCGGACCGTCGATCGGTCTGTTGTCACTGGAAGAATAAAAGGTATTGCAAGATGTTCAATGGACGGAAGATATTTTTCGAGAATATCTATATCGACGATGTCATCCGTGTCCTCGGAGAGGAGACGGACAGCCTCATCGAGAAGCACGACCGTGGTGGAATGAGTTCCAGCAACAAGACCTAACGCAATACGGAGCGCCTCGACAGGACGATGTGTCTTTCGGGGATCTTCTTGAATGACAACGGCAACAGTCTTAGCCATGATGAAAATCAAAATTCTCAGGTGAATGACAAAAACGGCTCACAGGCGTCGATAATTCCGGAAAGGACTACGAGGCCACAAAGAGAAATAGCCGGATCGACATTTTCAGTTGAGATATGATGTTGTTGGCAGCCATAAGCACAAACAAAGACCTTTGCGCCCGCATGAGCCAGAGCCTTATAGCGAGAATCATGCAAATTCTTCACCCCTTCATCAATGAGGTAGAGATACACCTCATGACCGGCCTCCAGAGCCGCTTGAGCGAGCCCTTGAACGGTAGTAACGCTCCTATGTGAGGGGGGGAGAGAAAGGAGGATTCCGACTTTACGCTTCATCTGACGAATCCACAGGATTTTATATTAAATAATCATAGGCTTATAAATTTATACCGAGGCAAGATTATGAGGTTTTTTGAGGAATGTCAATCTGAAAAACAGCGCGTCAAGAACCGCCAAGAATAGCAGAAATATCGAGATGAAGAGATGAGAGAGACACGTCGTATTGAACCTTCGTTTCCATATTGCGGATGACGGCAAGTCCTTTGGTTACTTCATCATCCCCGACGATCAAGGCAAATCGACAGCCCAGCCTGTCAGCTTGTCGTAAGTGAGCCTTTAACGTCCCGGACCGGAAGTCGGAGACAGCGCGGATTCCTGCCAGACGGAGTTCCTCCAGCGCCGACAAACCGGCTGCCGATCCTCGATCACCAAAGGCGGCGACATAAACAGTGGTAGCGCCGGCAGCGGACGCAAGCGCGGTGTCCGGCAGCATCATGGCCATCCGTTCAAGCCCGACAGCAAAACCGACTGCAGGAGTTGGCGGACCTCCAAGCGTCTCCACGAGTCCGTCGTACCGCCCCCCCGCTCCCACCGCATTCTGTGAGCCCAGGTTCGTCGTTGTGACTTCGAACGTCGTGAGGCAGTAGTAATCGAGCCCGCGAACGAGCCGGTGATTCAATTGGTAGGGGATCCCAATCGCTTGAAGACCGGCCAGGACGCTCGCGAAGAAGGTACGGGCCTTCTCCGAGAGCGAGTCGGCGAGACGGGGAGCCGCCTCCGTCGCAGCGCGACAGTCAGGAACCTTGCAATCCAGGACGCGCAGCGGGTTCGACTCGATGCGGCGTCGGCAATTGGTGCACAAGGCAGCTTCTTTCTGCCGGAGGTACGCCACAAGCTGGGGCCGATAGGTCTCTCGATCACTGATGTAGCCGAGGTTATTGATCTCCAAAGTCAGACCGGGAAGACCGAGATCGGAAAGCACGCGCCACAAGAGCGCAATCACTTCGACATCGGCGCGTGGATCGGCCATTCCGAAGGATTCCACGCCGAACTGGTGAAACTGTCGCAGACGTCCGGCCTGCGGCCGCTCGTGACGGAACATCGGCCCGAGATAGAAATATTTCTGCGGGACCGGATCGGCCGCGCGGTTATGTTCGATGTACGCCCGTACCGTCCCCGCGGTCCCTTCGGGGCGCAGGGTCAGCGACGTACCGTCGCGGTCCTGGAACGTGTACATTTCCTTCTCAACGATGTCGGTTGAGGCGCCGATGCTGCGCGCGAATAAGGTGGTGACTTCAAAGATCGGAATGCGGATCTCCTGAAACCCGTACCCGGTCGCCCACCGCCTGGCGGTTTCTTCAATGAGACGCCAGCGGGGCGTCTCTTCCGGCAACAAGTCTTTGACGCCTTTGATGCCTTTGATCATGGGGTGCTCCGCACTGGGCGAGGGATTACTGAGCGAGAGGGAAGTCGCAAAGCTGTGAGAACCTCAAGCCTCGATCCTATTGCTCCGCGCCCGCGCGAGCCGCGACTATAGCGGCGCATTCCGCGGCAAGTCAACGGAGCGGACCTTGCGCCTCGCAGGCACGAGGGGTATAGTGCGCGGCCTACAGTGTGTGCCGCCTGTCGAGACCGTTTGAGAGTTGGTGACAGCGTCCTAATGAGTCAGGATCAACCCAGTCGCCGCGTGCTCGCCATCGCTCCGATGCCGCCGGAGAAATCCGCCTACGCCCTTGCCCGCTACAGCCGCTCGCCCGACTCCATCGAAAACAGCATCAAGTGGGTCCACGGCCATTCTTCGGAGAAATTCTGGGATCAGTTTTATTTCGACTACGGGCATGCTTCGATCGCAGACCTGGGCCATGTGATTGTCTGCTTCGAAGAAATATCTGAACTCGCCGCCATTCGGCTGGAAGATGAGCCGCTCTGGGACGGGCAGGCCAAATCCAGCCGGTATCAGAATTTTGCCTCCAGCCGCTGGTTCGTGCCGGATCAGATTCGCGGCAGCGAAACGGAAGCGGTGTACGAGGGCATCCTCCGCAGTCTTTCCGAGATCTATCGCCTGTTGCACGACCCGTTGACGAAGTTCTTGTCGGAGCGTGACCCTCGACCCGAGTCGATGAAGCCCGCCGACTATCAACGGACGATTGCCGCCCGGGCGTTCGATGTTACGCGCTATCTGCTTCCGCTTGCGGCTAAGACCAACGTGGGCCAGGTCGTCAGCGTCCGGACGTTGGAAAAACAGATTACCCGCTTGCTGTCGTCGGCATTGCCGGAGCTCAAAGCCATCGGCGAGGACTTGAAGGAGGCCTGCCAGCGTCCGCCCGTCAATCTGTGGGGGGAACTCTGCGGACAGACGGCCGGGTTGAGCGATCCTTTGGCGCCGACGCTGGCCCGGCATGCGAAGCCGAACGCCTATCAGGAGACGGTGTATGCCGATCTAGCCCGCCACGCGAAGGAAGCCCTGCGCGGGACCGGACTCGATCAGCCGGGTAGCTGGGGGCAAGCGGAGTCGGTCGATCTAGTCGAGCCGCACCATCCGCTCGACGAGGTCGTGACGACGCTGCTGTATCGGGTCTCCCATGCGCCGTACCGGAAGATCCTCGCCGCGGTGAAAGACTGGACGGACAAACAGAAGCAGGACACGATTGAGGTTGCCACGCAACAACGGGGGCCGTACGACGAGCTCATTAAAGAATTCCGCAGCGGCTACGCGCTTAATTTCGACATCCTGATGGACATCGGCGCCTGGCGGGATATGCACCGCCACCGGCGCTGTCAGCAGATTCAACAGAACTTCACGACCATCCACGGCTACGACGTCCCGCCCCAACTCGTCGAAGCCGGTTTGGACAAGGAATACCGGCAGGCGATGGACGCCGTGCGGGCTGATATCGATCTGCTCAAGAAGAAAGACCAGGAAGCCTCGTTGTACGCCATCCCGTTCGGGTTCAAAGTGCGCTGCCTTTTCAAGATGGATTATGCGGAAGCCGAGTACATCAGCAAGCTTCGCTCGGGTGTGAAAGGCCATTGGTCCTATCGCTCTGTCGCCTGGCAGATGAAGCAGCAGCTCGCGAAACGATTTCCCTTCCTCGGGGAACGCATCCAGGCCACTCCTCCGGACGTTGAAGACACCTTGACGCGGTAGGATCAGGCCCACCCTTCATGAGCACTCATCAACAACAGAGCGAAGCCGCGATCGTGGCCGGAGCATGGGATACGCTCTTGGCCGAAGCATCGACCTGGATCAAGGAACAGGAGGGTGCGGAGAACAAGGACCCGCGACCGCACTTTGCCCAGAATGTCGTCTATCTCCTGCGCGGTCGGTTTGCCGACGCGTGGAAGACCCACCCGCTATGTCTGGAGGCCGAAGGCGACATTGCCGCCGTCAAATCCTGGGTGAATGCGCTTGTAGAGGGGCATCAGGAGAACGGATACGTTCACATGGTCATGGGCCTGTTTCTCTCGCAGTCGGGGCAATCAGAACAGTCCATGCAATCCTATAAAGAAGCCGCCAGGCTCCTTCCCCAGTCCGCGTACCCGCACTACTTTCTGGCACAGATTCATGAACGGTCCGCGCATCTCGAAATGGCGATCAAGGAGTACCGCGAGGCGGTACGGCTCGCGCCCGATTTTGTTCCTGCGCGGACCAATCTCGGCGTGGCCTATCAGGAACAGGGACGGCTGGAGATGGCGATCAAGGAATATCGCGAGGTCATCAAGTTCAACCCGAACGATGCCGTCGCCCACGCCAACCTCGCCTGTGCTCTGGCGGAACAAGGCAAGATGGAGCCGGCGGTGCAATCGTACAAGACGGCGCTGAAACTGAATCCGCAGGACGCCGAGGTCCACTTCGCACTGGGCGGGTTGTACGAAACGCGCGGCCGTTTAGACCTGGCGGAAAAGTCCTATCGCGACGCGCTGGGAGCCAATCAGGAGTTCGGCGCGGCCTATTCGGCCCTGGGCTGGCTCAGCCTGCGCAAACAGCGCATGCAGGACGCGCAGGAATTATTCAACCGGGCGTTGAAATGCAACGCAGAGGACCCCCGGGCCTATCACGGTATTGCCGAGCTGTATGCCATCCGCGGGAAGCGCCAGAGCGCCATGGACAACTACAGTAAGGCGATGAAGTACTATCGCGATCCGGAAATGCGCAACGCCATCATGAATCAGCTGTTTCAGGAAGGGCAGGTGCCGGATTGAGGGCCCACAGCTTCCCCGTTCCTCGCTCGCTGAGCGCGCGCGCAGGAATCATCTGATTCTTTCATTGCGGGCGGTGCTCGCTCAATGCGCGCGGTCGAACGGGGAAGCTGTGGGCCCTCTTGATGTGTGGGGGAGTATAAGGATGGGCATACTTAGTTAGTTCAATGAAGCGAGAGCAAGAGCACGCCGGCGAAAGAGTGCTTGGAATCTCCTCTTGCTTCCCGCGATCCTGCTCACGCTTGCCGTCATGTGGTTGGGCGCGGTGTATCTCGCTACGTCCCTACATACGTCCATCCATCCTGGTCAAACACTTCATAAGGCGAAGGGCCTTGGTCCAATATTGGTCACGATCGCACCTTTCATCGGTGCACTGCCTATGGCCATGCTTGTCGGCAATTCGCTCATTCGCCTGTTCCCATCGGCTAAGCTCGCCCTTGACAAGAAAGCTGATGAATTCGCAGACACGTCATTTATGGCGAGCCAAACCGTACTCCGTAGGCTATCGCTCTTCGTCGTTGCAGCAGCCGCGTGCGGATGCGATCTCGGAGCACTTCTAACCTGGTAGCAAAGTGCCTAACCATCCCATCGAACGACAAGCTGTGGTCTGCCGCTCAAGTCGAAGGTTAAACGGCATGTCACGGTCGCTCAAACAGGTGGTCAACGAGGCCGCAGGCGAGAAAACACCGGAAGTGTAGCAGTTTTAACCCGCCAACCCCGAGCTGTCAGAACAACTCTTTTCCCGTGTGGGGTACGTTGAGGATTTTTCGAGCTGAGAACGAAGCTCGGGAGAGAGCGCGTCTCGGCGCGCGGGGGTTGGGCGGGTAAGAAGGTGGAATTTCAGCAGCCGGTTACAGTTCGCGGATGGCGCCTTGGAGGACGGTGATCTGCGTCACTGGGTCGCCGGAGGACTTCAGCTCGGTGCGGATTTGATCTTTGAGGTAGGATGAGTAGCCGATGCGATCGACGAGCAGGTCGAGAAACCGCTCGGCGGAAAGCAGGCTCTGGGTTTTCAGCTCTTCGACGGTCTCATCGCTGACGGGAATGTAGGTGCTGCCGATGTGGAAGACCACATTGTAATACCGACCCTTGCCGATGCGTTCGAACCGTAGTCCCTTCACCGAATCCTCCTCTGAACCCGCGCGAAGGGGCCCATTCTAGACAAACAGCTGCACGAAAGACAAGGGTGATCGGCGTGAGCGTGCTGCCGGTCCATGGGCCGGGCCCCGTGACGGCCGGCTCAGGACCCGCCGCCGTTCTTGCCGAAATACTCCTGCCGGCTGACCGAGACATCGGTCACAAACATCACGCCGGAGTGGCGATCGAACAGGGGCCGCAATCCCGCCAGGATAGGCTCCACTTTTTCCTGCGGGACAACCGTCATGATCATCTCAAGGCTTTCCTGCTCGCTGAACATGAAATGCGCTTCGCGCACGCCATGATGGCCCTTGCCGGACACGTTGCCGATGATGGTGTAGCCGGTCGCCTTGACCCGGTCTAGCAACTCCGTCACAAACGAGCGGTGCTCTCCCGCGACGATCACGCGAATTTCCTTCATCGGGTGCAGCGTTAAACTCATCAAATTTTCCCCTTTCCCGGCCTCCGGTTAATGGTCAATGACGACTGGCTATGCAATCGGGCTCCACGTCCCTTCGGGGCGATACCGATACAGTACGCGGGTTTCCGGTTCGAGAGCGACCAGGTGGACCCACTCATTGTGATAGAAATGTTGCAGCACCTCGTGCCGCGTGATCAGCTTCTCAATGCGCTCGCGGGGCGCCTCGACGATCGTGAGCAGCCGCATCGGTTCATGGTACGGCATGTCGCCGTTCATGACGGTCTGTCTCGCCAACCCGAGCCGGAGGTCGCTCCAGGGGCCCGACATGATGCCGAACCGTCCCACGACGTTGTGATAGATCTTGCTGCCGCTTCCATAGACCTCGTTGTCCACAGTGGAGAAATAATGCTCCATATTGATCCACTGCGCGACCACTTGCGGGGCGGTCAGCAGCACTTCGAGGAGACGGTTGCTCGGGTCTTCGCGATAATCGTACGAATGGAGGAACACGCGCCCGCCCAGGTCTAATCCCTTTGTCAAATCCCGGCGTCCGACCAGGAAGGCCGAATTCCCGGAGAGTCCCCACTCTGGTCGCACCTGGCTCCAATCGACGCTCCGGCGCCTGACGTGCGCTTCGGCTCTGCCTTCGTCGAGCGGCCGTTGCACGTCGGGAAAGCGCGCGCAACGCTCGAGGCTGGTGAGGATCGAGGCGTGGTTGAGGTCTTCCTGCAAGCGGGCCAAATCGGCCCGGTGGGTCGAAGGCACGTCCTCCAGGTCGAAGAGCTGCACCGCGTCGGTGGTCGTATCCATCTGGCCCGCGATGAAACGGGTATCGGGCGGAATGTCGATGCTGAGCTTGGCGATGCGCTCGCGGACCTTGGGGTTGTTCGCCATCATCGCCAAGACCCGGGCGTTGGGCTTGCCTTCGTTGCCGCCGCAGGCGCCGCAATCGAGCGCGGACTCGTAGGGATTGTTCTCCGATGTGCTGCCGTGCGCACAGAATAACACCAGTCGCGCGAAGTTCTTGGTCAGCCCCATCATGCGGAGCGCCGTGTCGACCGTCAGCACCTGTTCTTCAACGGTAAAGCCGGTTCTGGTAATTCGCTCCTTTTGGCGCGAGGCGGCGCGCGCATTGAGCTCGTACTGCTTGCGCAAGGTCTCGACGAAGCCCGTCAGCCCTTCCGTCGAGAGGCCAGCCCGTCCGGCTGCGTCGATCAGTGCCCGCTCCGGCTCGTTCGAGCCGGAGAGAGCCAGTTGCCGCAATCCTTCAACCAACGCCGGGGTGATCCGGGAACTGCGCAGGCCAAGGCGCTCCTGCAAGGCTTTTCTCGCAACCGCCTGCTGTTCGGTCGCGAGCATCTCCGCTGTTTCGGCCGGGGGCAGCTTATCCACGGTCAGCGTCGTGGCGAGCGTCGGCACGAAGAGGCGCTTCAACCAGGCCGTCCAGCGCTGGTAGAGCGACGGGATGAGCGTCTTGCCGAAGATCGGCAGGCCGTAAAACCACCCCAGCGATTCGACCATCACGTAAGGCGTGACGACGTTCTCCTTCAAATCATGCAGGAGGGTGTGTCCGGCGTGGACCCACCTGACGCGCGCCTCGTGTTTCGAGACTTTGTGGTCCAGGTAGCTGCGGGGAATTTCACGGACTTCGTTCTTTGCGCGCATGATGACCGGGAACTGTTCCGTGTCATGGTCCTTACCCCAGGCGCGATAGCGGATGAAAGCGGCGAAGAAGCCCGCGAACCCGTAGGTCTCGTGGGGGCCAACCGATTCAAGGTGACGGCGGAACGGCTCGGAGCGCACGTCGATGCAATAAACTGATTGCGAATAGGGGCGGGTCGGAGCCGGTTGATCGGCTTCGTCCGTCCGGGCCCGTAACTGCCCTAACAGACGCTCGTGGTACCCGGCTTCGAACGCGTTCAACCAGACCGGGCCGTGGTCCGGTTCCGGGAAAGCCTCGATCCATTCGACGAGTTGTTTCAGGTTTTCCGGAGCCGTCTCGGCGAGTTGGTCCGGCTCGATCTCCAGGCATCGGGCCAGCGCCAGAAGCTTTCGTGCCGCCCCGCGACGCGCGGCGGCTTCCTGGCGCGGGACCACTTCGACTTTGTAACGATCGAGCACGGTCTTCCAGCCGTTGCCTTTCTGATGAGCCAGCCGGTCGACCTCTTCAGCATAGAGGGCGGGCAAGCGCCCCGCGACCCGCTGGCGACGCAGATAATATTCTTCGCCATGGCCGCCCATGTAGGCCGTCACGGCATCGTAGCGCCCCTCGATACCGAGGTGTTCGCGACAGGCCTTCTGGACGAGTTCGCGGGCGTACCAGAGCCGAATGGCGAGGAACTTCACGAGCCCGACGGGATAGGCCTGCTGCCAGGGGTACTCGCGTTCTTCGCCGCGCCACTTGATGTATCCCGCCCAGCCCGGAAGGGCGGTCAGCTGCAGCGAGAGGTAATCCTGTCTGAGCTTCGCGGGAATGCCGAGCGCGTCCAAATGTTCGAGGAGCGCATCTTCGGGGTACTCGGGCAGCTGCGCAATCTTCCGTTTGCTGTCGGCGATCCCGCAGGGGGACCATTCGTGAGCGGCAATGTCTTTCCACGCCTTGTAGAGGCCCATTTCTCGTTCAGGCATGGCCCAGGTCGCGTGGCCCTCGTCGAGGAACGCCTCGCACCATTTGATCATTTGGTCGTTGATCTGCTGGACAATGCGGGTTCCGAGCGTGTCATCGCACCAGTGAGACAGGGTGAGCCACCGGCCCAGGGCGGCTTCGTCGCCCTCCGCGATCCCCCGGATCCGCTCCCGCAAATCCGGAAACCTCATCACCGAATCGAGACGGGCCGCGAGCCGATCGATCAGGTCGCGCGAGTCATCGGGGAGCTGCGCGTCGAGCGGTTCGAGGATGGGTGCGCACAGGCCCTCAGTGAGACAGGCGCGGAGGACCTCCCCGTGCGTCACAACCCGGGAACCGAGGACCGCCTGCTTATCCTGCGTCAGGGAGCTCAGAGCTCCATCGAGATGCCGGAGCTGGATCCGACCCGAGCGGACATAGCGGCGATACATGTGGCTGGGAAGGTAGCCGTTGCCGCCCATGAATTGCTTGCCGCGACGGACCGTTTCTTGGAACGGCAGGTACTCGAGGCTGTGGAGCGGGTTGTGATGCACGAACGTGCGCATCGGCCAATACTGGGCGATGACTTCGCCGGCGAGCTTCACGATGCCGCGCAGCTCCATCCGTCTCGTTTCGATGTCGATCGCGCGGGTTACCTGTTCCATGTGATCGATTCCTTGGCAGCGTTGATCCGGGGCGAAGCCTGTTCGGAAGCGAAGAGGGTGGCCGGCGCCAGGCCCAGCGCGAGCAGGACCAGCACGACGATCAACAGCGAAGCCAATTCGGCCCGGAGCAGATCGGTGTACCGCAATTCAGGCCGCCGCAGGCCGAAGAGCAGCCGCTGCACCATCTGCATGATGTACCAGGAGGCGGCCAGCCAGGCGAGCAGGGTGATGAACAGGCCGACCGTCGAGGGAAACGGCGAGCTCAAGAGCAATCCCATGAACCCCGCAAAGACGCCGAAAGGCGGCAGGCCCATCGCGGCCAACGCCAGCAACGACAGCAGCACGGCATATTGCGGCATTCCCGAGGCCAGACCGCTGATGGCCTGCGGATCGACATCGTCGCCGTATCTGGTGCGGACGACTTGCCACGCGACCAGCAGGCCGCTCGTCGCGAGACCGACCGTTCCGACCATCAAGGCCGCACGCGGTGTCGCAGTTCGCGTCGCCGCGGCAAACCACCAGAGCATCGAAAAGAACGACAGACTGCCGTAGGCCAGCAAGAGGCGCACGCGCGATTGCGCCAATGCCTTCACCGCCCCGTACGCGGCTCCCACCAGGGCCAAGAGGCTGAGGGTCCACGCGACGGCGTCGGGGACGGTGGGAAGCACGATTGCGAGTCGGTGCAAACCGACGACCGGAAGCATGAGCACGATGAAGGAGGGCAAACTACCTGGTAACCGCGTCAATGCCGTCAGGTGGCCGTCGTGAAAGGGAATGAGCGGCAGCAGGACGGCGCAGGCCAAGAGGGACGCAATGGAGGACAGGGGGTGATCGGCGGCAATCGCCAGCAGGGCGCACAAGGCGCCGAATCCGTAGGTCCCGATGCCCCACCAGGACATGGGCCACAGAACACTGTGGTAGCGGTGCAGCAGGATCGCGTTCATACCCAGCAGCAGCATGAGGATCAGGTTGCCGGCCCGTGGCTGGCTCGTCAGGACGGCAACTCCCAGTCCGAGAAAGATCAGAGTCATGATCCAGGACAACCGATGGTCCTCGTGAGCCGGCTGCCCTAGCAGGGAAATCACGGCCGCCAGCGGCAGCAGGTAGAGCGGCAACAATCCTTCCGGCGGAGTCGGGAGCTGAGTGGCGAGTCCCGCGATCGATCCCAGACTGATCACGGACCAGACGACGGAAGAGAACTTCAACCGTTCAGGGTGCGACCAGAGGGGAAGGCTCGCCAGCGCTCCCAACAGGGGGATGCCGGCCAGCAGCCACGACATGAGCGCCCCGTCCATCATCGAGACCACCCGCGTTCCCGTTTATCGAGTTGATGGACCAGCCGCATAATGGTGTCCCCCAGCAGCTGGTAGACCTCATCGGCATACAGGCGGTTCAGGAAGGGCAGGTACAGGCGTACCCGCAAGCCTTCGATCCATGCGGGCATCTTTAACGTCCGGCCGTGGGCGGTCATGTACAGGTAAGACCAGCTGGCGACCGTGAGGATCGTGGCGGCCAGGATGATGAGGTCGAAGAGCCAGTCGGGAAGGTCGGCGGCTCTGAAATAGGAGGCCACCTCGTCCGGATCCGGATAGAGAAACTCCGTGAAAGACTCCACAGCGAACAGATAGACGAACACGATAAACAACAGGGTGACGAGCATCGCCGCGGAAACTTTCCATGAGGCGACCCGACGCAAGCGCGTCAGCGTCAGGATCGCCTGCGAGGAGGTAATCCAGATGAAGAACAGAAAGATCACCGTGCCTTGGGATTCGAGCAACGGAATGCGCAGGATCCCGTGCATCACCAGGAGAATGAGCAGAGGAATGAAGAGCGTGGTGACGAAGCCGGTCAACCAGGTCAGCCAGGACAACCCCTCTTCATCCTCGGGATGCTCGACATGGGGAGAATGAGGGTCCTGCCGGGCCTTGTGAATGACGTTGCCGCAGTTCAAGAACACGGTGGCCTTGAAGAGACCGTGGGCGACCAAATGGAACACGGCCAGAGAGAAGGCGCCCAGACCGCATTCCATGATCATGTAGCCCATCTGGCCGATCGTCGAGAAACCGAGCGTCTTCTTGATGTCATTCTGCGCGAGCATCATCGTCGCGCCGAGGATCGCCGTCAGCGTGCCGATGACGAACGCGACATGCAGTGTCGTCGGACTCAAACCGAACAGCGGAGCCAGCCGGTTGATCAGGAAGCCGCCCGCGTTGATGATGCCTGCGTGCAGCAGGGCGTGCACCGGCGTCGGCGCGAAGAGCGAGCCGGGCAGCCACAGGTGAATCGGAAACTGTGCGGATTTTCCCATTGCGCCAATGAAGAACAGCAAGGTCACGGCGGTGGCACCGCTGATTTCCATGCCGAGCCCGAGCGGCAGGACGGTCGGCGTGTCGGCAGCCCGGGCAAACAGCTCCTGAAATTCGAGCGTGCCGTAGAGCTGGTACGCGAGCGCGATGCCGGCGAGAAACGCCGTGTCGGCCACGCGGAGCAGCGCGAAGGTCTTGAACGCTCCGGCCAGCGTCCCGGCATGCGCATGGTTGTGCGCGAGGACGTAGAGCAGATAGCTGAGGATCTGCCAGAAGAGGAAGAGCATCATGAGATTGGAGCTGGAGACCATGCAGATCAGAACAAAATCCGTCAGGCAGATCATCGCCAGATACCGGCGGGCGTGGCGGTCCTGATACATGTAGCCGATTGAGTAGTTGTAAATGATGACGCTGACGCCTGTGATCAGGGTCATCATGACCGCGCTCAACCGGTCGACATAGAATCCGATGGGGATGGCGAACGAGGCGACCGAGGAGAGATCATAGAACTGGATCGTCATGGGACCGCCGGTCGTGACTTGATACAGCGTTGCGACGGCCCCAAGGCAGGCGGCCCCGATAGGATAGGCGGCGATCCTGGCGCGTGTGTGGCGCGAGGCGTCGGAGCCGACCAGGACGAGGCCTGCGGCGGCGAGCAGAAGAAGCGGAACGAACAGCGCGAGCGTCACGAACACCTCATCGCTCTCACACCGGGATCCGTGGGGCGCTCCGACCGGAAAGGCCGAGAGGCTGACGGACACCCGAGCGGCGGGCTAACCATTAATACGGTATCCGGACTGTCGTCAAGCGCAGTCCTCATAAGGTCGGGTCCTGCGGGCGTGTTTCCAAGCGCCGGAGGGCAAATAGGAGTGCGCGACCCAGGCGCTCAAGATATTCGTCCACATAGAGTCGGTTCAAGAACAGGACGTAGAGCCGGATGCGGATGCCCTCGATCCAGACCGGCGCCGGGAGCGAGCGGCCATGGGTCTTCATGTACACGTAGCACCAGCCGAGGACGGTCATGAGCGTTGCCGCACCGATCATCATGTCGAAAAGCCGGCCCGGCAACGCCGCCGCCTTGAAATAGGACGCGACGTCCGCCGGGTTCGGATACAGGAAGGCGGTGAACGACTCCACGGCGAACAGGTACACGAACACGACGAACAGGAGCGTCAGCAGCATGGCGGTCGACACTTTCCACGAGGGGACGGCGCGAAGACGGGTGAGGGTCAGAATCGCCTGCGAGGAGGTGATCCAGATGAAGAACAGAAAGATGACCGTGCCTTGCGATTCCAGCAGGGGGATATCCAGGACGCCGTGCGTGAGCAACAGGATCAGCAGGGGAATCAACAACGTCGTCACGAAACCGGTCAACCACGTGAGGGGCGAGCCGGCTTCGTCTTCCGTGTCATGTTCCGCGTGGGGGAAGTGCGGCTCCAGGCGGGCCCTGCCGATGACGTTGCCGCAGTTCAAGAACACCGTGGCCTTGAAGAGGCCGTGGGCGATCAAATGGAACACGGCGAGAGAGAAGGCGCCCAGGCCGCATTCCATGACCATGTAGCCCATCTGGCCGATCGTCGAAAATCCAAGCATATTCTTGATGTCGTTCTGTGCGAGCATCATCGTCGCGCCGAGGATCGCCGTCAGCGTGCCGATGACGAACGCGATATGCAGTGTCGTCGAACTCAACCCGAACAGCGGAGCCAGCCGGTTGATCAAAAAGCCCCCTGCATTGATGATGCCTGCGTGCAGCAGGGCCGTGACCGGTGTCGGAGCGTAGAGATATCGCGGGAGCCAGATGTGGAGAGGGAACTGCGCGGACTTGCTCATGCCGCCGATCAACAACAGCAGGGTGACGGCCGTCGCGCCATCGAATTCGATGCCCGGCAGGAGCGATACCGTGGCCGACGATCGGACCGCGGCGTCAAAGAGATCCGGAAATTCCAAAGTGCCATAGAGCTCATAGGCCAGGGCGATCCCGCCAAGGAAGGCGACATCCCCGATACGCAATATCGCGAACGTGCGGAAGGCGCCTTCCAGAGTCCCCGCGTGGGTATGATTGTGAATCAGGATGTAGAGCAGATAGCTCAACATCTGCCACAGGATGAAGAGCATCATCAGGTTGCCGCTCGAGACCATAGAGAGGAGCACGAAGATCGCGATGCCGATCATGGCAAGGTATCGCCGCTCGTGAGGGTCCTGGTACATGTAATCGAGCGAATAGGTGTAGATGATGGTCCCGATGGCGGAGATCAACACCATCATGACGGCGCTCAGACGGTCGACGTGGAAGCTGACCGGCACGGGAAACGCGCTCGCCTCCGTAGGATCGTAAAACCGGACCGTTATCGGCCCGCTCGTCGCGACGATGTAGAGTGTCGCGACGGAGCCGAACAAGGCCGCGGCGATCGGCCAGACACCAATCCTGGCCCGCTCTCGGCTGGTGCGGTCGCCGCCGGTCACCGCGAGCAGCGCGGTCAACAGGGGGAGCAGCGGGACAAGCAACACGGCGGTCATCGGCGTTCCAGCATTCCAGTGATAAACAAAAAAGCCAACCGACAGGCTCGACCTGTGTCGATGCCGCACGGTTGGCTTGTACTGCGACCGGCCCCTCGTGAAAACAGCCGGTCACCCTACGGCCCTCACTGAACACCCGGCGTCCTGCTTGTCCTTAATGAAGCATCGGGGCAAACAGCAGTGCCGTCTCATCGTCAACCCCCAATCCATAATATGGCGGCGTCAGCAGCGTCAACCGTGGAAGCGGTCCAAGGTCTCAATACCGCTGCGAGGTAGCCCGAAAGGCCTAGAACCAATCAGAGATGGTGGCACAAACGGCTTACGGTCCCCTTGTTCGCAACGCCGGTCGACCCTATAATCCTGGGCCTACGGAGGGCTCATGGAAAACGCAATACGCAACGCCATCATCAAGTTCGAGCAGGAGTTCATGGGCCGCGGACCGGACGAGGTGCGCGCCTTCGTCGTGCGGGACCTGGTGGTGGTTCGTCTCAAAGGGGTGCTCACGCCGGCGGAACGGCAGCTGGCCAAAACCGCGGAAGGTGTCGACATGGTGAAGCGATTGCGGCAGACTCTGATAGCGCAGGGACGCGACAAGCTCTGTGAGCAGGTGAGCGAGATTACGGGTGCGAAAATTCTCGCGCTCTTCACGGACATCGACGTGCAGATCGGTGAGCGCGTGTTTGTGTTCACCGTCGATCGCGACATTCAGAACGGACCTCGATAGGGCGGGTTTCTACAATGGAAAAACTCGTCAAAGGCTTTCTCAAGTTTCGGACCGAGGTGTTCGGTGAAAAGAAGGCGCTCTTTACACGGTTGTCCGAGAACCAGACTCCCCGGGCCCTCTTCATTACCTGTTCCGATTCACGCGTCGATCCCACCCTCCTGACGCAAACCGATCCCGGCGAGCTTTTTATTCTGAGAAACGCCGGCAACATGGTGCCGCCGTATGGCTCGATGCAAGGCGGCAGCACTGCCACCATCGAATACGCGATGGCCGTGTTGAAGGTGCCCCACATCATCGTCTGCGGCCATACGGATTGCGCCGTGATGAAAGCGCTCCTGAACCCGGAAGACGTTTCAGATCTACCCGCGGTCCGAGAATGGGTTGGGCAGGCCGAAACTACCCGTCGCTTAATGCGTGACCACTATACGAATCTCAAGGGCAGTGAGCGTCTAATCAGGACGACGCAAGAAAACGTCCGGTCCCAGCTTGACCATCTCCGCACCCACCCCTCTGTCGCCTTGCGTCTGCGTCAGAACAAGGTGGATATGCATGGCTGGGTCTATTCCATTTCAACCGGCGACATCTGGGTCTATGATTTCGACAGCGAACGGTTCACATCCCTCCTTGACAGGAACTCTCATCGCTTGAAAGCTGCACGTTAGGCCTGGCATGCTCCATCAATGAGCAAACGCCGGCTGGAAACGCTCTCCTTCGACAACTCATTCGCCCGCCTGCCGGAAGCGTTCTATACAACGCTGAATCCGACGCCGTTCTCCACAGCTCCCTATCTCATCAGTTTCAATCCGGCGGCAGCGGAATTGATTGATCTCGATCCAGCGGAAGCCGCTCGTCCGGAGTTTGCCGGCGTATTCGGCGGGAGTCTGCTCGTGCCGGGAATGGAACCGCTGGCAATGCTCTACTCCGGCCATCAGTTCGGGGTGTATGTGCCGCAACTCGGGGATGGGCGGGCCATCTTGCTCGGGGAAGTGCGGAACGAACGGGGCGAAAAATGGGATCTGCATCTGAAGGGGGCAGGGCTGACGCCGTTCTCGCGGGAGGGAGATGGCCGCGCGGTCTTGCGTTCGACCATCCGCGAATATCTCTGCAGCGAAGCGATGCACGGCCTGGGAATTCCGACGACTCGGGCGCTGTGTCTCGTCGGGAGCGACCATCAGGTCTATCGCGAGCAGGTCGAAACCGGCGCGATGCTCGTGCGGATGGCACCGTCGCATGTGCGCTTCGGGACCTTTGAGATCTTTTATTACCGCAAACAGCACGAGCAACTCAAAATCCTGGCCGATTACGTCATCGCGAACCACTTTCCCCACGTGGGGGATGGCCCGGACAAGTATGCGCGATTGTTCTCCGAGGTGGTCGAGCGCACGGCGAGGCTGATTGCGCAATGGCAGGCCGTCGGCTGGGCGCACGGAGTCATGAACACAGACAACATGTCGATCCATGGCATCACTCTCGACTACGGTCCGTTCGGGTTCATGGACGACTATGATCAAGGTTTCATCTGCAACCACTCTGACCACAATGGGCGCTACGCCTTCAACCAACAGCCCTACATCGGTCTCTGGAATCTCAGCTGCCTGGCACAGGCGCTGCTTCCGTTGGCTGACAAAGACGATCTGAAAGCCGCGCTCGACGGCTATACCCCGGTCTGCGAAGGACGGTACATGGAATTGATGCGGGCCAAGTTAGGGCTCGTCGAAGCCAAGGAGGCGGATGTGTCGTTGATCCAAGACCTCCTGGCGCTCATGCACCTGCACCATGTCGATTACCCGATCTTCTTCCGCTCACTGGGCCTGTTTCAGACCGGGTCCGCATCGCGGAATGACTCGCTTCGCGACTTCTTCGTAGATCGTGAGGCGTTCGACAAGTGGGCCAGTCGGTACAAAGACCGGTTGCGCGAAGAGAGGAGTCGAGACGATGAGCGCCTGGCCGGCATGAATCGCGTGAATCCGAAGTACGTGCTCCGCAACTACCTGGCGCAGACAGCCATTGAGAAGGCTCAGCAGAAGGACTTTTCGGAAATCGATCGGCTGCTCACCTTGCTGCAAAATCCCTACAGCGACCAGTCAGGCATGGCTGCCTATGCAGCGCCGCCCCCCAACTGGGGCAAGCACTTAGCGGTCAGTTGCTCGTCGTAAGCCTGTTCGATGATCCGGCATTCTTTATGCTCCTCATGAGCAGCAGCGTTCCTTGTGGGGGGTCGCTCGACTCACTGTCCTGGTGGGTTCACGGGGCGACCTCCCGCTTCAACGGGTAGGCAATGATTTTCGCAGCACACAGCATCATCGTTCGGTCCCTTGCCTCTGCGGGGCTGGCTCTCATCCTCGCGGCCTGCACTGACAGTGGGGGCGGATCGAATCAGATTGCAGCGACAAGTACGGTCACTGTCAGCGGGACGGTCGGCGGGACGCGCATCGTTGCGATGAATGACAACGATCAGATCCTTACCCAAGATGATACGGCGGGCCGACCGCCGAATGTGCCGGGGCGCTTCCCCTTCAGCCTTGGCAATATACCGGTGGGGTCCAATCTCCGATTTTTCTTCGTGAGCAACGGCACCGTGTTTCCGCTCTACCTCGGAACGACGAATGTCTTCACCTTCAACGGTGGCGGCCCGATCGATCTGGGCTTCGTCACGATGAATTCGGGAACAGGCCGTTCAACACCCGAGTTTCCTCCACAGAACGTGACCCTAAAACCCGAGAACCCCAATACTCCGGCTGGTCTGATCCCTGGCATGGTGCCGTCGATCTCGCTTACGAGTCCTCCCGCTGGGGCCGCTCTTCCAGTCGGACCGGTTACGGTTGCCTTCGCCGTCCAGAACCATACGATCGGGAATCCCGGAACGTCGCATCTCCATTTGTATCTCGATGCTGACGCAACCGCCTACCACTTCTATGGAGGCAGCGGAATCAACGATGATAACGGGGTGCTCTACACCGGAGTCCATACGCACTTCGTTCACTGGAAGTCGGCGACATCATTCGACATCTTCGGACTTGCGTCCGCTGCCCACAGCGTCCGCCTCGTGCTCGCCGATCAAAACCACAATGAACTGGCCAACAGCGAGGCGACGAAGACGCTCAACTTTTCGGTCAGCCAGCCGCCGACGGGCGATTTGCAGCTCCAACCTGTCTTGCCGGGGCTCAACTTCCCCGTGGGGCTATCGCAGGCTCCGGACGGGCGGGTGTTCTTTAACGAACGGTTGACCGGGAAGATTCGAATCATTAACCCGCAATGGCAACTCGTCCCAACGCAGTTCTGTCAGATCACGATTGCGACAAACGGGGAGCAGGGTCTCCTGGGCCTGGCGCTGGACTCGGATTTTGCGACCAACAAATTTGTGTACGTCTATCACACGGCCTCCAACCCCTTGCGCAATCGTGTCGTTCGGTACACTGATTCCAGCGGGTCCTGCTCGCAAGAAACTGTCATTCTCGACAATTTGCCGGCCAACACGAATCATAACGGCGGGATCATCCAGTTTGGACCGGACGGCAAACTCTACATAATCATCGGCGATGCACAGAATACCGCCAATTCCCAGAGCCTGACGAGCCTGGCCGGCAAGATCCTGCGTGTGAATCCTGATGGCAGCCCGCCATCGGACAATCCCTTCTTCTCCAGTCCGAACGCTAACGCGAAACTGGTCTTCAGTCTTGGTCATCGGAACAGCTATGGCTTTACGTTCCACGCGCACACAGGTCACTTGTGGGAAACCGAAAACGGTCCCGGTGACAACGACGAGATTAATCGGGCCGTGGCCGGCGGCAACTATGGCTGGCCGACGGTCGGAGGCATCGCCGGCAATCCGAACTTCCGCGATCCGATCCTGGCCTACACACCGACGATTGCCCCGACCGGGATCATCTCGATTCCGGAAAACACAACGGTCTACTCTCCCGCCTATCGCAACAATCTGCTCTTCACCGCCTGGAATGATGGACGAATCCGTCGCGTGATTCTGAGCGGCCCCGATTTGACCCTGCTGGGCTCCTCGAGCGCAGCCTACAACGGCGGCAACGGCGGGCTACTCAGCCTGATGATGGCCGCCGACGGCTACGTCTACGTTTCGAACGCCAGCGCCATCTTCCGCGTCGTTCCGCAGTAAATCCCACCGTTTCACAGTCTATCGCTACTTGAACGTCTCCCGTGTGTCGGGTGCCCGGCATGCTCACACCTTGCAGTCCCCCTCACTGTCTGTTGTAGAGTGGCGGGTCTACCAGACCTAGGAAGCAGGAATCGTGGCGAAGAAGCCCGGTGATTCAAAACTGGCGGTGG
>DATIGF010000045.1:0-9403 GCA_035454865.1 Nitrospiraceae bacterium | reverse complement strand
AGTTGCAGCATGCGGTGCGCAATAACAGCTTCGAGAACTACAAGGCCTATACCGAGCTGATCAACGGTGAAAGCAAACAGCTGTGCACATTGCGCGGCTTGATGAAGCTGCGATTCTCCTCACAGCCCCTGCCAATTGAGGAGGTCGAACCGGCCAAGGACATCGTCAGGCGCTTTGCAACCGGTGCAATGTCATACGGTTCGATCAGCAAGGAAGCGCACGAGACACTCGCGATCGCGATGAACCGCCTCGGCGGCAAGAGCAATACCGGCGAAGGCGGCGAAGATCCGGAGCGTTTCAAGCCGCTGCCGAACGGCGATTCGAAGAACAGCTATATCAAACAGGTGGCATCCGCCCGCTTCGGCGTGACGGCGCATTATCTTGTCAATGCGCGTGAATTACAGATCAAGATGGCGCAGGGGGCGAAGCCGGGCGAGGGCGGTCAGTTGCCGGGCCACAAGGTGGACGAGAACATTGCGAAATTCCGGTATGCGACGCCGGGCGTACAGCTGATTTCACCCCCGCCGCACCATGACATTTATTCGATCGAGGACCTGGCGCAGCTGATCTTCGATTTGAAAAATTCCAATACGGACGCTGCCGTCTCCGTGAAGCTGGTTGCAGAAGTGGGTGTCGGGACTGTGGCCGCGGGTGTGGCCAAGGCCCATGCGGATAAGGTCCTCATCAGCGGCGATTCCGGCGGTACAGGCGCTTCGCCTCTGGCGTCAATCAAGTATGCCGGCATCCCGTGGGAACTCGGACTGGCGGAGACACACCAGACACTCGTGATTAACGATCTGCGCGGACGCATCCGCGTCGAGACCGACGGCCAATTGAAGACCGGCCGCGACGTGGTCATTGCAACACTGCTCGGGGCAGAAGAATACGGCTTCGCCACGGCGCCGCTGATTGTCGAAGGCTGCATCATGATGCGCAAATGTCATCTGAACACCTGCCCGGTCGGCATCGCGACGCAGGATCCCGAATTGCGCAAGAAGTTCAACGGTAAACCGGAACACATCGTGAACTATCTGTTCTTCGTCGCGGAAGAAGCGCGGCAGTTGATGGCCAAACTCGGTTTCCGGACGATCAACGAGATGGTCGGACGCGTCGACAAGTTGAAGATTACCAAGGCGGTCGATCACTGGAAGGCCAAGGGGCTGGACCTTACACCGTTGCTGAGGATACCCGATGTTCCCGCCGAGGTCCCGCGCTATTGCGTGCAGAAGCAGGATCATGGCCTGGCCGACATTATCGACAACAAGCTGGTCGAGCTCTGCAAGCACGGGATTGAAAAGGGCGAGAAAGTCAAACTCGATCTGCCGATCAAGAATGTGAACCGGACGACCGGCACAGTCCTGTCCAGTAGAGTTGCGAGGAAGTACGGGCTGGAAGGCTTGCCGGAAGACACGATCTCAATCAAGTTCACCGGCTCGGCCGGCCAATCGTTCGGTGCGTTCCTGGCCAGAGGCGTGACCCTCACGTTGGAAGGCGAGTCCAACGACTACATCGGGAAAGGACTCTCGGGGGGCAAGATCATCGTCTTCCCGCCGAAAAACATTCTCTACAATCCGGAAGAAACGATTTTGATCGGTAACACCTCGCTCTATGGGGCCACGCAGGGCGAGGCCTACTTCTATGGCATGGCCGGCGAGCGGTTTGCCGTGCGCAACAGCGGAGCCCATGCGGTCGTCGAAGGCACGGGCGATCATGGTTGTGAATACATGACAGGCGGCGTGGTCGTGGTGCTCGGCCGGACCGGCCGCAATTTTGCCGCAGGCATGTCCGGCGGCGTGGCCTTCGTACTGGACGACATCGGCAAGTTCCAGAGCCGGTGCAACACCGGCATGGTAGAGCTGGAGCAGGTGACGACGAAAGAAGACAAGCAGCTGCTCCACGGTTTGATCACGAAACACTTCATGTACACCGGCAGCCGCAAAGCCAAGCAGGTGCTCGATGCATTCGATGCGACCCTGCCGAAATTCGTGAAGGTGATGCCGGTCGATTACAAGCGGGTCCTCGAAGAACGGAAGCGAAAGGCGAGCGCGGTGCGTTAGCCGGTGAGGCGCACATCCTGGTGAAAGGCGCGTCTTGTTGCGCCAGGGTGGGTGGGTGAAAAAGAGCGCAGGGTTGGGCGGGTGAGATAGAGGGTTTCCTGGTCAATAGCCGATCATGATTAGAAGGATACAAAGCTAAGCAGCCATGGGCGATCCAAAAGGTTTCATGAAATACGCCCGTGAGGGCCCGAAGCGGAAACCGGTCGAGCTCCGCGTGCTCGATTGGAAGGAGATGTACGAGCCCATCTCCGAAGACAAGCTCAAGGTCCAGGGCGCGCGCTGCATGGATTGCGGCGTGCCGTTCTGCCAAGGCAATACCGGCTGCCCGGTGGTGAACTTGATTCCCGAATGGAACGATCTCGTCTATCGCGGACGATGGAATGACGCGCTCAAGGCGCTGCACACCACGAACAATTTCCCAGAATTCACCGGCCGCCTCTGCCCGGCCCCCTGCGAGGGCGCCTGCGTGCTCGGTATCAACGAGGATCCGGTCTCAATTCGCATCATCGAATGGAACATCATCGATCGCGGCTTCAACGAAGGCCTTGTCACACCGATCCTGCCGGTCGTCAAAACAGGCAAGACGATTGCCATTGTCGGGTCAGGCCCGGCCGGGATGGCGGCGGCACAGCAGCTGGCGCGCGCCGGCCATAGCGTAACCCTGTTTGAAAAGGCCGATCGCATCGGCGGGTTGCTGCGCTATGGTATTCCCGACTTCAAGATGGAGAAGTGGGTCATCGACCGCCGGCTGGAACAAATGAAGGCCGAAGGGGTGGAGTTCAAGACCGGCGTGACGATCGGTAAAGACATTACCGGCGAGCAGCTCAGGAAACAGTTCGATGCGGTGGGGCTCACGATGGGAGCGGAGCAGGCACGCGAGCTGCCGATTCCGGGCCGGGAACTCAAGGGCGTCCATCTCGCGATGGACTATCTGACCCAGCAGAATAAACGCACCGCCGGTATTCCCATCGCGGACGAACCGTTGACGGCGAAAGGGAAGCGGGTTGTCATCATCGGCGGCGGCGACACGGGGTCGGACTGTCTAGGGACGGCGCATCGCCAGGGCTGCGTGGAAGCCCATCAGTTTGAATTGTTGCCGGAACCTCCGCCGCAACGGGCGAGCTCGACGCCTTGGCCGCTCTGGCCGATGCAGCTGCGTACGTCACACGCGCATGAAGAAGGCTGCGACCGTCAATGGAGTGTGTCAACGACGAAATTCACCGGCCACAACGGGCATGTGACGAAGCTGCACGCCCATCGCGTGAAATTCGAAGGCGGAAAATTCATTCCGATGCCCAACGCGGACTTCGAGATGGACGTGGATCTGGTATTGCTGGCGATGGGATTCACCGGCCCGGTCAAGAACGGGCTGCTCGACAGCCTCGGCGTGACCTATGATGCTCGTGGCGCAGTGGCTGTCGACGAGAGCTTCATGACCAACCTCGACGGGGTCTTTGCCGGCGGCGACACCAAACGAGGGGCCTCGCTCATTGTGTGGGCGATCGCCGAAGGGCGCAGGATGGCGGCGGGTATTGATAAATATCTTCACGCTGGAAAGTCGGCAAAGAAAGCTGTTTCGTAAGGCAGACCTTGCAGTTCGTCATCTCTTCCTCATCTTCAACTCGTGCCAGTACTCGTTGCATCCCTGCAACGCGGAGCGACCCCTTCGTTGATAGCGAGCGGCGGCGACATGCTGGTGTTCGCCAATCCGCATAGGTACATTCGGCCCTCCTAGACTTCTCTTGCCTGCATCTGTATGTTTTCGGCGATTACAACGTTGCAGAAGATTTAAATGACGCAACAAACGTATCCGCGCAGCCCGAAAGTCCTCCTCCGTGGCATTGCCCACTTGGGCCGGTTTATTGACAAGATTCGCTTGCGGAATGCGGGCAAGATTCAGGATTACAACTACATCACAGTGGGATTCGATAAACATCTAATCGATTTTCTGGGAATCGATCCGAAGGCGTTCGAGCAGCGTGTATTATCCGGCGGGACGGATGATGAATTACTTGCCTGGGTTGTGACACACGGCAAGCCCCTGACGCCGGAAGAGATTGCGCAGTGGAGCCGGAATCTTCTTTCTTCGGGACCGAAAGATGAGGCCGCACGTCAGCGGTTCCAAGGTCGCCTTCGGGAAGTGGCTGCCAAACGTGGTGTGCCGCTCAGTTCTCTCCCTTCTGTGTCTACGTGGGCTGACGTCATCGAGCTCGATGAACATCGAATGTAGAGGTGTCCAATGCAGATGCTCATGATCACCTTTCGCTCGGCCGTCGCTGAAGGAACGGGTGCATGAGCTGCTTCATCAATGTGGCGTGAAGGCCTTTACCGAGGTCAATGAAACGGTGGGCTACGGCCAGACTGGCCCTGCAGAAGGGCTCGCCTTCTATCCTGGAACAAACTCGGTCATTCTGGTTTCGCTTGACGATGAGCGTGTGGTCCGTGTCACCAGATCGGTGAAGACCTGGTGCGAGGGAGGCGGCGAAGCTTCCCGGTTGGCAGAAGCCTTCCCTGCGCATCTTCAGCTGTCCCTGCACCCAGGTTGTTTAGAGTCTGTGCCGAATCTCTCCTCCTATATAATTGCGGGGCATCTTGGCTGGATCTGTATCCATCTTGCTTCAAGACCAGAGCAATAGCTGGTGCCGTTTGAAAGAAAACAACATGAAATCAACACTTATCGAAGGATTCAGGTTCAGGATGCAATGGCATCAAGATTGCTGTAGTGTCTAGTGCCAATCGTGGGGAATAGGCCCCTCGTTCAGACGGATCCTTACAGGGAGGACAGCATGATTAAGACGATTTCGACCTTTACGGCGGCTGCGGTGTTCGCCGCGTTTACCAGCGTGTTTGCCCAGGCTCCTGCGCCTGCCCCGGCGCCAGCCCCTGCTCCGGTACCGGCTCCTGCGCCAGCGCCGCAGGTGACAACTCCGGCACCGACCCCAGCTCCGGCTCCTGCCATGGAGGGGGAGAAGAAGGATGAGCATGAGGGAAAGGGAAAAGGCAAAGGGAAGGGCAAGGGCCATAACAAGAAGCGGGGTCTAGATCGTGCCGATGAAGCCGCCGGTGAACACGGCAAGCAGGGTCGTGACAAGGCTCGCGGGAAGCACGGCGACAACTAGGTCCCCCTTCGTTTAGGGGGCGAGAAGAACCAAAGGCGGTCGACTCGATGAGAGGCGGCCGCCTTTTAGTTTTTAGTGCAAGAACCCTCTTGGTATCGCTGAAAAACCGAGGGAAGTGGTTTAGGCCGCTGCTTTCTGAAGCAGCTTCTTCACTTCCACATGCGCGAAAATGACGTCCGGGGCCCGCTGGAGCGCTTCATAGTAACTGCGCTCGAAGCCGTCGCCTTCTTCCGAAGGCCGGATTAAGTCGCGCACCTCCGCCAGAAAATGTTCGACTTCAACGGCGGTCGGTTCCATGTCTTCTTCGAGTAATTCATCTACACGAATGACCAACTGAGATAATGGGTGAAGCCACGTGAACCAGGGGTCGTTGAGGACCAGCTGGAGCAGTTGCCCGGTTGAGCCGACGCGACCGTTGATGCGTTCATAGGTGAGCTGCTCTGCAATGATGAGGGCTTTATGCAATCCCAGCAGACTACGGCGCACGTCGAGAAGCGTCTGCCTGAGGGTTCTCGTGGCTGCGGTTGAGGGAGAGTGGAATGTCTGTGCCATGAAGTTATTGTAGCAGGTCAGAGAAAAAATGGAGTGCGCCGGCCCACAACAATCAAAGACCAGACGACGACGTTACCGACCGGCGCGTCCTCCTTGTGAGCCTGTCGGCGGTTTGACTGCGGGTGGTGCAGAAGGGGATGGCATCAGAGGACGGTTTGGGTGAAAGGGAAGGAGAGGGGGCGGAGTCATCTGACTGGGCGGCGACGGAGTTCCGAATGGCGTCACCGCCCGCTGATTCACTTCTCCATGCGGACCAGGGGAGAGGGGAACCGTTGGTTCGATAGGCGTGCTGAATGTCCCGGCTTGACCATGCGGATTCGATTGTATTCCTACGCCGTTTCCGAGATCCGTAATCGTGGCGCTGATGCCGTGAGGCGGTTGCACGAGCGCAACCTCTGCCTGCGTCGAGTCGGCAGCCAGCCTTACTGCCATGACCATGATCGAGCCAACAATGCGCACCAACAAGGCAGACCTCTCAAACGATCTGCCTCATCATATCAGAGAGCCGGCCGCGTTACGCGGCTTTGGGGAGCAGCTTCCTGACGCGGAAGTGGGCGAGCACCACATCCGGCGCTCGGTCCAACGCTTCATAATAGGCCCGTTCAAAGCCGTCGCCTTCGACCGACGGATGGAGCAGGCAATCGATTTCCCGAATGAGATGCTCGACGTTTTCGTCGGTGATGTCACAGCTCTCATCTTCAACCAAGTGATCGATACGAACGAGGAGATCGGCAATCGGGTGGAGCCACGTAAACCAGGGATCCTTCTGAAGCAGTGCGAGGAGCATGTCGACAGATTCAACAGGCCCGTTGATGCCTTCATACGTCAGTTGCTCGGCCACAATCAGGGCCCCGTGAAGCCCGACAAGGCTTTCACGGATCGAGAGCACCGTGCGCCGGCGAACGTCAATGGGAACGAGCGCTGTCGTCTTGGGCGATGCAGCCATGTGTCAAGTGTAGCAGGCCGGTGACATTCTGCCAGGGGTCTCGCGATGGAGTCAGCTCAGAAAGTCCAGGTGATTTCCGATATGAAGGCAGGTATTCTTCAAGCTTGGGAGTCAGGGGGATAACGCAAGGGGTGACCAATGGAGCGTCGAAAACATCGGCGTGTGCCGGCCCATGTCCAGGGGTTTTTATTGGGAAATTCGCACGAGGTCAAGGGCCAGACGCTTGATCTCTCGCTCGGAGGGGCGAGATTTGAGAGCGATTTGGATGTGTTTCCGGGGAAGGTGATTGTCGTTCGTTTGGTCGTCCCCGGGCTTGACTCACCCCTCTCGATCCAAACAGCAATGGTGCAGTGGGTCGATGACCAGACCTTTGGCGTGGAATTCCAAGAAGTCCGACCCGACGATCTGGATGAGCTGGAACAACTCATCGATGAATACAACGATGGTGAAAACAGCGGACACGCCTAGACCTGTGTCGCTGGTTTGGTCTCGACGAGGTCGTTAGTTTTCGTAGTACACGACGACCGAGGCCTTGTTGCATTTGCAGCAGGTGCCTTGTCCGGTCATGGGGACTTGCCCCGCCTTTTCTGCCGCCTGGATCTGCGCGTCCTCGGTTCTTCCGACCTTGTTATAACACTCGCTGCAATACGTCGCGGTCTTCGCCATAGTCCCTCCTGTACGTTACGTGAGCATGCCTCGAAAGGTACCTGTCACCGGACGGAATGAACGAATACGAAAGAAGACGTATGGATAAAGTATAGCGCGGGCTGGAAATTATGCTGGGGAAGAGGACCCTGCGGTGGAGAGGGTTAGAGCCCTATCCTCGTCCCGAATCCGGCAAACAGCTGTCCGGCCAGGTAACCGGTACTGGGGGGATCTTCGATATCCTTCCTGCGGATATAGTCGTTCAGGATTCGTCCCTCAGTGGTCTTGTGGACATGGGGCAGTGCTAAATTCATGCGGTAACGCTCAATGGCGCCTGCGACTCGGCTGATGAAAATGACCGTGCCGTCCGGTTCTTGCTGTTCGACGATCCCGACGTGGGTCAGCGGGTCGTTGATGAATCCGTCTCCGTTGTAATCCCAGGTATTGTCGAAGAAGACGAGGTCGCCCGGATGCACGGCCGGGCCTTGATGGAGTTTGCCGCGTCGACTGATGTGCTGATGGATGAGTCTGACCCCGTTGGCCTTGGGATCGGTCGTACCGCTCTCGTACAGATCGATGCCATGCGCCAGAAAAATCGCACGGGTCACGCCGGCGCAGTCGTAGGCGATCCGTCTGCCGTTGACTTGAATCGTTGTGGCACCGACGAGTTTGGCAGCCGTGCGCACGATTGCGGCTCGCCGGGAAGAAGCCTCAATAGATTTGCAGCAACCTGGCACGGCGGCGGATCGGGGTTGTGACCGTTCTTGCGTGCCTGTTGCGCAACCAGCGAGCGTGGCCACCGCGATGATGAAACCAATCACGAACAGGCGGGGCATCGAGCTATTCACCGATCTGGACTTACGGGACGACATGGTCCCGATAGGCTATCATGGCCGCTGAGGACGACCAAGCGATCCGCTATTTCTTGCTCGCAGATTCATCGGCTTGACGGGATGACCGTGCGCAACGAAATCCGACGGTCGCCGACCGCTGATCCGGGGGCGAACCGCCGCGGGTCGCGGTACGGAGCATGATGGTCTTGCTTTTCCAGGATCCCCCGCGGACGCTCTTGTAGCGGCCGCTTGTCGGCCCCGGCGGATTTCGTTGCGGGATATAGGCGTAATAATCGAAGCCGAACCAGTCCTGAACCCATTCGGCCACATTGCCGGCCATATGATGGACGCCGTAAGGACTCTTGCCCGCATCGTGCGAGTCGACCGCCGCAAGGATCGGGATTTCGTGAACATGGTGCTGGCCAAACATCGCCAGCGTATTGTCGGGAGCGGTCGCTCCCCAGGGAAATAAATTGCCGTTCGGCCCGCGGGCCGCCTTCTCCCATTCTGCCTCTGTCGGGAGCCGCTTTCCCTGAGCTGTGCAGAAGTCCTGTGCTTCCTTCCATGTCATATAGAGGGCCGGCCAACGCGCCAGGGTCTGATCCGTCACGGAATGGACCGTAATGAGGTGCCAAATGAGTTTCTGCAATTCGTCAGGGGGATGCTGCTTCCGTTGCCGCAGGAAAGCGAGAAACTCGCCGAGACTGACTTCGTCCCGATCCATCTCGTACTGATCGAGCCAGACCACTTGCTGCGGTAGCTCGGTATCGTCGAACTGTGTCCAAAGGCCGTAAGGATCGTCGTCGATCCGTTTGCTGCCAAGGATGAATTGTCCTGCCGAAACGGTCACGATGGGGCTTGATTGGGCAAGGGCGGCGATGGCCGTCAAGTGGCGGGCCAAATCCGTCGAGGGTTTTGTACCAGCTACGGCCGCTGTCGCACCCAACAGTGCGAGAACAAGAACAAAAGGTGCGACCAAGGACTTTGAGCGGAGCATTACGTTTTGTGAGGCGAGGCAAGTGCCTTGCTGACCTCGCCAATGAGGCGCCGCTCGATCTCTGCCGTTTCTTCCGCGCTGACGCTTAGAATGCGTCCGCCCTGAGCCAATTTCTCGAAATCCGCTTTCACGCTCAGGCGGGTGACATTGGTTGGCTGTGCTTGCAAGCTGACCACATATTGGTTCCGGAATCCGGCGACTTCGAGGGATGCCGGATTGGAAACCTTTCGTTCTGTGACGAACACGGCTTTCTG
>DATIGF010000044.1:0-7084 GCA_035454865.1 Nitrospiraceae bacterium | reverse complement strand
GAAAACCACGGACAGAATTGGCTCTCTACTCGTTGGAGGCTCCGTCATGGATGGAGTGTACCACAAATGGTACGTACGTCAATGGCAGCAAGCGGTCCGGCAGAACAACTCTGTGCCTCCGGCCCGATGGTCGGCCCAACGCCGGCCATCACGGGCTGACGACGGGGTGCGAAGCACACCGTTGGCAGGCCCGTGGATGGACTTGTTGGGCTTCAACTTGGTACGGTCCAGCGACGGCGCTTCATTCTTGTACTGTGTGAAATATTCGCAGTCGCCACAATGGACCTTCGGCAGAGTCTATTCCAGCGATCGGTGACCTTCCATCGCCGGAGCCATCGAATCTTTACCTGGACCACGGCGGCCTGTTCCCGCTGTCGAATGGGTTGGGCGGTTTGGGCAGTACAGCAGTGGTGCCGATCAGTTGATATCCGAGTCGGGTATAGACCTCGTCGATGAAGTAGTACCAGGGCGAAGTGCCCTGCCGCTGCCAGGTGAGCGCCTCGGCAAGAATGCGGGATGATAACGGAACGAATAGGGCGCCAACGTCCGCAAAGAAGGCCGGGCACAGTGCGTCCTTGAACCTGCAGTTGTTTAGATTCGCGCCGATCAGTCGACAACCCTTTTCGACTGCGGTCTCGACCTCGTCTTTAACGAATACGGTCTTCGTATACGTGTCGTTACCGATCAGGAGGACGAAGGTATCGGCTCGGCGAATCTTCGCGGCGCAGACGGACTTGATGTAAGCGGGACGTTGCGAGTTGATCGCCTCATCGAGCTGGAAGTCCGCGAAGTTGAAGTCGATGTGCCCGTGAGCTTTCCACGCGCACATCAGATCATATCTGCCTTTGTCTGCGCTGCTGAAGCTGACGAAAGTCCGAGGCAATGGCCGCATTTCAGTCATGACGCGTAACACCCAAGTGAATGCCAGAAACTACGTCGCGCAAACGTTCTAGGGTTGTGCGCATCCGTTGTCTGCCCAACGCCAGCCATAACCCGCGGGCCGGGAGGCGCGCCGGTTGCCGCCGGTCGCAACCGGCGGGCCGCCCGAGGCCGTCGGGTTCATGACCATGTTAGACGACAACCCACCGAGAATCATGCAAAGGCGTTCTCTACAATCTTCTGCACTTCGGACGTGATGTTTTTCGGATCCAGAAAGAAGCAGTGTGCGTCGTACTGGTCTCGGAAATGATCTGCGCGCCCGAGAGACCTCTCGAGCGTGATGGGGTATGTGTGGACAGGCCGGCCGCTGGCAAGCTCGCGAATCGTCTCGTTCTCCTTCACGGTGACGTTCCTTTTGTCCTCGGCCATGCCTTCCTCCAAGTCCGTGTCGTGGAGCACTCTGTAGGGAATCCCGAAGGCATTAAGGACGCGCTGGAAGAACGGAATTGACTGCTTCCCTCCGCAGGGAATCACCGACCATTCGATCTCCTCGACCCGCTGGCTGATCTTGCCGACTTTCTGTAGGGTGGCCGTCACCGCTATCAAGTCCTCTGGTCCCTCCACGAGCATGACGCGACGCGCAAAGAACAGTTCGTTCAGGGCCGGGTTGAGCTTTGCAAAGCCTTGAAACACCTTCCGCTCCGTAAGGCCAGCGAACGCACTGATGTCGCACGTTTTTACTTTCGTCCCCTCGGCGACTGAGTTCTTCGACACGAGGGCAACTTGCTCAGACTCGTAGGCATCAACGAACAGCGGGGAATGCGTGCTGTAGATGACCTGATCCGTCTTGCTGAACTGCCGCATCACGTCGAAGAAGAGCTTGCCGAGCTGCGGATGTATGTACAGCTCGGGCTCCTCGATCAGCAAGATGATCGCACGCTCAGAGGGGGCGCCTGGAGCCGCGCCAGCAACGAGTTGATTGCGCTCGTTCAGAATCAGAGCCTGAAGCAACGTGAACACGATGCAGCGTTGCAGCCCGTGGCCCTTAGCGAGCACATCAGTCTCGACGTCGTCATCCACGGCGAGACTCACGCCAGCCGAAAACAGATCCGCCAGATTCTGAACCTCCACGGCAAGCGCGACTCCCTGCACGGAAGGCATAACCCGCCGGAGAAGTTCCGCGATTTTGTTCTCGACAACGGAGAGCGAACTGATCCTCTCTGGGGCGCCCTCAGCCTCAACTCTGTTCAACAGCCCCCGGATTGTCTCGAGGGCACCTTGGAGCTCCACGAAGCGGGGGTCGCGCTGCAAAATGCGCTCGGATAGGTCTCCCATGAGACGGCGAAACGTGGAGCTGCTTGATCGCCTGTCAATCTCGTCCGAGTAGTCGGTGATAGCTGGCAGCAGGTAGACGCTCGGCAGGCTTGCAACGACGTTGCTCTGCAGCCCGAGAGCCTGCGTCGAACTCAGATCAGGTGGATCGTACTCGACATCGTTCTCAGCGAGGTAGCGGTCAAGCCCTTTGGTGAAGTCTGCCTTCGTGCACTTGCCATCCTGGAGGAAGTAGTCGGGCAGGCCTGCCTCTTTCACGATCTCGACCCATTTCGGGCGGTCTCCGTACTTCTCCGAGATCTTTCGAAGCGAGAGATGCGTGGCACTCGGCTCTGCTCGATATCCGTGAAATTCCGCTGCAATCTTCTCCTTGCCGGTACGATCATCCACGGCCAGAGAAACGTGCTTCTCAAGGATAAGCCGCCCCTCGACGAGGTAGGATTTCCAGCGCTTCTTCTCCCCTTCCGTTAGGGAGTCGAACGAACCCTTGATTACGATCGGCGCTGCCGGGTCCTTGAAATCCTCCCGGGTAAGGCGTCCAGCACCGGCGGACAGCAAGACATCGATGGCCCGAAGAAGGTTCGACTTCCCACAGTTGTTCTCACCGACCATGCCGAAGAGAGGTTGAACATCGATCTCCCCGGAATCCGTGATAGACCTCAGATTCTGGACACGCAGTCGCGAGAGTCTCATCAGTGCCCCTGGTGTCGTCTAACGTCGGGGCTGTGCGGCCGGCGCTTATGCCGGGCCGAACCAGCCCCTGGTTATGACTTCAGACCTTGTGGTCTCCATGATAGACGTACCCTCCCATTGACGGGCTTGGCCGGAGATGCCTTTCATTTTCCCTTGTCTCGTGTCAATCACATCCCTCCTTTCCGTCATAGATTGGCTTTCAACCATTCTGTGACAAAAGCCGAAGGGTCTTTGTCTTCCACGATGTCCGGTCCATGTGCAGAGCCTGGCCAAATCTTCAAATCCCGTTTTCCTTTACCCCAGCCTACATAGGTCTTATTGTCTTGTGTGGCCTTGAAGTTGTTTCCCCAGTCCTTTTCTGCTGTCATGAGTAGGACTGGCTTGCGATCGTACTCTTCGAGAAGCTGCCGCACGGGTGATCCCGGCAGCGCTTCCTCGCCGGAGAGGGAAACGAGGACTAGCGCCGCTACATTGTATTGAACCCCTGCGTGGATCGCGACCCTTGATCCATAACTTGTCCCCAGTAAGGCGATCCGTGTCGAATCAACGTCTTTCTTCTGCGCCAGATAGTGGAGTACGGATTTCATGTCATATATTACTGGAGCGTAGGTATCTTGCTTTTGTAGCGTTCGAATCGCCTCTTCACGGCTCCTTGCTCCCGCGATCAAGATCTTGTATCTCAGGTCAGTCGCTACTACAGCGAAGCCCGCCTTCTGAAGCTGCAATGGTAGCTTTCGGAACACGCTTCTGTCGCAACGGGTGTCCGGGATGAGGACCACAACCGGTGCTCTGTCCGCGGCCGCCGGATAGTAAGTGATGTCAATGGTCTTATTGTCCTCGGTAGTAAGCGATTCCGCCCCTGCAAGCTGGAGTGGTGTCAGAGAGGCAGCCAGAACTAACGCCATCATCAACAATGCTCTCATCTTCTTCTCCGTATGAAATGAGTCTTGATTGCAGTGGTCCCACACAGTAGAAATCATTGTCCTTGATGCCTTCCATCCCGGCATAACGCCGGCCGTAAGCTGCGAGCCGGGCTGGCGCGGGCCGTGCGAAGGCATGGGCCGTGACAGACCGGACCGACAGCTTCACGGCCATGTTAGCCGGCCCCTTCGACTTGATCGACGGCGGTCACGCCGGTCGTGCCGTCACCGAACCGTCTCTCTTCACATCGCACGATGGCGCCAGCGGGAAACTGCCAGCGTTCATCATTAACGTCTGCCTCCACGCCGACGATTCGAAAGAGCCCGCCGCCAAGCGGTCGCGCCTGGACCGGACGCCAGACGTCAACGCCCTCATCCAGGAGCGCGACGAAGATCGTCGCCGGTTCAGCCAAGTCCCGCCACGCAAAATCGAACCAAGTCCGCGCACCTTCTGCGACAGCCAAGAAATCGTAGGGATCGGGCAACAGTCCGAAGTGTTCTACGATCTCCTTGCGGAGATAGGTAGCGATCGCATCGTTGGTGGCACCCGACTGCAGCATCGTCAACAGCGGCCCAACAAGACAGTCGTACTCGTCGCGCGGCCAATCCGGCTGATCCGTGACTCCGATGGGGTCCCACTTCCAAATCAGAGCCCGAAGCTGCGACCACCGCTCCCTCGACTCCCGCTTCGTCAGTGCCGTGGTAGGCATCGTTCTGGTCCGGCCAACGCCCGGCATCACCGGCGCTGCGCGGCCGTTTGCGCACCGCCCGAGTGCATGCCGTTGTTATGCTGGAACCTGCACCTTCTCGTACAGAAACTCCGGGGCGAGGTCAGCCCCGTTTGGCCAACATAGTGTGTGGAATTCGGGGTGTACGATGAACTGCCGGAACAGGGCCGGGTCCTTGAGGGGTTCAAAGAGTTCCCCATGTAACTCCTCACCAAGATCGACATGGCCTTCTGTTCCGTCCGAAAACCGAAGATGAATCGAGAAACCTCGGACATAGTGTGCTTCGTCAACTCTCGGTATCATCTGGCTACTCCAATGGTGCAATCTTGTTCGCCGGTCGTCCGGCCTGAACAAGGTTCCAGTCTTCGAGGAGCTCCTCTTGGTGAAGGTCGAGCCACTCAAGCACAAGCCGCAATGCGCGCTTCGGGAAATCGCCGCTGACAACACCGCTCTGGATACCGACCGTGATCTGGTACTCCCCGTACACGGCATGGAAATGCGGCGGTGGATGCTCCCGCGGGAAGATGCCGATCACAATGCCAAGGAATCTGGATATCTCGGGCATAGGAGTATCTTACCTCTCGTCTGCCTTCTGATCGACAGCATAACGCCCCGGTTCAGCGGCGGGCCCCGCAGCGGACCGTCCGCTGCAACCGGTTGTTCGGCGTACGTGTTGGCCAGCAGCCCTAGGCGTTCATTCCAGCTCAAAGGTTACCGAGACGTTTCCCTTACCGACTGCATCCCCGAGGCCCGATGGATCATCGATCCGCCCAAGCCTTGTGTAACTGTAGGATGTATCGAATGTCTTGTAAAAAAGCACCAAAGTATCGCTTCCGTAGAACATGAGATCGCCACTCTGGATCGTACCGGGACTGATGGCATCCGTGGGAAAGCGAGTGGAGAAGTCGTGGTACTTCTCGTTGCCATTCAGCTCGGTCATTCTCAGAGTCAACGGCAGTAGCATCTTGAGCTTAGCCACGGCGGGATTGTTTTCGAGTGTGGCCTTGAACGTCTTCGATCCGATTGTGATTTTCATTCTGCGATCCGCGGGATAGTTTTGGTTTTCTCCCTTCTTAGGTTCCCGAGACTGCGCGGCAACTGTCGTGCCTGCAATCATCTGCGCCACCGCCAGCCCCACGCCCGCGACTAGGATTGCACGCCGGCTCAACAGTTTGGGGCTGCGCTCCTGGCCGGTATCGTCGTTGTGAGATCGCATGTCCTGACTCCGATTTGCCGCCTTGATCCTTCGCATGCCGTTGAGTTCCGAGTGGACGTCGGTCGCCGAACAGAGCCGGCCCCGAAAAATAGGACAGGCGTTTAAGTGAAAACTCTGCTCTACTGGACGGGACGCATCGCCGTCCCAGAAGGAGAGCAGCCCATGAAACGGTCGCGACGGAATCACGCGCCAGCCTTCAAAGCCAAGGTGGCCCTGGCAGCCCTGAAGGGGGATCGGACCCTGGCCGAGCTGGCCCAGCAGTTCGACGTCCACCCCAACCAGATCACGCAGTGGAAGACCCAGCTCCTGGAGCGAGCCATGGAGCTGTTCGCCACCCCGGCCGAGCGCCAGGCCGGCACGCCGGATGTCAAGGCTCTCCACGCGAAGATCGGCCAGCTGGCCATGGAGAACGATTTTTTGGCCGGCGCGCTCGGTCGGCTTCCCGACGCGAGCGGCACGCGATGATCGACCGCCAGCACCCCCTGCCGGTCACGCGCCAGTGTCGCCTGGTAGCCGTGGCCCGGTCGGCGGTGTACGCCACCCCGCGCCCCGTCCGCGTAGGGGCCCTAGCTCTGATGCGGCAGCTCGACGCACTGCACCTGCGGCATCCCTTCGCCGGCAGCCGGATGCTCCGGGATCTGCTCCGGCTCCAAGGCGTGGGCGTGGGGCGCAAGCCTGTGGCCACCCTGATGCGGCGGATGGGGATCGAAGCGCTGTACCGGCACCCCCGGACCACCCAGCCCCACCCGGGGCATCCGGTGTTTCCGTACCTGTTGCGCACCCTGGAGATCACGGCCCCCAACCAGGTCTGGGCCATGGACCTGACGTACCTCCCCATGCGCCGGGGGTTCCTCTACCTGGTCGCCGTGCTGGACTGGGCCACGCGGCGGGTCCTGGCCTGGCGCCTCTCGAACACCCTGACCGGGGACTGTTGTCTCGACGCCCTCGAGGCCGCGCTCCGAGACCACGGCTGCCCCGGGATCCTCAACACCGACCAGGGGAGCCAGGTCCCCAGTACCGCCTTCGTCGCCCTGGTCCAGCAATCCGGCATCCGCCTCAGCATGGACGGCAAAGGGGCCTGGCGCGACAACCTGTTCGTCGAGCGTCTGTGGAAGAGCGTGAAGTACGAGGAGGTCTACCTCCACGCCTACGACTCCGTGCGCGAGGCCCACCAGGGGCTCGCTCGCTACTTCACCTTCTACAACGGAGGCCGGCCTCACTCGGCCCTGGACGGCCGGACCCCGGATATGGTCTACTTCGGCCTGCAGCCCCAGCAAAGGGGCTGCGTAACATGCCCAGAGGATCGTTTATCGCAG
>DATIGF010000043.1:0-11526 GCA_035454865.1 Nitrospiraceae bacterium | reverse complement strand
CGCTTCTCCGTGCAGGATGATGCCTTCCTTATCACAGCCAAGCAGATGGGAGACGCCTGCCGCCAGCAACATGCGACAGCAAGCGGTGCCGGCGGCTCCCAGACCGTTGATGACGACGCGAATGTGCTCCAGTTGTTTTCCCGTTAGTGCGAGGGCGTTCGTGAGCGCCGCCAGGATGACCACAGCGGTGCCGTGTTGATCATCATGCATCACCGGGATGTCGAGCGACGCTCTTAATCTTCGTTCTATCTCGAAACAGCGGGGCGCGCTGATATCCTCCAGATTGATGGCGCCGAAACCCGGGGCGATTCCCTGCACGATCCGCACGATCTCATCCGGGTCCTGCGTATTCAGACAGAGCGGCCAGGCGTCAATTCCAGCCAGTTCTTTGAACAGCATGACCTTGCCTTCCATCACCGGCAGTGCCGCTTCGGGGCCGAGGTTGCCGAGGCCCAAGACGGCGGATCCATCTGTCACGACCGCCACGCTGTTGCTCTTGCTGGTAAAGGCGTAGACCTTGGACTTGTCTTTCGCGATGGCTTGGGAGACGCGACCGACGCCGGGCGTATACACCATCGACAACACGTTTCTGGTGCTGATGGGAAACTTGCCCTCGACGCGGATTTTTCCGCCGAGATGGAGGAGAAAAATCCGATCGGAGGCCGAAACTACGGTTACGTCGGACAGCGCGCTCAGACGGGCCAGGACCTTCTCGCCATGTTCTTCACTGTGGACGTCGAAGGTCACATCCCGGACCATCCTGGTCTTGGTCGCGGATACGATATCGACGGCACCGAGATTGGCACCTTCTTCGGCCAGGAGGGCCGCGACACGGGCAAAGATGCCGGGTTTGTTGGCGAGTTCCAGCCGCACTGTCAGGCGGTAGTTGGAATAGGGGCCGATGTCGACCATTTAGGCGCTCCCTTACCGCTTCGTCTTGCTGTCCTCTGATTAGCCTATCACAACACGGACGGACAGCCCGACAGGAAGTTGTTCCGGATCTCGATCGCACCCCGATTTTTCCGCCTGTCAGCCGCACGAGGTAGTTGACTTTTGAAGCAGTTTTGTCTAGCCTTCACGGCTCATTTGCCTGCGCTGGACGGGCAATCATCTAACCTAACCAACAGAGGGGGAACGGGTTATGAAGAGCATGTTGATGGCAGTCATGGCAGTCGCAGTGGCAGTGACCTTCAGCGCGCCGTCGTTTGCCGGTGAGGAGAAGAAGGACAAGAAGGATGAGAAGAAGGGCGGCCACGTCCTCGTGTATGGCGACGAGAAGAAGGACAAGAAGGACGAGAAGAAGGGCGGCCACATGGTATTCGGCGACGAGAAGAAGAAGGAAGAGAAGAAGCCCGGCAAGTAGGCACGACATCAGGCGTTTGTCTCGTCAGACAAGCCCGACCTGGTTGTGAAAGGGCCTATGATCTTCGGATCATAGGCCTTTTTCTTTTCTCTCCCGCGTTGACCGTCTTCCGACCGCGATGCTACGGTGACAGCATGTCAGCACCACTCTCAGGCAGAAAGCCGAATCGCCTCCTCCACGAAACCAGTCCCTATCTACTGCAACATGCCTACAATCCGGTGGACTGGTATCCCTGGGGCGAGGAGGCATTGAAGGAGGCAAAGTCGTCGCATAAACCGATACTCCTCTCAATCGGCTACTCGTCCTGCCATTGGTGTCATGTGATGGAGCGGGAGTCTTTTGAGAACGACGGAATCGCGGCGATGATGAATCGCCATTTCATCTGCATCAAGGTGGACCGGGAGGAGCGGCCGGATCTCGACGAGATTTACATGGCGGCCACTGTAGCCATGAACCATGGCCAGGGCGGCTGGCCAATGACGGTATTCCTGACGCCCGATCAGGAACCCTTTTTCGCGGGGACGTACTTCCCCCCGGAAGACCGGTGGGGCCGGCCGGGTTTCGGGACCCTGCTCAAGAAAATTGCCGACTATTGGGAAAAAGATGCCGAAGGTGTTCGCACCCAGGCCAGGGAAATGACCGAGCGGTTAAAGGGCGAAGGCCGCATCCCCTCCCCGGTCTCTGTCGGCGAAACGGTGCTGGACGAAGCCGTCGCCCAATTCAAGGAAGATTTCGACCGGACGCACGGCGGCTTCGGGGCGGCGCCCAAGTTTCCGCCGGCTACCGGGTTGTCGTTGCTGCTCCGATGTCATCGGCGATCGGGCGACGCGGCGACGCTCGCGATGGTGACGAAGACGCTCGACATGATGGCTGCCGGCGGCATCTACGACCATATCGGAGGCGGTTTCGCCCGCTATTCGACCGACGCGCGCTGGCTCGTGCCGCATTTCGAAAAAATGCTCTACGACAATGCGCTCCTGTCCCGCGTGTATGTAGAGGCCTATCAGGTCACGAAGCAGCCGCTCTATCGCCAGGTGGCGATGGACGTTCTCGATTATGTGCTCCGGGAGATGACAGGCCCGGAAGGTGGATTCTACTCGGCGACGGATGCCGACTCCGAGGGTGTCGAAGGAAAATTTTTTGTCTGGGTCCCCGCCGAAGTACGTGCCGCCTTGCAGAACGATGAAGAGAGCCGGCGGTTCTGTGAGCTCTATGACATCACCGAGTCAGGCAATTGGGAGCACAGAAGCATCCCGAACCGCCTGCGACCAATAGAAGAAATTGCGAAGCAGCTCAATTTGACGCCCGATGAGTTGCTGGAGACCGCAGCCCGTGTAAGACCGGTGCTCTATCGTGCCAGGCAGCAGCGGATTCCGCCCGGACTCGATGACAAAGTAATCACCTCCTGGAACGGCATGATGATGTCGGCAATGGCTGAAGCGGCCCGGGTTTTCGGAGATGCACGTTATCGAGATGCGGCGAAGCGGACGGCGGATTTCCTACTGCGGATGCATGTCCGACCCGACGGACGGTTGCTGCGCACGTCACGAGCTGGTCGCGCGCATCTCGATGCCTATCTCGAAGACTATGCGTACTTGGCCGAAGGGCTTCTGGATCTCTATGAGGCCGGGGCTCCCGAACGCTATCTCCATGCGGCCGCGCGATTGGCCGACCGTCTCATGTCGGATTTCGTGGATAATGCACAAGGCGGTTTCTTCACGACGGCCAGCAATCATGAGTCGCTCATCATTCGGGCGCGTGAAGGGGCGGATGGGGCTACCCCGAGCGCGAACGCCGTCGCTGCGTCAATCTTAGCCAGATTATCCTTCCACTTCGACCGGGAGGATTGGCGCAAGGCGGCAACCGGTGCGGTGCGTGCCTATGGACGGCAGATCGCCCGCTATCCGCGGGCGTTTGCCAAGAGTCTGGCCGTGGTGGACTTTCTTACGGAAGGGCCGGTCGAACTGGCGTTTGTCGGCGACGAGACGCAGGACGGGTTTCGTGCTTTGCGGGAGGCCGTGGCCGATTGCTACCTGCCTAATCGCATCGTAGCGGCCGGCGAATCGAGCCGGCCATCCGACTTGCCCCTTCTGAAAGGGAAGCTGCCCGTGGAAGGCAAGCCGGCTTTGTACGTGTGCCGTAATTTTAGCTGCCAACAGCCGATCACCGATCCCCATTCTGTTTCGGCCGCGCTGCAGGCTAACAGACAAGGTGTAGCGGATCGCAGCGGCAGCGAGCAGAAAATGCTGCGCGGGGTGCAACTCTCCGGCGGTGCGACAGTTCAGGGGACGGCAGCCTACGCGGCGCGTATGATCGGGCGCTCCGGCGATGCGACCCTGGCTAACGGATTTGCGGTATTGGGAGCGACAGGGCTCACCACGACGCGGCTCGGATTCGGCTGCTATCGCGTGGACATGAAAGATGTGAACCACCGCGAGGCCATGGTGAAAGCCTTGCGGGCCTCCTGTAATGTGATCGATACCTCCACGAACTACATGGACGGCGACAGCGAGCGTCTGGTGGGAGCTGTCATGGCGGAGTTGATCGCGGAAGGCGAGTTGCGACGCGAGGAAGTTGTCGTCGTGTCGAAAATCGGATACGTGCAGGGTCAGAATCTCAAACTCGCGGAAGCCAGAGAAAAGGCCGGCCGGCCCTACCCTGACATGGTGAGGTATGGCGACGGGATCTGGCACTGCATTCATCCGGAGTTCCTGGCCGACCAATTGACTCTGTCGTTGGATCGTCTCGGGCTCGCCACTTTGGATATCTGCCTCCTGCACAATCCGGAATACTTCCTGGCGGACGCCGCCCGTCGTGGCGAGACGGATCTGACCCAGCTTCGTGCAAGTTTTTACGAACGGCTCGAACGGGCCTTCGCCTATTTCGAATCACAGGTATCGGCAGGGCGGCTCCAGTTCTATGGTGTCTCCTCCAACACGGCGACTTCTCCGGCCGAGGATCCTGAAGCCACGTCGCTCGTTCATATGATTCAAGCAGCACAGGCCGCAGCGAGATCGGCCGGCTCCGACACGCATCATTTTCGCATCCTGCAATGCCCGATGAATCTGTTTGAATCTGGAGCTGCGGTGACGCCCAATACGGGACCCTCCAACCGGCAGACTGTGCTGGAATATGCGCGGCAGATGGGTGTGGCGGTGTTGGTAAACCGTCCATTGAACGCCATGCCTGCTCCGCGAAGCGGCATTCTGCGTCTGGCAGATCTGCCATTGGAAGATGCGCCCGTCGACATCGCCCGTCAACTTGGCACCCTGCATGTTCTGGAAGGAGAGTACCGGGAGGCGATTGCACCGGCTATTCATCTGGGAGGGCAAGGCATGATGCCGGCCGAGTTCTTCAATTGGGCCCATGAGCTCCAGCGGGTGCGCCCGGAGATCCGGGGGTTGGAACATTGGGAACAAATCGAACATCACATGATCGCTCCGCAAGTAAACCAGGTACTGCAGACGCTCTCACGTCATCTGTCGGGACCCGTAGCCGAGCAATGGGAAGGCTGGCGCGATCGATATATTCCGGAGCTACTCACCCTGCTGCGCGGCCTGCGGCGCGAGGCGACGGAACGGAGTCGAGCTCGAACCGCTACGGTGGCGGCAGCGATCGATCCGCTGTTGCCGGCGCCACGTCGCGCCGAATCGCTCTCGCGAAAAGCGATCTGGATTCTCGCCAGTACCCCCGGCGTGACCTGCGTCTTGACCGGAATGCGGACCGCGCACTACGTCGATGATGCCTTGGCGGTGCTGAAGTGGGAGCCGCTTCAAGATGTCATGCCGGTGTACGAAAAGGTCAAAAACGTCGCCATTCATTGAGGGCTGAGGTACTCTCAACCCGTGAGAGAAGGAGGACGTATGCGACAATCACGGGATTTCGGAATACTGGGTCTGCTGGTCGTTGCCCTGTTGCTGGCCCAAGGTTGCGCCACCAGATCCGGGTCTGGAACCGGCGATCAAGGGATGGCTCAGGAGGAGCGGATCGGCGAGCCTGGGATCAAGGAGATTCCATCGAAAGATCTTGGCGTGGCGACTTCACGGACCAGTCCGGCCATGCGGGCCGAATTGTCCGCCCGGAATGCGACCGGGCTGACCAAAGGATCGCTGATGGATGTATTGTTCGACTTTGATCGCGCCACTCTTCGAATGGACGCATTGCCGGTGCTGGAAGCCAATGCCAGACGGCTGAAGGAGGATGGTGTTACGCGGGTCCTGCTGGAAGGACGCGGCGATGAAGTAGGAACGGCCGCCTATAACATCGTGTTGGGTGACCGTCGGGCCAAGAGCGTGAAGTCCTATCTCCAGCAGCTGGGGCTGTCGCTGGACCTCAGGACGACGAGTTATGGGAAAGATCGCCCCCTATGTTTCCAGCACAGTACCGAGTGCCTGCAGAAGAACCGGAGCGTGCATTTTGTCGTCAAAGAGTAGCCGGTCTCTTGTGGCGATTCCGGCTTGAGGATTCGCCGCACTCCTCGTCTCTGCGCGTAACACAAACTTAACACTCCCATCCTTGACAGGCCCCTGCCCGTTCTTTAAGGTCCCATCGCTCCTGCGTTGACCCAACCGTAAGGGTGTGTGTCAGTGGCCAAGCTCGCTGTAATCGATATCGGGACCAATTCCATCCATATGGTGCTGGCAGAGATTCTGCCGGATGCCAGCTACAAGATTCTCGACCGTTTCAAGGACATGACCAGGCTGGGCAACAGGGCGTTTGCCACCAGGCGGCTCTCCGATGAGGCCGTGGCGCGCGCTCTGGACGTTCTCAAGACGCTGGTGACACTTGCCCGCAATAAGGGATTCGATCGTATCGTAGCGGTAGCGACCAGTGCAGTGCGTGAAGCCCGGAACGGCGGCGATTTTGTCGACCTAATCGCGGAGCAGACGGGGCTGACGGTACGGGTGATCAGCGGGATTGAAGAAGCCCGGCTGATTTTTCTCGGTGTAAGAAACAGCATCGCGCTCCCGGATGGACCGACAGTGGTGGTCGATGTCGGCGGCGGTTCTGTCGAACTGATCGTGGGGAACAGGGATGGCCTGATCCACGCTAAGAGTCTCAAATTGGGCGCCATCCGCCTGGCGGATCAATTCCTGTCGAAGACGCCGTCGTCCGAGTCGATGATGCGCGCGCTCGAGGGCGCCGTGACCGATCAGCTCAAAACCGCGCTCGGATCATTCAGGACCAAGAAATTCCAATCGCTTGTGGCCACGTCCGGCATGGCAGCCAACCTGGCCGAGGTCATTCATCTACGCCAGACAGGGCGGCCGTTGCCGCAGCAGAATCTTGCGACAGTGGCGTTGAAAGACATCCGGGTTCTGGAAGCGGAACTGGCCCGGTCGTCAGTGAAGGCACGACTGGCGATTCCCGGCCTGGATCCCAAGCGGGTGGATACCTTGTTGCCTGCCACCGTGGTGCTTCGACGTCTGCTCGAATTGTCGGGCCTCGATGCGATGACGCTTTGCGACAAGGCCATCCGCGAGGGTGTGATTTACGATTTCATCGAGCGCCACCGCGAAGGCCTGAAAGCCGAGAACGAAATTCCTGACGTGCGCCGGCGGAACGTCATCGGGCTTGCCCGGCGCTGCCAGGCCCCCGAGGTTCATTCGCTGCACGTGGCCGGTCTGGCGCTTCGCCTGTTCGATCAAACCAGGCGGGAGCATGGATTGGGGCAGCAGGAACGACACTGGCTTGAGTATGCCGCCGTGCTGCATGATATCGGGTATCTCATCAATCCCCGCCAGCATCACAAACACGCGTACTACTTGATCAAGAACAGTGATCTCGGAGGCCTGACGGCGGACGAAATCGAAGTGGTGGCCAATGTCGCCCGCTACCATCGCCGGGCGACGCCGGCGCTCAAACACGAGGGGTTCGGCAATTTGTCGCCCCGCCTCAAACGCGTGGTGAAGATCCTGGCGGCCTTATTGCGGGTTGCGGACGGACTCGATCGGACCCATTTTTCCGTGGTGCAGACGGTGAACGTAAAAATGGGAAAGACGGTGACGATAGAAGCCATCGTGTCCGGTGACGCGGAGATGGAACTGTGGGCGGCAAAGAACCGGGCCGACCTGTTTGAGCAGGTCTTCCGCCGCCGCGTCCAGTTTGTCGAAGTGATGCAGGAGGTCGATAAATCATGACAGAACAGGAGGGGCTCAAAACGGCGCCCCACCCCTACCCCGGGAAGCTCATCATCGTCGAAGGGATCGATGGTTCCGGAAAAAGCACGCAATTGCTGCTCTTGCATAAGTGGCTTGAATCGAAAGGCCACAAAGTGTTTTTTACGGAGTGGAATTCGTCCGACTTGGTCAAAGACACTACGAAGCGGGGGAAGAAAACGAAGAGCCTCACGCCCACCACGTTCAGCCTGCTCCACGCGACAGACTTCGCCAGCCGGCTCTATCACCAGATTCTCCCTCCGCTGAAGGCCGGCATGCTCGTTTTGGCCGATCGGTATATGTACACCGCCTTTGCCCGCGATGTGGTGCGCGGAGTGTCGCGGGAATGGGTGCGAAAGCTGTATGCCTTTGCCATCAAACCCGACATGGCGTTCTACTACAAGGTGCCGATCGAAGTGGCCATCTCGCGCCTCTTGCGGGGAACCCGCGGCCAGTTCAAGTACTACGAGGCCGGAATGGATATGAATCTCAGCCCGGACCTGACGGAGAGTTTCAGGATATTTCAATCACAGATCCTGGCGGAGTATGACAAAATCGTCGATGAGTTCGGCCTGCTGACGATGGATGCGACCCAGGAGATCGAGACGCAACAGGAGCACATGCGGACGCTCGTGGAAGAGGCGCTTCGCGGCTACAAACCCAGACGAGGAACCTATGGTCGACGCACGCTATTTTGGCGACGGTTTGACGTACCTAAATCCGAGTGATCTGAAAGGGAAGCTCATCGCCATCGAAGGCACCGACGGGGTCGGGCGGTCGACCCACATCGAAATGTTGCAGGAGTGACTGGAGGTCCAGGGCTACGGCGTGATCACGACCGGGTGGACGAGGTCGAACCTCATGTCCAAGACGATCGAAGTCGCCAAGGCCGGCAACATCCTCGATCGCTGGTCGCTCAGCCTTCTGTACGCGACCGATTTCGCCGATCGCCTCGAACACCAGATCATTCCGGCGCTCCGATCCGGGTTCGTCGTGCTGGCGGATCGCTACATCTACACGGCCTTCGCCCGGGATTTTGTGCGGAGCGGAGACCGGAAATGGATTCGCGATGTCTTCGGCTTTGCATTGATCCCCGACCTGGTCTGCTACCTGCGCATTGACGTGGAAACGCTGGCGCTTCGGGTGATCGAAACTACCGGAATGAACTACTGGGAGTCCGGCATGGATCTGCGGCTGGGAACCGATCTGTACGACAGCTTCAAGAAGTACCAGTCGCTGCTGATTGAGGAGTTCGACAAGATGGCCGAGGAGTTCCACTTCGACGTCGTCGATGCCAGAAAATCTCCCGAGGAGATTCAGTCCGAGCTGCGAGGCCACATCCTGCCGGTGCTACAGAATCAGAAACGCGCAGCAGGCGCGGAGCCTGTTCCCGCGTAAGATCCTACCCCTCCTCCATGTCCCCGCCGTTGCTCGTTGTTTTGCCCAGCGCGCGTAATTGCCCCGGTTGGAGCCACCAGCGGAGCATTCCCTGCCCGGGCTTTATGAGACCGGGCAGGTGAATGAGCCCGGCCCCGGCCTTCTTCATGGGAAAGTTGGATGACGATTTCCCGCACAGCAGGATAGTGGCTGTTTCCCCGAGCAGCGGTTCATGCCCCACGCACATCACGACTGACTCTGCCGGCAGCGAGCGCAGGAGGGCAAGGATCTGATCGGGAGTCGAGCCGACAGTCAGTTCGTCGCGCGTTTCAACCTTCAGGGATGGACAAAGGGCCGTGCGAAGCAGCCTGGCCGTGTCGTAGGCGCGCACGAATGAGCTGCTGAGAAGATGGGTTGGTTTGCAGCTCAGCGCAGCAAGACCGGCCGCAACTTGTCGGACGCGTTTCTTGCCCTTCTCTGTGAGGGGCCGGTTCTCCTCCGACCCCTCCCACTCCTCCGGTTCGACCGCAATGCCATGGCGAATCAGTACGCAATCCATATGGTCGCTCCCTCGTGATGAGGCGTCAGCGTACCACGACGAGGGTGATGCAGTTAACAGAAGTTTTACACCGAAGTGACAGTCTTGGAACCAAGGCACAGTACAGTCACAGTCAGAGAGTTTGGGAACCATGGTCGTAATGAAGAATAGAGAGTCGCTAGAGCGGGCCGGGGTCGATCGATGAGTTCGAGTATGTCCTGGCGAGCATCCGGGCGGGTTCTTGTGACAGAGGGGAGCGCCTTATGGCGTCAACTGTTCAATCTTGACCTGATGGAGGTCTGGACGTGGGGCATCAAGGGGGTGCTCAGTCTCGTGATCGTCACCCTCCTGGCGGCGCTCACCGGCGGTGCGCTGAAAACACTCTGGGACATTCGGTTGCTGGTCGACCATTCGGTTGAAATTGCGTTGCGGCAGGTGATTGTCAATACGCTCATCCTGCTGGCGATTGTTGAAGTGTTCAAGACGACGTTGACATATTTCAGCGAGGGCCGCGTCAAGGTGACCTTCATCGTCGATACAATTCTTGTGGTGATGCTGACGGAAGTAATTTCGCAATGGTTCAAAGGCGGAGATTGGCAAGCCCTTGTGGTGCTCGGGGGGATTTTGCTTACGCTGGGAGCCGTTCGCGTGCTGGCCGTTCGGTGGAGTCCGACGCATGCGGCACGGGCAACAAGTATGACTCCTGCTGATCCGGCGGATCACACATGAATTCCATTACAAATCAGGATGAGGCAAAGATACTCGCGGTCGTGCAGGGACAACGGTCCATCCTGTTTGATCAACTTCTGGCCGCGCTTCCGGAGTTAACGTGGAATCAGGTGTTCGCAATTGTAGATGAATTGAACCGCCGAGGGGTGATCTGTTTGCGACGCCGGGGGATTGAGTACGAACTGCATGCGCGCTCTCCCCTCGTCCGACTGCCGGTCGCTGCCGGCGATTTTGTGCTCAGCACCACTGCCTGATTCTTTTTTGATTAGGCCGGGGACCGGCGAACGGGTGGACAGGGAGGGCTACTTGGAAGTTCCGAGCAGGTCCTGCCAGGATCGTAGGACCCCGTCGACCCAGGTGGGTTCTTCTGTGCGTCGTTTCTTGCCGGCTGCAACCGGTCGCCGCGAACTCAATTGCTCGATGCGACCTGCAACATCGCGGTAGTCCGGGTCTTCCCTTCTGATCCAGCGATAGGCTTCCAGCGTTTCCGCCACCCGTCCCAAGGATTCAAGGGTGCGCCCTAACACGTAGAGAATCTGGACGGTTTCTTTCGATGATCCGGACGAAGCCGTGAGCGCCTTTTGGAAGGCCGCCACGGCGTCTTCGTAGCGGCCTGCTATCTTGAGGCAGAGGCCGATCTGGGCATGAGCCTTGAGTGTAAACGCCGGGTCAACAATGGCCTTTTCAAACTGGTCGATGGCCGACTTATGCAATCCGGCATTCTTCAACGCGAGACCGCGCTCGTAACGTTCTGCCGGGGTGATAAGAATCTCCTGCGACTCACTGATCTGTTTTGGTGTCATGAACCATAGCCTCGTGACGAACTTTCAGTAGGGGTCTCTAAATAAAAGCAGAAATTGTGCCTCTGAGCCCGGGAAACGCGCATTGGTGTCGCAGGTCGTGCAGACAACAAAAACTTATGGTTCTCAATACGTTAAGGTCTATCTCGATGCGACTCCATTGGGATTGGAGTCAAGAGGAATGGAGATCCCGGTGAAAGTTGACCTGCATTGGAAGCCCGGCGTCCACTTTAGAACATCAGCTAACGGACAGCGTTCAGCCCCAGAGATTAGAAAGCGACCTCCCGGACGGACCCGCTAATACGGAGAAACCAGTTGATGGTCTTCGACAAAAAAGCTTCGCACGAAACGTAAACAGCTAGGGGCACGACCGACGTCGAAGCAACGCCGACGCTGCCGTTCGGCGTTTCGGCGTTGAGATGTCCCGCTCGATTGTTCCGGTTCCCCGACTTCTGCAGCGATCATCCGAGCCCGGTCGGTGATTGCGATTATTTCTCGCTCCACGGGCAGACCGGTGCTGTAGGTATCTTCTGCGTCCTCATAGTAACCGCTGTATCCGCT
>DATIGF010000042.1:0-19629 GCA_035454865.1 Nitrospiraceae bacterium | reverse complement strand
TCCAGAGGAGTGGAATCTGCACAACCGTCGCAACAAGCATGGTCGTCCAGTTCACGGTCAATGCTGAAACCCGTTCCATGATGGCCCGACTGCCGATACTGTAGAGCGCCCAACTCACGACGCCCAGGAACACGAGCGCGCTGCCTAACAGCGGCTGTTCTCCTGCTGCTCGGAACCCCGCCACGGAGACCAGTCCGACACCTGCAAAAGAGAGGAGCGCTCCTGCCCACACGGCGCTCAGAGGAACGTCGCGAATCATCATCGCAGAGAGCAGTGCGGTCACGACGGGACTCGATCCAATGATCACTCCACCCACCGCACCACTGACATACTTGAGGCCCATGAGGATGAGCAAGTGGTTGCCCAGGACACCCAGTCCGAGCAGGCCCAGCGTTCGAAGATCCGCTCCGGTCATTCGAGCCAGCGTACCCTCCTGCCACCACCAGATAGTCAGGAGGATCGCCAACCCACCGATATCACGCAACACGGACGCCTCGACGGCAGAAAATGATCCGAGGGCCATCTTCTGAGCGACGATCGAACCACCCCAGAGAATTGCCGCGAGGACGACGGAACCGTAGGCCAGCGTCGTGGATGGAGGTGTCATACCAATAGGGATACTGTCGTTTCTGTCCACCATCAAGTAGGGTTCCCGGTCGGGCCCGGCCGATCAGATCTTTTTTCGTATGACCAGCACGCCGTCGCGAATGGTGACCAGCACAGCGGTCACGCGCGGGTCAGTCGACACGGTGCGATTCAATTCCTGGATGACGGCCGTCCGCTCATCGGGCGGCGGCTGTTTCAGAACCTCACCGTCCCACAGCACGTTATCGATCAACATCACGCCGTGCGGGGCGAGCAGGTCGAATGCGCGCCGGTAGTAATTCAAGTAATTGATCTTGTCCGCATCGATGAACACCAGATCGTACGGGCCGGGTAGCGCACGCATAGTGTCCAGCGCCGGCCCCATTCGTATCTCAATCTTCCTCCCGAATGGCGCCCGGGCTATGTACCGGCGCGCCACTGCCGCCGGCTCTTCATCCACTTCGCAGGTGGTCACTATCCCGTCGTCGGGGAGTGCTTCGGCAAAGCAGAGGGCGCTGTAGCCCGTGAACATCCCGATTTCGAGTACCCTCCTGGCTCCTACCAGCTGCGTCATCATCTTGAGAAAAGCCCCTTCCAACGGCCCCACCAACATCTGCGCATACTCCATAGTCCGCAGGGTCTGTTCCCTAAGTGCCCGACAGACCGGAGATTCCGGTATCGAGTGGGCCTGAGCGTAGGCTTCGATTTCTGCAGCTACGAGGGTTTTCATCCTGAGACCCCTTGGACGGTTTGAAAAACCGGGATGCGGGTGCGTAAACTAAATCAAACGGTCGATTGCTGCGCGCCGGATCTTACCACAGCCGAGAGGAGATCACGTTTGAAGACCATCGCCACCCTGGCCCCCCTCACCACGAAACTATTGGAAATTCAAAGGATCAATAGTGCTGCGTCCGTTTTGTCCTGGGATCAGGAAACATACATGCCCGCCGGCGGGGGGGAGGCGCGGGCCGAACAGATCGCCGTGCTTCAAGGGCTGGCTCACCAGAAGCTGGTATCCCCGGACATCGAGAAGTTCCTGTCTCAATGGATCGATCCCGCCACCGGTCAGGCGTTCGATCAGCCGGGCGATCTCTGGGATGAACCATCTCGATCGCTCTTGCGAGAAGTCTGGCGTGATTTCAGTCGAGCCAAGAAGCTGCCATCTGATTTTGTGATTAAGTTGAGCCGAGAGTGCTCGCTCGCACAACAGGTCTGGGTCGAAGCCAAAGAGCAAAGCAAGTTTGCCATGTTTCTTCCGAATCTCCGAACGGTACTGTCGCTCAAACGCGAAGAAGCCCAATACCTCGGCTACAAGGATTCACCTTACAACGCGCTCTTGGACGTCTACGAACCGGGCTCCACGATCGCCGCGCTGCGGCCTGTCTTTGCCCAGCTCAAGGCCCGCCTCGTCCCGCTGCTCAAGAGAATCACCCAGAGCGCGGTTCGAATCGACGACAGCATCCTTCGGTACCCATATGACCAGGCCCGCCAAATGGAGTTCGGACGGTTGGTCCTGATCGCCATGGGCTATGATTTTGAGCGTGGCCGGCTGGATCTTTCGGCCCATCCCTTTACCACATCCTTTCACCCCACCGATGTGCGCGTGACGACCCGTGTGCATGAACACGAATTACAGTCCTGCCTCTTCAGCTGTATCCACGAAGGCGGCCACGGACTCTACGACCAGGGGCTCGATCAGCGCTATTACGGCACGCCGTTGGGCGATTCGGTCTCGCTCGGCATTCATGAAAGCCAATCCCGCCTCTGGGAAAATTGCGTCGGCCGCTCTCGCGCGTTCTGGCGCTACTTTTATCCGATTCTCCAGCAGACCTTTCACCATCAACTGCGCGGGGTCGATGTCGAACAATTTTATGCCGCCATCAATTGCGTGAAACCGTCGCTGATCCGCGTGGAAGCCGACGAGCTTACCTACAATCTACACATCATGCTGCGATTCGAGATCGAGCAGGACCTGGTGGAAGGCAAGACTCAGCCCGAGGACCTGCCCGCGATTTGGAATCAGAAGATGGAGGAATATCTGGGCATCGTTCCGAAACAGGATGCGGAGGGCGTGCTGCAGGATGTCCACTGGTCTTTCGGGGCCTTTGGTTACTTCCCCACCTACACCCTGGGCAACCTCTACTCCGTGCAATTCTTCGAGCAGGCCAAACTGGAAATCCCCCACCTGGAGGATGAAATTGCAGCCGGGCAGTTGATGGTGCTGCGACGCTGGTTGGAACAGAAGATCCACCGCTGGGGCCGCATGTTTACCCCGGATCATCTCGCGCAACGGGTCACAGGCACTACCGTCAGCCCTGAACCGTTTCTCGCCTATGTGGAAAAGAAATACGGCGAGATCTACCAGCTTTGAATGCTCGGGGCGGCCTGGCTATCATAGCCCATCGCCGCATTCAGTTTCGCGAGGATGGCCGGTGCAAACGTGAATTCGGCCTGCACCTCGATCCGATGAGGGACCAGAAGCGTGGTGTGGAAAACGATGTCTCGAATAGGAATCTTGAACTCGGGCTGTTGCGGGGTGCTCAGTTCCACTGCCTCGACGGAACTGGTAATCGCGCCGTTGTCCTGCGGTCCATAGGCGGTAACGACCGCATCGATGATCTCTTTGACCTTTTCGTTAGTCTCTACCCCCTCGATCCCCTTGAGCAGCAATGGAATCACTTCCTCCTTCGCGTAATCTGACAAGGTGAAGTTCTCGACCCGTTCTTTCCGACGAAGCGACGTGAGGTCATTGTCGAGATCTTTGCTGAAAGCCCCATAGGCGAACCGGAAAAATTCGAAATGAAACCCCTTGAATCCCTTCCCGAATGTTTGGAGTTCGCAGAGAAAGCACAGCTGCTGCAACTTCACATCGCTCAACAGACCGATCGGTTCCGCCAGATGAAGCACGTACAGCAACAGGGCACGATCGACGGTAATCTGGTTCGGCTTTCGCATCTCAACTCTCCAACTATCCCGACGAGAAGGCGCACTATAGACAGTCCCCGGGATTGCCGTCAAACCGGTCCCAGGTGATCTCGGTCCCCTCCAGCGCGCCCCCCTCTTGACCCTGTTTCAGGTTTGGTCTTTAATAATCTCCCCTACTGGAGATCAGGCCGGCCGCTATGTCCAAGCATACGAAAGAGATGGAGGTGCTGAAAGAGCACCTCGGCAAGTATCAGCTGAAGTTCACCCGCCAGCGTGAGCTGATTCTCGACGCGTTCCTCAAACAGGAACACATCACCGCGGAAGAGATGTACCACCAGTTGGCGCGCAAAGATCCCCATCTCGGATTGGCAACCATCTACCGCACTCTCAACCTCTTTTGCGAAGCCGGCCTCGCGCAGGCCCGACACTTCGGTACGCAGACCCAGTACGACAACGTTTCTCACAAAGGGCACCACGACCACCTGATCTGCACCAGCTGCGAGAAAATCGTGGAATTCGAGAACTGCGAAATCGAGAAGCTCCAAGAAGAAGTCGCGACCCGCAACGGCTTCACGATCCAGACCCATCGCCTCGAACTCTACGGCCTCTGTTCCCGCTGCCGTCATTGACCCCCGCCACTTTTTTTGATATTCTTTTTGAGACGATTTATCAATTTCAATTGTCGCAAGAAGGACCTACCCATGCCCAGCATATTCCGGCGTCGCCCCGGTCTGCCCGATTCCGTTTCGCGCCCCGCATGGATAAGCCTGTCCCTGGGGTGTCTCCTGGCGTTGGGAGGACTGGTCGCGCCGACAGCGGCTTCGGCTGCCGACAAATTGACTGTCTATTCAGGGCGCGCCGAACGACTGATCAAGCCGGTGTTTGATTCTTTCTCGGCGAAGACCGGTATTCAAGTAGAGCTCCTCTCCTCCGGCACCACGGAGCTGGTCAACCGCCTGAAGGCGGAAGGAGACCGCAGCCCGGCCGATCTTCTGATTACCAACGACGCCGGCAGCCTGGAGATGGCCCGCGCCGCGGGTCTCCTTCGCCCGTTGAACATGCGGGAAATCGACCGTGCCATTCCCCCCCAGTTCCGTGCCCCGGACAACAGCTGGATCGGCTTATCCGGACGATTTTGGATCATTGTCTACAACACCACGATGGTAAAGCCGGATCAGGTCAAGTCTCTGCTCGACCTGGCCGAGCCCAAATGGAAAGACAAGATAGCCATCCCCAACTCGGGCAGTGAGTATCTGCAGGCAGGTGTTTCGGTGATTCGCGCCAGTATCGGCGATGATCGCACCAGGAAATTTCTCGAGGGACTTCGGGACAATGCCGGGACGCAGGTCTACCAAAAGAGCTCGCAGATCGTGGATGCTGTAGCTAAAGGCCAGGTCGCGATGGGCATCGTGAATCACTACTACGTCTACCGGCATCTGGCCACCCAGCCGTCAGCTCCCCTTGCCGTGTTAATGCCGGATCAGCAGGAAGGCGGCATGGGCGCGATCATGAATGTGGCGGGCATCGGGGTCCTCAAACACACTCCACGCCTCGACAGCGCTAAGCTGCTCGTCGAGTTCCTCGTGGCGCAGGCCGGCCAGAAGTTGTTCGCCGACCTCGACAAGGAATACCCGCTTCATCCCGAGGTGAAAGCCGATCCCGCGCTCATTGAGCGGAAGAGCTTCCGCGCGGCTTTGGTCCCTTTAACCAGGCTCGCCGAGCTGCGTGAACCCACGCTCATGCTCATTGAGCAAGTGGGCCTCCGGTAATACACGAGCCTGCTTGTGACCACCTTACGCCAACAGCTCGCTTCCCCCCTGCAACTGGTCGCCCTGGCCAGCGCCGCACTGATCCTCTTGCCGCTTGGGTATGTAACTGCCCTGGCATTGTCTGCCGATCCGGCTGTCTGGCAACGTCTCTGGGCGACCCGCATCCCCGAGTTGCTGGGCAATACGGTTTCACTGGCCGGCGTAGTGGCACTACTCACGCTCTTCGTGGGCATATCGACCGCCTGGATGGTGACACGATTCGACTTTCGCGGGCGATGGATCTGGGAAATAGCCCTCGTGCTGCCGTTGGCCATGCCGACCTACGTCCTGGCCTATATCTATAACTATCTCCTGGGATTCGGCGGACCGGTCGAACACCTCTGGCAGACGGTGGCAGGACCACAGGCCAGAATCTTCTCACCCCAGAGTTTCTGGGGCGCGACCCTCGTCATGGCGCTCGATACCTTCCCTTTTGTCTATCTCCTCACCCGTAGCGCGCTCTTGAGTTTGAACGTATCGTTTGAGGAGGTGGCCAGAACTTGCGGCGCCTCGCACATTCAAACGATGTGGCGCGTGACCCTGCCGTTACTGCGTCCGTCCATCGTCGCGGGAGTTGCGCTGGTAATTCTGTACGTCGTATCGGATTTCGGCGCCGTCTCTCTCTTGCGCTACCAGACACTGACCTACGCCGTGTTTCAACAGATGACCGGACGGTCCGACAACACGGCGGCCAGTATTCTCAGCATCCTGTTGGTGGTCCTCGCCCTGGTATTCCTGCTGACCGAGCGATGGTTTCGTCACAAGAGCCGGTTCTACCAGACGACGGGCCGCTACCGCGCGCCGCAACGCATCCGGTGCGGATGGGCAAAAACCGCGGCCTTCACCGCATACCTCGCCGCGATTGTAGGTGCAGCCTTCGGCCTTCCCGCCTTTCTGCTCGCTCAGTGGAGCCTTTCTCCGGAGGCCAGGGCGATTCTGGATGCCCGCTTTTTCGGCTTTGTATGGAACAGCACGATGCTCTCGGCCCTGGCCGCCTCCGCGGGAGTTCTGGTCGGCCTCCCGCTGGCCTATCTCGCAAGCCGCAAACCGACATGGCTCAATATCGGCTGTTTACAGGCAGCCTATGCCGGCTATGTGCTTCCAGGACCGGTAGCGGCACTCGCCGTGTTGGTCCTATTTCTCAAACTGATGCCGATCTTCTACGGCACCGTGATCGTGTTGATCGTCGCCTACGTATTGCATTTTCTGCCCGCCGGGCTCCAATCACTGGAGCCGGCGCTGCAACAGATCACGCCCAATCTCGAAGAAGTAGCCCGCACATTGGGGCTCGGCGTTCGGGAGACCTGGCGACGCGTGACGCTGCCGCTCATTCGCAACGGGTTCATCGTGGCCTGGGTCCTTATGTTTCTACAGACGATGAAGGAGCTCCCGGCGACATTGCTGCTGCGACCGGTCGGCTTTGACACGCTCGCAATCCGAGTGTGGCTGGAAGCGAGTGAAGAATACTATCAACTGGCGGCGCCCTCCGCGCTGCTGATCGTGCTCGTGGGCTTGCCGGCACTCGTCCTTCTGCTTTCACGTGATTGGCGAGCGGCATAGGAACAACGATGGCTGCAGAATCACGGGCGACTCATCTCGAAGCCGACCGGCTCCCAGGCCAGGTCGATCTCTACACTCCGGCGTCTTCAATCCTGGAGCTTCGCTCAGTATCCTGCGCCTATGATCCCAACCGGCCGGCTGTCCGCGATATTTCGTTCTCGGCACGAGAAGGGGAAATCCTCTGTCTTCTCGGACCGTCCGGCTGCGGCAAGACGACCATCCTGCGAGCGGTTGCAGGATTCGAGCCGGTGCGTTCCGGTGAAATTTTTCTGTCAGGTCGGCTCGTCTCCTCTTCCGCTGCCACGATTCCAACCGAGGAACGGCGCGTCGGCATGGTGTTTCAGGAGTACGCCTTGTTTCCCCACTTGCGCGTCGCCGAGAACATCGCCTTTGGACTTCGCAACCTGTCACGGGCCGAGCGCCGGTGCCAGGTCCAGGAGATGCTGCGCCTGACCGGATTGGAGGGATTCGAGCGACGGTACCCGCATGAGCTCTCCGGCGGGCAACAGCAGCGGGTAGCGCTCTCACGGGCATTGGTGCAGAATCCGGTCGTCCTCTTGCTGGATGAGCCATTCAGTAATCTTGACCCCGATATGGCCAGTCGCATGCGACAGGAACTCCATGCGCTCTTGCGCCGGATGAAAACCACTACCATTCTGGTGACCCACGATCATGACGAAGCCTTCGCCATGGCCGACCGTATCGCGGTGTTGAATCAGGGGGTGCTTGAACAGATGGATTCGCCGGAATTGATCTATCACCTCCCCTCAACCCCCTTCGTCGCCGACTTCGTCGGTCAGGCCGACTTCATCACCGGGCAGATCCGGCAGGGCATGGTTCACACAGAACTGGGTGAGTTCCCCAACACGCTGAACAGTGAGGAAGGGGCGCCGGTCGTTGTGATGATTCGGCCGGACGATATCCAGCTGATGCCGAACAAGTCGGCTGGATCGCACATCGTGGGTCGGCAGTTCCGGGGCTCGGAAAATCTTTACACGATCCAGCTTCCCTCTGGCCAAATCGTCCATAGCAGCGAGAGTTCGACCAGTGTTTACCAGGAAGGCACCGCGGTAGAACTTCGCATCTCCGCTACACACACGGTCTTGTTTCGAGCCGACCAATTGCCCCGCTAGGGGTACGCGCGCCACGGGTTCGCCGATTGACAGGCTTCCCCGCAATCTGGCATTGATGGAGCGGTGTTCCGGCTTCCACCCCGCCGGTCCGGTCCCACTTACAGGATGCGAGGAGTCGCGATGGACGCGTTGAAGCACGCCGTGGATTACGGAGTTATCGGCCTCTTACTGGCGCTCAGCCTGTGGTCGGTGGCCGTCGCGGTCGAACGATGGTTATTCTACCGGCGGGTGAATCTGTCTCAGTTCTCCAATGCGCAACTGCTGGAAATCACCCTCACGAAACGGCTCGTCATCATCGGAACGGTTGCCGCCAACGCGCCCTATATTGGCCTGCTTGGAACCGTCCTTGGTATCATGCTGACGTTCCATACGATGGGCACGTCGGGCACGATGGCCGTGAATACCATCATGATCGGATTGAGCCTGGCGCTGAAGGCAACCGCGGTCGGCCTGCTGGTGGCCATTCCCTGTGTCGTCATGAACAATGTGCTTCGTCGTCGCGTAACCGAACTCCTGACGCAGTATAAGGCGCAGCATGGAACGGGACATTGATCAGATCAACGTGATCCCGCTCGTGGATGTCATGTTGGTCTTGCTCGTCATCGTATTGACTACGGCCACCTTCATCAGCACGGGCCAGATTCCCGTGAACCTGGCCAAGGCGAAAGCCGTCGGCGACCGAAAAGATGTGCCCGTCGTGATTACACTCACCGCGGAGGGCGGACTGTTCTTCAACGACATCCCGGTCCCCGAGGGTGGTCTCCCGTCGGCGCTCGATGCGCAGCCGAGAGAATCGGCCGTCGTCGTTCGTGCGGACAAAGTGACAATGCTGGAAAAGTTTGTAGCAGTGGTCGACGAAATTCGCAGCCTGGGATTCCAACAAGTCAGCCTCGAAGTCATCCGCCTGTGACCATCGATTCAATCCACTATCATGCTGATCGATCCGGCTCCTGGGCAACAGGATGGCTTGTGTCTTGCCTGTTGCACGGCGGGCTGTTCTTCGCCGCCCTCCTCTTCCTTCAGCGTATACAGTTGGCGCCGCAGGCAGAACCGTTTAAGTGGAATGTGGCAATGGCCACAGCCTCGGCACCGGAAACATCCACGTCCCGGGCTCCGGTGCAGACTGCTCCTGCGCCGGCTCTCCAGCGATCCTCTCCTCCCGCGCCTGCCGCTCGTCCCGTGATGGAACCGGCCCACCCGCGCGTTGAAACGCAGGCAATCCTCCCCCCAACCCCTGCCTCTCCAGTCATAGAAAAACCGGCTCCGGTACCGACCGCGCCGGTGGCACCACCACCGAGCGCAGAACCGGCACCTAAGCCACCAGTTCTGTCAAAACCCGAACCAATCGGGAAACAACCGGATCCGGTCATGCCGATGCCACCTCCCGTAGCGACATCGTCACAACATGCTCCGATAACGTCCGCGCTCCAATCGATTGATACCCACGTAGCCACGCCCCCGCAAGAGCCTACATCCGCTTCTTCTGCGGTGCCTTCACCAGCGTTTGAGCCCCCTCCACCGCACCCATCAGAGACACCCGCTGAACCGACACCTCCTGCTCAATCTGGATCGGCCACCACCTCGACTGAGGTGCAAGCCAATCAGCAGCGGGGATCTGCTCCCGGTTCACAAGTGGCCGCCCTCGCTCAGACCGGTCAATCCAAAGCTGCGAAAGTGGATTACGGCTGGCTCTCGGAACTCATGGCGAAATGGATCGAGGACCTCGACAAACGCTATCCGGCAATGTTGCGGACTGAAGGGATTCAGGGGAAAGTCACATTGACGGCAGTGCTCCACGAGGATGGGGTATTGAGTGACGTGCGCGTGGTCAAAAGTTCCGGGAATGAGACGCTCGATCAAGTCGCCGTGGAAGACGTGAGAAAAGGACCACCCATCAACCTCTCTCGTCCGTTGGAACGTCCTTCGATGCCCGTGAAGTTCTCGATCATTTACGATCTGAAAACGGCTCGGTAATCTTGGCCGGGTGCGTGGAGCAGTCCTGCTCCTGCCACTCCCGCAATACCTCATTCTCGTCGAACGTCAGAATGTAGGCCCGGCAGTAGGTAGACCTGGCAAACCCGCTATACCCGGCAGTCGCGCTTCCCCTCTCGAAATAGATCCAGACCGTGCGCCCATCCTTCAGTTTTTCGTGTTCGTGTGGCGGCCCGTATCGTTGCGCCACGTTCACCTGGTTCACCTTATTCACCCCGTCCTTAAAGTGAGCCGTGCCAAGGTCACTGCAGCCGAGCCCTGTCCCCAATGCCACGACCTGTGTCCAACGCGCACACAGCACAAAAAGACTGCTGTTAAATACATTCATGTGCGACCTCTTCTGTTGCACAACTTGCTGAGTGCTGAGCTTCAGGGATTGCGCAACCGGGTACGGAGCCCTGATGAGACCGTCATGCGCCCCTCGTGATCGATTATCACCGCCTCGACATCGGGCAACTGTTCCACCAGTTCCATGCCGCGCTCGGGACCCATGACAAAAATGCCTGTATCCAACCCGTCTGCGGCCACTCCCTCCTTCGCCACAATCGTGACACTCTGGCATTTCCTGGCCGGCTCCAGGGACACAGGATCGAGAATGTGATGATATCGGATGCCGTCCTGTTCAAAAAAGCGCTCGTAATCTCCGGCCGTGGAAATCGCCTCGTCCTGCAGTTCAATGATGGCCACCAGGGCTTCCTCCTGGCGGGGGTGACGAATGCCCACCGGAAATCCGCGCCGGTCAGGAAGATTGCCGAACGTCTTAATATCGCCGGCAAGTGCGACCACTCCGCCGAGGGCCCCGGCTTTCTTCAGTTCTTCCGCCGCCCGGTCTGCAGCATAGCCTTTTCCAATCCCGCCCACATCAATGCGCATTCCCTCACGAGGGAGAAAAATGGTCTGCTCTGGGTCACGAACTTGTATGGTTGTCCAATCCACCAACGGTTTCAATGTCTGCAGATCTGACGAACTCGGTATGTGCTGACGCTCCGTCACACTCCAGGCCTCGACCGCCGGTCCGATCGCAATATTGAATCCCCCCTCGGTCAGCCGCGCCATCTCGAGCGATCGTTGGACCAACTCCAGTGTTTCGTGGCTGACCGCCACTGCTTGTCTACCAGCAGCCTGATTCACCTTGGATAGTTCACTGGTGGAAATCCAGGTGCTCAGGAGTTGCTCCAGTCGTTTGATTTCCGTAAAGCCGGCGGTTGTGGCTGCTTGAGCTGTGGCCTCATCCAAGGCGACGGCAGTAATCGAAACCAGCGTCCCCATGTGCATCTGAGTCCGCTTGACGACGATCGGCTTCCCCGCCGGCTGGAATGTACCGCACCCAGCCACTACCACCCCCACTATAAGGAGCGCCCATCGCAGGGATGAACCAATCTTGCCCGTGTCGAACTGCATCATGCCTCGCTTTCACATTTACAAAGTGGCCTGTGAGGACAAGTATAAGGAAATTCAGGCCTAATTACATGAAGCCAGCAGTACAATTTTCAAGAAATCTCCGCTTGACAATGACGATGCCGTCAGGATATTAATAATCGTTCTCAATTTCATTTAGAACAGCAACAAATGATCACCACAAGATCCAACGAACCCGTTTGCAGCCCGCGCAGTGAGACGCGCTGCGAGTGTGGTCAATTAATCGCCAAGGTAGTCGAAGATGGGCTTGAGCTCAAGTGCAAGCGTTGTAAGCGCATCGTCGTCATCCCCTTCGCCTCGATTAAGGGATGGAACAGCGTCGCATTATGAATCAGCCCGCAAACAAAAGGAGGACTGCGCCGGACTAACATTCACGTAATTTGTTCGAATGAAGTCTTCGAAGCATATCGGCCAGAGACCATAAGAGTCCCGAGTCAGACCACAACCCTACTCACCGTGGAGGATACCGATGAAGATGCGGTCAATCCTCGGGGCTCTCGTCATCGCCAGTCTGCCGGTCATGCCGGTGTGGGCAGAGAATATGACCCCGGAGGACATCAAGAAGTTAGTCGATGAGGCGGTCAATCAGCGCATGCAGGAACTCGAACGCAAGGGAGCACCGGTTGAGACAAAAGAAGGGAAACCTGAAGGGGTACAGTACCCGACCGCGACGGGGCCCATGACCGACATCAAAGTCGAACGAAAGGGTGAGGAAAATGTTCCGCTCTCGTTCGGATCCACCGGGTCAGGAAAACTGATCTATGCCAAGCCGTTTTTGGCTGCCCCTAAGGCGACGGTCGGTGGCTATGTCGACGTGATGTACAACAACTTGACACATCAAAACCTGGACAATCCCAGTGTGAACTCCTTCGGCCAGCAGCGCCTGGTACCCTTCATCTATGCCGACATCACCGACCATGTGAAGTTCGCGACAGAAATCGAGATGGAGCGTGGGGGCGTGAATGCGCCTCAAACAGGGTCAGGCGGAACATTCGGGGACGGATCCATCCAGATTGAATTTGCCCAATTGGACTACCTGATCACTGAAGCAGTCAATATCCGCGGCGGTATCCTCCTGATGCCGGTCGGCAAATTCAACTTGCTGCACGACTCACCCTTGAACGACCTGGTCGATCGGCCGATGGTTTCCAGAATTATCATTCCCAGCACCTGGTTCGAGGCTGGCGCCGGCTTTTACGGAACTCTCTACCCCACCTCCCTGTCAAAACTGGACTATGAAGTCTATGTGGTGAATGGGATGAGTCAGACCGCCGGTACCATTACCGATTTGGGCGTACGGGGCGCGCGCGGGAGCGTGTCTCGCGATCGTGATGAAAGCAAGGCAATCGTCGGCCGCCTCGCCTTCAGTCCCATGCTGGGGATTGAAGTCGCGGGGTCGGCTTACTACGGGAAGTACAAGCCGTCGGCCGGGGCCGTTGGGGAGGGATATCTCGGCACATACGCGCTCGACTGGACTCTCCAGCGGGGTCCCTTTGAGATCATCGGGGAAGCGGCCTGGACGAGAATTACGAACAATACCACGGCCGGCACCGCCCCCAACAACATCGGACCAGCGGGCATGCAAGGTTATTACATCCAGGGGAACTACCACTTCATGCCGGAGTTCCTTAAGCGATGGGCCCCGAGCCATTTCGGTGAAAGCTCCACCTTCACCGCGGTCGTGCGCTGGGAACGGGTGGACACCGACACTGATAACCGCACACTTTTTAATCCCGCCGGAGGAAATCGACGGGAACTGGAGCGCCTCACGCTCGGATTGAACTTCCGGCCGATCGAGGACACGGTGTTCAAGTTCGACTGGCAATTCAACACACAGAAAGACGCAACGGGCCTGGTACCTGCCGGCGATTTCTCAACGGCTGGCAGTACTCCAATCAATGGAAACGGGTTCTTGATTCAAGCAGCAACTTACTTCTAGGCAAACGACTGAGTCGCCCCGCCATGCTGGCGGGGCCCATAGGAAGCGAAACAAGACAGGCTACTGATGATTCAATCATTCACCCTTCTTCTGGTTACGGTCGCCCTGACGGCCTGCACCTCTTTGAGTGGCATGCAACAACGATTTGCCGTCTGCAGCTATGACCATGCCTGGGAAGCCTCGCTTGAAGCAGTGAAAGACCGTTCGATCACCCGAAAGGACAAAGATAAGGGAGTGATTGAAACGGCCTGGCTGGAAATCCCGATGCCCGGACGGACCTTTGGTGCTTTGCAACGAGACGTGCAAAACAGCAAAGATCGGTCCCGGCTCACAGTTATTGTGAAGCGATTGGACGATGTCATCAAGGTCAGCTACATCGAGGAGCGCCAGCGCTGGGCATTCCGGGGGGGATCACTATTGTGGGGCTGGGCCCCGACAGATCCATCGGCGGAAGTGATGAACGATGTACAAACACGGTTGGATGCCAAACTGAAGGAGCAAGGATGTTCACTTACCTGAGTGCGTACCGCACCATCGCCGTTGTCATCTTATTGCTGTTGTCCCCATTTCCGGCTCTGGCCGGGGAGAAGATCTGGGACAACGAGTTGCGCCGGTTTTTGAAGGAAGATGACTTTAAGTATGAGGAGTTTATGACGGAGGAGGAAGCCGTCAAGACCGTCCTCCCGAACTCCAAGCGGATCCGCAAGGAGTTGATCCGCCTGACGCAGGAGAAGAAAGAGCTGATCGAGCAACGCATCGGCTGGAAATTCCCCGAAGACTCTTTCGAACTTTATGTCGGTGAAACCGACGACAAGATCGACGGCTATGCCATGATTCACAATACCATCGGCAAATATAAGCCCATGACCTACATGGTAGGAGTCGATGCCAGGGGAACCTGTACCGATGTGGAACTCCTTGTGTTTCGCGACGCTAAAGGGAGTGAAGTCGGACGCAAACGGTTCAACTCACAATACGATGGCAAAACGGTGACGGACCCGATCAGGATCAACAAGGACATCATCAATATCTCCGGCGCGACGATGTCCGTTCGCTCCATGAGCGCCGGTGTCAAACGCGTGCTGGTGCTGGTTGACGAGTTTTACCTGAAGCCCGCAGGAGTGGGGAGCGATTCGGTTGCGTTTCGGAAGGTGGAAAAGGGAGTGTTCAGTTCTCTGTTCGGCTTTTAGCCTCGACGGAACGCTGGCTTACCGATGCGCAACTTCAACACTCGATTCAAACTGCGGGACTCAGATCGGCACATCAGGCTGCTCTATACGCAGTTCCTGCTCTTGATGCTGGTGGGGTTCCTGTTCTCGTTCTTCTGGGCCCATAGTATGACCGGTCTCTCTCCACAGGGGATTGCCGACCACTATCGAGGCTCGGACGCGACTTTCGGCGAGCCCATGTCGTTCCGCGAACTGGCGGAGGTAACGCACTTCCACCTCTTCACCATGCCGGTCGTGTTTATGATTCTGGTGCACGTCCTTTACTTGACGAATGCCAGCCACGCGATGAAGGTCTGGATGACCTGGTTGTCGTTCGCCGGAGTGGGGCTGGATCTTCTATCACCGTGGCTCATCAGCTATATTTCACCCATCTTCGTACTGACGATGCTGACCGGCGATACACTCATGATGGTGACGTTTCTCGTGATGATGTGGATACCGCTCTACGAGATGTGGATCTTGAAACAACCTCTAATGGCTGGGAAGCACCCGGAGAAGACATGAGCTAGCGGGAGCGAGTCGTACAATCAATCGCGGCCAGAGGTTTTTCACCCAGAGCCCAAGATCACAAAGGTGGTCTTGGGCTTTTTGTTTTTGATCCATCACGGGCGGGACATAGTCCAGAAGCAAGAAGCACTGACCACTAGTCGCAGTGGAACCAACGTGCACAGAGACCAGCGACCATCAAGAGTCCAGAGTCTGACATTCATCTTTACGTGTCAGGAGGATTCTCATGAGAAGCGCAACCTTCATCGGGGGTCTGGTGCTCGCTGTGCTAGCGGCTATACCGGTATGGGCCGACGATAACGCCATCGAGAAACGCATGCAGAAGCTGGAAGAAGAGGTCAGGGAATATCGAGAGGCACTCCGCAAATCCCACGAACAGCGGGAAGGGACCACGGAACAACCTCGCAATGAGCCCTCTGTGCAAGAAGAACCGGGGATTGGATCTCTTCCAGATGTGGCGCGAGAACGACGGACCGAACAGCAACCGGCGCTCTCTTTCGGATCCACCGGATCCGGTCGCTTGGTGTACGCCAAACCGTTCGTGTCATCCCCCAAGGCGATTGTCGGGGGATACATGGACTTCAGTTTTCGATCTCAGAAAAAAGGAACCATCGATACCGGCTACGCCGCCATCAACAACAATCAAGGCGTATCCAATGTCTTTGATCAGCAGCGATTCGTCCCCTTCATATACGCCGACGTAACGGAACACCTAAAGATGTCGGCTGAACTTGAAATTGAGCATGGCATTAGGGAAGAGGGCGGACCTGACCGTGAGCTGGAGTTCGGCCTGGAATTTGCCCAAGTCGACTATCTCATCAAAGAGTCCTTCAATCTTCGCGGGGGTATTCTGCTCGTGCCGATCGGAAAGTTCAATCTTCTGCATGACTCGCCGCTGAACGATCTGACCGACCGCCCCCTGGTCAGTCAACTCGTGATCCCGACGACGATGGCAGAGACAGGGGCCGGCTTCTACGGCACGTTCTATCCCGGGCGAACGGGAAAAGTCGACTACGAACTGTATGTCACTACCGGCCCTTGCGGCTATGAGCCTGACGGCACACCGACCGTCAACCAGGCCGACGGTACTCGCGGGGCTCGGCAACGCAAATGTGCTTCAGACGACGGACTGGACATAAACAATGGAAAGGCGGTTGCCGGGCGTCTGGCGTTCAGCCCGACGTTGGGAATTGAAATAGCGGGCTCGGGCTATTACGGCAATGCGTCGCCCAGCAGCTACAATCCGATGAGCATTGCCGCCCTGGACTGGACCTTCCAGCGTGGACCGTTTGAGCTCATCGGCGAGGCAGCCTGGGCCTACAACAGAGGCAACTCTCGGGCAATTCCGGGAAACACCATCGGCTTTGCTCCAGGCTCACTGCTCACCGGCATTCCCGGGAATAGCGCCCCCGGCACTCCCCCTCAACGGAGCAACGGTTTCTACATCCAGGGAAACTACCACTTTCTCCCGCAATGGTTGGCGAACCTCTCGCCTAAACACTTCGGGCCGGGCTCGACTTTCACGGCAGTCTTCAGGTACGACCGGGTCAACACCGATCTCGACACTCAAAACGGGTTCGGTAACATCGAACAGCTGTCCTTCGGCCTGAACTATCGACCGATCGAAGACGCCGCATTCAAACTAAGCTACCAATATCAGCCAAAAGCGTTTGATCCGATCTCACAAACGATGATCCACAACAGTGTTCTTGTCATGTCGGTCGCAACCTACTTCTAGGTCGCGATGACCCAACCGACTCGACTGACCATGTCCCCAATATTACAGGTTACAGAGGACCGGTCATGCTCACAGAAATAGGGAAGAGCAATAGCACACCACTGCGTCGCATCCTTTCGCTCTTGAGTAAGCTCGACCGGCTGCATCTGCCGGCATCGTCCCGCTTCGATATCGAAAGTATCCTTGTGCGTCAGGCGAGCAAAGAACTCGATCGCTCGTTGCACTGGCAGACCGGGCACGGACGTCGTACTGTCGTCTTTGCCGTGGCGATCGGCCACAGAATCGGTCTCTCGCGACAGGCCCTTCATGACTTGAAGCTCGCCGCTCTGCTTCACGATATCGGCTTGTTGACACTGCCCTCCAGTCTCTTGTCTCGTCCCGTGCTACTCGATGCCGACTCGTATGCGGCTGTACAGAATCACCCTCGGATCGGAGCAGAACTACTAGAGCCCTTTCGCTTTCTCAGGGAAGCCTCAGTAATTATCGCGCATCACCACGAACGTTGGGACGGATCAGGCTATCCTTTCGGTCTGAGAGGAGCGCTTATTCCCTATGGCTCCCGTATCCTGGCAATCGCCGACGCGTTCGATGCGATTCGAGTGCCGAATGTGTCAGATCCGGAACTGAGGGCCAGCATTGCCCTCAGAATCCTCCGGGTGGCTGCGGGGACTCAATTCGACCCCGAACTCATCGAACGATTCTGCGAATTGCTGGGCGAATCAGACCATTGCCGTCCTTATGACCATGGGATGCTCTCCCTATGAACCATCACCCCTGTTGCCACGAGGTTTCATCATGACAAGATTTAGCGGACCAGCCCGAGGAGTCTCCGGAGCTGTTGCGGTGGCCGTCGGTTTCGTCGCGACCATGCAGCTCCTCGCGGGGTGTTCGGACACCAATTCTCAGGCGGGCCCCCCGCCCGCCAACCCCGTCAAAGTGGGTACCCCCGGCGCCGAAGCCGCCATTGGAGAACGCTTATTCGTCGAAACTCGCTTTGCTCAAGCATTCAAGGCGTTCCTGGATAGCGGCGGCGATATCAATGATCACGCTGCGGGGGATCCTGTACTGGATACCGTGGAAACGACCACGCTCGGCGCGCCGATTGATCCAGGACCTTTCAATGGCATGTCGATGAATTGCCGCTCCTGTCACTTCGTTGACGAATTTGCGGGTGTACCCGGCGGAGGCATGCGGACCTACACCGACTTCGCCCGCCGCAGTCCAATTCCAGCCAGAGCAGACGGCAAGACCCATGCGCCCCGCAATTCGCCTCCCCTCGTTAACTCCGCCCTGGATCGTCCGGGCGGAGCTCTCTTCCACTTCGACTCAGAATTCAATTCAATGGAAGATCTGGTCGCGACCACCTTCACCGGAAGAAACTTCGGCTGGCTTCCTGGCGAGAAAACACAGGCCATTGCCCATGTCGCGCGTGTCGTACGGGGTGATGATGGCAGCGGGGCGATCGCTCAACAATTCGACGGACTCCCCTACCGAATACTCTTTACTGGAGGAAACCCCGCCATACCCGATGAACTCCGCCTACCACCGGAATTTCGTGTACTCGTCGGCTCCGGAACCGACCAGGACATATTCGACGCCGTCGTGAAAGTCGTCGCAGCCTACGTGAATCAGTTGCTGTTTTCGCAGAGTGACGACGCCGGCAATCTCATTCGTTCCCCATTCGATGTCTTCTTGCAGATCAACGGCCTCCCTCAGCAGCCTGATCCGAATGAGACTCCGCTAGACTACAGTCGGCGCCTCTTGCAGCTCGTGAACGCGCGGGATCTCGCCGGCACCCTGCAGTTTGTGACCTCCAACCCAAATCGTCCGAACGGACAATTCCAGTTCCATGCCCAGCCCTTTGTGTTCGGAGCCCAGGAACTAACAGGCTTGAAGTTCTTTCTCACAGAACCCTCAGCGATTCCCCCCCAGCACCGGAGTTGGCTGCAGGCAAGATCGGCAACTGTATCGCCTGCCACGCCGCCCCTAACTTCACCGATTTCAAGCTGCACAATACGGGGGTCACGCAGAAGGAGTACGACGATCTCCCGACTCACGGAGCGGGAGCATTTCTGGCTCTTCCCATTCCCTCCCTGGCAGCCAGAACGGCCAACGACCTCCCGGCATCGGAGCAGCATCCCGGCGCCAGCGAGCGCTTTCGTTCCATCCCTTCAGACGGAACCACGTTGACCGATCTCGGCGTCTGGAACATCTTCGCCAACCCGGACAATCCGAACCCCCAAGCCAAAATTCGGTCTATTCTCTGCGACGATCAGCTACCCTGCCTCTTGTCGGACGCCGTGCTTCTGGATCGAGCCATCGCTCGATTCAAAACCCCTGGGCTTCGTGACCTGAGCCATTCTGCTCCATACATGCACAACGGACAGTTCGACACATTGGAGAATGTCATTGCATTCTACATCGGCATGTCGAATCATGCCCGGGCAGGCACCCTGCGAAACGGAGCGGAAACGCTCAGGGGCATCGCCCTGCAGCCCGCAACCGACGTTGCACCCCTTGCAGCCTTCTTAAAATCGCTGAATGAGGATTACCAATAGGAGTGATCAACGGACAATGGAGCGACAGAGCGACCAGCCGGCGCTGCCCACGCGCCGGTACCGGAGTGGGAGTAGTAGTGTCCTCCCACTTCCCGGGCGGGGGCCCTCTCTTCCTCCTGAGCCCCCCCGCCTTCATTTCTTATGCAGATGAGATTGGCGTCATCGCGAGACCTGCGACGACGCCATAAGCTGGCGCGGCTACTTTTTGATGTGTTCGGAGAGATACAGGTCGAGAC